>JAGRGD010000049.1 GCA_020445665.1 Rhodocyclaceae bacterium
GACCACCGACTACTACGCACCGGAGCACGAGCGCTGCCTGCTGTGGAACGACCCCACGGTGGGCGTCGACTGGCCGCTGGAGATCGAGCCGCTGCTCTCGGCCAAGGACCGCAAGGGCTGTCTGCTCGATGCCTGCGAGGTGTACGACTAGCGTTCACCTGGAGCATTCACTGCCGCGCCGCGGCATGCTTCCTGGAAATGCCATGTCCCTGTGCGAGAATCCGCTCCATCTGAACGTGATCGATTGAGGACTGGATGAAGATTCTCGTAACCGGTGCCGCCGGGTTCATTGGCATGCACACATCGGAAGTGCTCCTGGCGAGGGGCGACGAAGTTGTCGGACTCGACAACCTGAACGACTACTACGATCCGACGCTGAAGGAAGCGCGGCTCGCGCGGCTGACCCCCAACGCCAACTTCCGCTTCGTCAAGCTCGATGTGGCCGACCGTCCGGGGATGGAAGCGCTGTTCGCGGCCGAGAAGTTCGACCGGGTCATTCACCTGGCGGCACAGGCCGGCGTGCGTTACTCCCTTGAGAACCCACACGCCTATGTGGATAGCAACCTCGTTGGTTTCATGAACATCCTCGAGGGCTGCCGCCACAACCAGGTCGCGCATCTGGTCTATGCCAGCAGCTCGAGCGTCTATGGGGGCAACACGCTGATGCCGTTCTCCGAGCATCACAGCGTGGATCACCCGATCAGCATGTACGCGGCCACCAAGAAGGCCAACGAGTTGATGGCCCACACCTACAGCCACCTCTTCGGCCTGCCGACTACCGGCCTGCGCTTCTTCACCGTCTACGGGCCGTGGGGCCGGCCGGACATGGCCCTGTTCCTGTTCACCAAGGCCATCCTCGAGGGGCGCCCGATCGACGTATTCAACCACGGCCGCATGCGCCGCGACTTCACCTACATCGACGACATCGTGCAGGGGGTGGTGCGCACCATGGACCGGGTCGCCGAGCCGGACGTGGACTTCAACCCGGATCAACCCGACCCGGGCCGCAGCAAGGCGCCCTTCCGGGTCTTCAACATCGGCAACCACAACCCGGTCGAGCTGATGGCCTTCATCGAGGCCATCGAATCGGCGCTGGGGCAGCCCGCCGAGAAGAACTTCCTGCCGATGCAGGATGGCGATGTGCCGGCCACCTATGCCGACACCGCTGAACTGCAGCAGTGGACCGCGTTCCAGCCTGCCACGCCGGTGACCGAGGGGGTGTCGCGCTTCATCGCGTGGTATCGCGGTTACTACCAGGTCTGAGGGCGGGTCATGGCAAAACCGATGCTCTACCTGGTGGCGGGCGCGCGCCCCAACTTCATGAAGATCGCGCCGATCGTGCGGGCCCTCGATGCCGCTGGCACGCTGGCCTACAAGATCATCCACACCGGCCAGCACTACGACCGGGAAATGAACGAGGTCTTCTTCGAAGAGCTCGGCATTCCGGCGCCGGACCTCTTCATGGGCGCGGGCGGCGGCTCCCACGCCCAGCAGACGGCCCGCATCATGCTGGCTTTCGAAGAGCTGTGCCAGGCCGAGCGGCCCGACTGCGTGCTGGTGGTGGGCGACGTGAACTCGACGCTGGCCTGCTCGATCGTCGCCAAGAAGCTGTGCATCCCGGTTGCGCACGTGGAGGCGGGCCTCCGCAGCGGCGACATGGCAATGCCGGAAGAGATCAACCGGCTGGTCACCGATTCGATCAGCGACTGGTTCTTCGTCACCGAACCCAGCGGGCGGGACAACCTGCTGCGCGAGGGCAAGGCCGCGTCGGCCGTGCACTATGTCGGCCACGTGATGGTGGACAACCTCTTCTACCAGGCCGCCAAGCTCGAGAAAATTGCAACCGATGGTTTCGAGACGGCCGCCTTCAAGGCCGCCCATCCGGCCTACGGCGTGGTCACGCTGCACCGGCCCTCGAACGTGGACGACGCGGACACCTTCGCCCGCATTGGCGGCGCGCTGCGCACCATTTCGGAGCGCCTGCCACTGGTCTTTCCCGTCCATCCGCGCACCCGCGCGAATCTGGACAAGTTCGGTATCGACCTCGGCGACCGGATTACGCTGGTGGGTCCCCGGGCCTACATGGAGTTCCTCAATCTGTGGAAGGACGCGGCGGTGGCCCTGACCGACAGCGGTGGCCTGCAGGAGGAAACCACCGCGATGGGCGTGCCCTGCGTGACGATCCGCGAGAACACCGAGCGGCCCGTGACCGTCGATGAGGGTACCAACGTCCTGGTTGGCACCGACGCGGCACGCATCGTCGACGCGGCTACGGCGGCCATCGACGGTCGCGCCAAGCAGGGGCAGCGCCCGGCGTTGTGGGACGGGCGGGCGGCCGAGCGGATCGTCGAGGTGCTGGCACGGGCGCTCGCGCCCGACCGTACGGGCGGGGCGTGATGCGCTGCAATATTCTGTCATCATTGGCATGAGGCCGCGCGCGCCGACATGGGCGCGCTGAGGCACCCTGTCACCCCAGAGACGCGCAAGCACAACCACTCGAGACGAGCACCATGCTGATTCCGATGATCCTCTCCGGCGGCGCCGGGACACGGCTGTGGCCCGTGTCCCGCGAGAGCCACCCGAAGCCCTTCATGCGCCTCGCCGATGGCCAGACCCTGCTCGGGCGCACCTACCGGCGGGCGCTCGCGTGCCCGGAGGTGGGCGAGGTGATGACCATCACCAATCGCGACTACTTTTTCCAGACCCGCGACGTCTGGGGCGAGGCGAGCGGTGACGCCCGGTGCGCGGCCCGCTACCTGCTCGAACCCGTTGGGCGCAACACGGCTCCAGCGATCCTCTTGGGGGCGCTCGACGCCCAGGCCCGCCACGGCGACGACGCGGTGCTGCTGGTCCTGCCTGCCGACCACCTGATCCGTGATGGCGCGGCCTTTGCCCGGGATGTGGCGCAGGCCAGGGCGCTGGCGGCCGATGGTCACCTGGTGACTTTCGGCATCCGTCCGTCGCATCCGGAAACCGGCTTTGGCTATATCCACGCAGGCGAGGCGCTTGGCGGAGGCGATGGCCTCCGGGTACGGGGCTTCGTTGAGAAACCCGCGCTGGAAAGAGCCCGGCAGTTGCTGGAGGGGGGCGACCACTACTGGAATTCCGGCATGTTCTGCTTCACCGCCGGGGCACTGGTGAAGGCCTTTGCCGAACTGGCGCCGGCGCTGCTGACCGCCGGCCGCCAATGCCTCGAGGCGACTGCCCGGACCGAGGCGGCCCCCCAGCCCTTCGTCGAGCTCGAGGCCCAGGGTTTCGCCGCGATGGAGAGCATCTCCATTGACTACGCGATCATGGAAAAGGCCGCCAACGTCGCTGTCGTGCCAGCGAGCTTCGACTGGAGCGATATCGGCTCCTGGAATGCCCTCGCCGAGCTGTCCGAGGCCGACGCCGACGGCAATCGCAGCCAGGGCGACGCCATCCTGGTGGACAGCCACGGCTGCTTCGTCCAGAGCGAGGACCGCACGGTGGCCACGGTGGGTGTCGAGGATCTGGTGGTCATCGACACCGCCGATGCCCTGCTGGTAGCCCACCGCGACCGGGTGCAGGACGTCAAGGAGGTCGTCTCCCGCCTCAAGGCGAGCGGTCACGAGGCCTACAAGCTGCACCGCACAGTGTTCCGCCCCTGGGGCTCCTACACGGTCCTCGAGAACGGCAGCCGATACAAGATCAAGCGCATCGAAGTGAAGCCCGGCGAGTCGCTCTCCTTACAGATGCACCATCATCGCTCCGAGCACTGGATCGTCGTCAGTGGCATGGCACGGGTCGTCAATGGCGAGAACGAGTTCTTCGTGCGTCCCAACGAATCCACGTATATCCCGGCGGGTCACAAGCACCGGCTGGAGAACCCCGGCGTCGTCAACCTGGTAATGATCGAGGTGCAGAGCGGCGAGTATCTGGGGGAGGACGACATCGTGCGGTTCAGCGATGTCTACGGGCGGTCTTGACTACGGCCTTGCACAGTTTGCCTCGGGACAGGTCATGGTCGGTCCGATCGACAGCTTGCGAAGTGGGTCGGGCATCTGGTGCCCAGTCGCCAGCGTTTGCACACGCTGACGGTTCCGCTGCGGCTTCGCCGGCGCGTTCCGGTCGCTAACCCGCCGCAGAATCCGCGTAATCAGACCGGGCGGTGGGGTTGGTCGATGCCGCTCGGGGCGTTGGCGACGCCGATGACCAACGGCCTTCCCCGTGCTGGCGCACTGAGCGGGAAAGCTGCAAGATCCTGACTCGTCAGATTCCCGCGCTGGCTCACCACTGAGAGCTGCCAGGCTTGTATTGCCTCCATGAGTCCTCGTCTTGCGTCCTCAATGCCCCTGACTCCGCCGGTACTTTCGACGGCCGCTCTCGTCATCAACTTCAATACGGCTGCGCTGACGGTGCGGTGCGTGCAGTCGCTGGCAGTCGATGGTGTAGACCGCATCCTTGTTCTGGACAATGCGTCGGAACAGGCCGACTACGATCTCTTGAGGCACTCGTTGGCGGAATCGGGGCGCTGTCATCTATTTCGGTCCGAGGTCAATCTTGGCTTTGCGGCGGGCTCCAACCTTCTTATCGAGAAGGCGTTCGCCGCCGAAGCATGCAGTCACGTTCTGATGGTGAACAGCGATGCCGTTCTCGCAGCAGACGGCTTTGAAGCCTTGGTCGAGGTGGCACGAGAAAACGAGGCTGATCTGATTGGTGGCCGTGTGAATCGCCTTGAGGTATCAGGGGGTGGGCAACTGGTGAGGACCGATACGGTCGAGTCACACGGCATCGCGCTTTACAGGACGCTCCTGGCTTCCAATCGCAAGCATGACGAAGAGGGCTATCTCGGGCCGACTGGTGGCTGTGCGCTTTACTCAAGACGCATGCTGGAGCGTGTGCGGCTTGCGCATGGTCATGTGTTTGATCCTGACTACTTCTGTTACGCGGAAGACACCGATCTGTGCATTCGCGCGAGGCTGCTCGGGTTTTCCGCTGCGAAGACAGATGCGGTTGTCGCCTATCACCAGGGGCAGGCGAGCAGTGGGGGAGGGTTCAGCGATTTCGTCTATTACCACGGGATCCGTAATTCGATCTGGACGCTGTTCAAATCGTTTCCCGTGAGCCTGCTGTTCCGGAACGCGCACTGGATACTGCTGCTGCATGCAGGCATCGTCGTTCGGCATACGATGCGAGGGAAGCTGCGCCTCACGCTTCGTATCTATCGCGATGGGTTTGCCGCCTGGCAGCCACTGCTTGCAAAGCGCCGACGGATCTTCGATGGCGTTCCCGGCAATCCGGGCCGTCGCCTTAATGCGGTTGTCACGCCATGGTTCTATGAGCCTGGCTACCTCAAGGGGGCATTCAGGGAACTCTTCACCCGCCGGCGGGCCGATCCCAGGCGCTAGGACGTCCCGGATGGTCCGGTAATAGCGGTGTTGATACTGGAACCGCGCAGGTCTGCTAGTCGAAGTCGAACAACTCGGCGATTCGGGGCAGCGCCTTGCTCGACCAATGAGTATCGTCGATGAAGAACAAGTCCTTCTCGCCATTCCTGGCTAGCTCCGATAGCACCCGCTCGGTATCGATAAAGGTGTAACGCTTGCCTTCCAGGCGGCGGAGGCGGGGAAACAAAGTGCTCTTCGTCTCAATGGGTTCCACAAGATAGTCCTGGTAGATCGTCAGCTTATTGGGCGTCGGCATGAAATACAGGCGAATGCCGTCGCGTGCGAGGAGGTCTGCCAGCTGGTTCAGGTGTTCGTGCATCTTCAAGATGCCGTCGTCCTCGCGATTGCGGCGATTTGCCTTGTAGTCCCCCAGATGAAACAGCAGCGTGTCACCATGCGGACCGCTGAACATCGGCGCACGAAGTTTCCACCGTTGCGCGCCTTCCAAATACCGGTCGGTCCCCAGGAAATGGCTGGCCTTGCGTTGCAGCCACTTGAAATTGTTATTCATTGCCGCTGGCATCTGGTTTCGCGTGCCGTCTGCCGTAAAGCTTCTCTGCGCGGGTTTGGGCAGATCCGAGACAGCGTCGTCTTCCGCAAAGATCGACGTGATGGCATTGATGACGGGTTCAGCATCGTCCAGTTCGTGCGCCGACCTGTAGGGCTTGGCCAATCGTCTGTAGGTGCTGTCAATGTCGAGCGCGATGCGCGCCGAGTGCATTGTGATCAACTGCGTCAACAGTGCCTTCGCTGCCAGGGGAGAGAATGGCTCCGTCTGCAGGATGCGTCGGGTCTGCCACTCGTCGATATATTGTTGGCCGAGAAACAGCTGAGCCATGCGGTCGGCGAACAGGGTCTCGAGCTGCCCGAGCGGCATCGTTTCGTCCCAATTCACGGGCTTCGTGAAACGTTGGACCACCGTGCGCTCCGCAGCCTGAACGATGAGATACCGGACGCCATGCGCTCTAAAATAGCCGCTGTTTAGCAGACGGACGAGGTCCTGTGTGTAGTTGTTGTCGTCGATCTCGGGCACCCAAGCGATCTTCAGTCCCGAGTGCGTGGCGACGAAATCCTGCCAGTAGTTGTTCTCCCCTCCGCCACGCCCCCGAGAAATCGAGTCGCCGAAGCTGAGAATCTCAAATGAGGATGTTGCCTCCAGCGTTGGATCCTGCAGCAGCCTTGGGAGGTTTCGCGTCAGCTCGCGACACTGGCTCATCTCGGGCGCAAACGCCATGCGCGCCAGATCGCCGCAGTTGGGGTAGGGGACGAACAGAAGGTTCAGGTTGTAGGTCCAGACCAGGAAATTCAGAAGCAAGAATGCCAGGGTCGTGCCTACGACAGCCCAGGCCCAGCGCGATGCCTTGTGATCGTCTGTCATGTCAGAACTGCCAGTAAAGGAAGGCGGCCTGGCGGTCGATCAGGGCCAGAGCCAACATGATGGCCGTGATCGTCCATACGAAAAAGCGCCAGTTCGGTTCGAATGAGCGTGCCAGCATCTGGCTGTTGCGGGGCAACAGCGCGAGACCCAGAGCAAGCGCCATCAGTGGCAGGCGTCGCCATTCGGCGGGGTCACCATTGAACGTGAACAGTCCGGTGAGCACGTGTTCAGCAATCTCCATGTTCATGGACCGGAAGAAGACGAACCCGACCGCGACGAAAAGGAAGGTCAGCAACCAGGCGGGGGCGCCTGGCATTCTGTGCCCTGAGGATTCCCACAGTCGATGCACAACCAGTCCGAAGCCGTGCCATAGACCGAAGACAAGGAAGTTCCAGCCAGCACCGTGCCAGATTCCCGCGAGGAGAAAAGTAGCCAGGATCGGGACAGCAGTTGCCTCGATGAACCTGCGCAGCTTGCCCGGGGTCGATACCGCATGGCGGCGTGCGGCACGCATGGCGATCGGCATGAAGATGTAGCTCATGAAGAAGCGCGTCATCGTGATATGCCAGCGTCGCCAGAATTCACTGATGCTCCTGGCCCGAAATGGACTGTCGAAGTTCACCGGAAGCTCGAAATTGAACATTCGGGCGATTCCGGTGGCCATGTCCATGTAGCCCGAGAAGTCGAAGTACAGCTGCAGGGTATAGCTCAGAACCCCGATCCAGACCCGCACGCCATCGTAGGCAGCCCGATCAAAGGGCAGTTCGGCATTCTCCGCAAGGCTGTCGGCAATGACGACCTTCTTGAACAGACCCAGCGCAAACAGGAACAGGCCAAGGGCCATATTCCGCGGAATGGTGCGCATTCGCGCGGGGTCGTTGAACTGGGGTATGAGCTCCTTGTGCAGAATGATCGGGCCGGCGATCAGGTGCGGGAAGAACGTGATGAACTGGGCATAGTCAAGTAGGCTCGTTCGCGTCTTGACCCGTCCCTGATACGACTCGAATAGATACGAGATCTGCATGAACGTGAAGAAGCTGATGCCCAGTGGCATCACGATCTTCTCGAGTACGAAATCCGTGCCGAACAGCAGGTTGGACTGGCTGGCGAAGAACGTCAGGTACTTGTAGTAGAAAAGGAAGGCGAGATTGCCGACCATACCCAGCCAGAGCAAAAATCTCTCGCCATGGCCTCGATGCAGTGATCCGCTCGACTGCCGTGACTGAAATTGCGCGGCGATGAGGTGATTGCAAAGGATGGATAACAGAAACTGAGGCAGGAACGCGAACTTCCACATGCTGTAGAAGAGCAGCGACGAGCCAAGCAGCACCCATTTGGCAAGCCCTCCGCGGCCCATGCCCAAGGCCGTGTGGTAGGCGAGCAGGCTCAGGGGCAGAAACCAGAAGATGAAGTAGTAGTCGTTGAAAAGCATGATCGCCCTGATTGGGATCCGGCGTGCAAGTTCACCGGGTAAGTTCGGTCATCCTGCGAACGAATGGCGCGAGGAGATCTACAGGGTCTTCGGCCGGGACCTGGAGTATCGAGAGCGTCTGGTCGGTGGCCGTGCGTGGCAGTCGTGGCGCGAGAATCGTGATCTGGTCGCTATCGTTGATGCGTTGGCAGAGCGCTTCGCCCTCGGATTTGGCCAAGGCATACTCCTGCAACTCTGGCGGTGGCGCGTCGATTGCGACGGTGGATGGGTAGAAGACGGCGCGGCGCCCCCTCCTTGCGAGGAGTGTCTTGCAGAGGTCTTCAAAGCCGGTCACGTAGACGGATCGAAGGCTGCGGTACAAGGCGTCATCGTAGCCACCGGCACGCTTGCCAAAGATCTTTGGCGTTGCAAAGTAGTAGAGTTGGTTGATTGCCGGCAACGGTCCCAGCGGTGGCGCTCCTTCCCCGATGATCAGTTGCCGTGCCTGGCAATCCCCGCCGGATCGCCGGATGTCGTCGACGACTCGATACGCATCTTCCTCGCCGGTGCGATAGGTGATGGTGACGCGGCCGCCGCCGGCCGCGATCAGTTTGGCGGCAACCTCACCAAGGCCCCGTGAGCCGCCGACTACGAGGGCGGTCACGCCAGCATGCTCGTTGGGACGGACTCGATGCCTCAGTGCTCGCAGAGGGGGCATGCTCGTCGGGGCGGGGCGCTGAAAGGCTTCGATCTCTGCATTCAGGCTGCGCCCTGTCACCGAGATGAGAAGGCGCTTGAAGCGTTCGTCACTGCCTGCAATCGAGAAGACGGATGCTTCCGTCAAGTCGTGAATGCCGACGCGCAGTCCCGAGAACAGGGAGTGCATACCCGGCACCTCCATGCCTACGATGTACGATAGCGCGGCCAGTTCGCAGACAAGCTGTTGCCCGTAGAGGCGCGTCGCGTCGGGAAACAGGGTGCCGGCGAGATCGGATTCGCCGTGAATGTCAAAGGCTTGAGGAGGCATTCCTGCAGCTTCCTCAAAGCTGCGATCGGCAGGTGCTTCGCGACCCGGTACGGACGCCACGGCGGCTGTGCCGACAGCCGGCCGTTGCGGCGAAAGGGTGATTTCGACGAGTGGGGTGCCGTTGCTGCTCAGTTGAGCCTTTCCGCTCGACTCGTCCCATATGCAAGCAATTTCTTCGTCGAGAAACATGGGCTTGAGGAAGCGCGCTTGCAGGCCTGCGACGGCGATCGAACGACGCGCGATGGCGTCGAGCACCCAGAGTGCAGCATGAACGCCATGCACAATGCACTGTCCCGCAATTGTTCGCCTTGCGCATGTCGAATCGAGATGAATCGGATTGACGTCTCCCGAGAGGCGGGCGAACGCGCGCTGATCCGTGGCGCGGAAGCGTCGGCTGTCAAGGTGGGCAGGCACTTAGCGAGAAGGGTCGTCGCAGGTAGCTCCTTTGACGACCATCGGGAGCTCGTGCGGTTGATAATCTGCGACGGTCATCTGCCATGTCGTCGTGCCGTCGTCGGCGCTTCCTGCTGGTGCGAACCCCAACTCCGCATAGTGCTCGCGGACAAGGTCGTTTTTCCCGGACGGAACAAAGCGGCCCCACACGGTGCACACCCCCCGTTTCCTCGCCGCCGACATGATCTCGTCAAGCACGGCGACTTCCACGTTCCGCTTCAGCACCCGGCAACTCATCAGCCACGTATCGATCATCCAGTCGCGCTCACGCAGGCGGCAGATCACGACGCTGATCATGCCGTTGTCGCCGAACCGGTCCGTCAGCCGAACCTGCAGCGTGAACAGCGTCGAATCGTCGCGCATGGACGCGATGTCGGCCTCGGTATAGCGGCGCGTCGTCAGATTGAATTGGTTCGACTTGTTAATCAGCTGCGCGATGCGTGGCTGGCCGATCGCGTCGAAGGGGGAGAAATCGATCACCATCTGCAGTGAGCGTAGATAGCTGGGTAGATCGGTGGCGGACCGCTCGAGCGCAGCTCGAATGCCATTCGACTGATACTGGTCGGCGCGCTGCCGGTCCTCTTCAGAAAAAGCCAGCGCCTCAAAGTAACCGGCGTGCATGAGGTGCTGCGGGAAAAGAGCCGGGTCACCTGGCAGCTCGGGCACCGCAACGTGGGGCAATGCCTGTCTCACGAGGGCACGCTCTGCCGGATTGTCATCGACAAACACGAGCGCATCGACCCCGATGTTCAGCGTCTTTGCGATTGCCACCAGGTTGGTGGCCTTGTCCTGCCAATTGGCCTGAAAAACGGCGATGTGCTCCTCGCGAAGCAGCATGTCGGGGTGCTCGCGAAAAGGCTTGCGCGCAACCTCGTCATTGTTCTTTGAACTGACCGCAAGCACGATGCCGCGCTCCCTCAAGGCAAGCGCCGTACGTTGCAGCTCGAGATGCGCCTCGCCGACTGCCGAGCCATTGCCGACCTTGATGCCCTCGACGCCGTCATCGCCGACGACGCCCCCCCAAACCGTGTTGTCCAGATCGAGCACGAGGCACTTTCTCGCCTTGCCCCGCATGCAGGCGACCAGGCGGCTGACGTGGTCGGCAAACAGGGGGGCGCAATCCATGCTGAAGGGAATCTTGGCCAGATGCCACTGCGGCGCATCGTGCCAGGTAGCAAGGCCGATAGTCGCCGATAGCGTGGCAACATCGAGAAGCACATCCGGCGTGCCATTCAGTGACTCGATCAGCGCCGCGTTGTAGGCCTGCGCGAAGGCGAGCCCCGTTCCGGCGATGCGGGCGTCCAGATGACCGAACAGGGGCAGCGGAGGGGGCGATATGGTCGATGCAATAACCATTGCCCCCGCTTCCCGCAAAGCGCGGCGCAGGACGCAGGTCTGTTGAATGGCATTCTCGACGGCCTCCTGCATCGCGGCCTGATCGCCCATTGCGCTCGGCAGAGTGAAGAATCGCCAGTCCAGGTAAAGGAGGACCGCGTCCGCATTGAATGAACGCAACTCGGACTCCGGGTCCAGCGCCTGCTGCATGACTTGACCAAAAGGCGCTCCGAAGACGTTCAGGGCCAAGCCGTGGCGCGCACCGCTCGCGACCAGAGGGGGTAGCAGAAAGTCGACTGTGTTGCTGCTGAGTAGCGCCAGGTTGAACGGATGCAGAGGCGCAAGCGAGTCCAGGCGATGCATCTGGCGGGCCAGTTGGCCCAACTGGGTCAGATTCAGTGCGTGGGTGGCGAGATGGCGCGCGGTGTCGCCATTCGTCATGCCCTTTACCTGGCTGCGGAAGTCCTCTGGCGCGTCTGGCAGCCAAGGCAACGCGGCGACGTTCTGCATGGTGAGCCGATCAGACCTGCGCTTGGATGAGCGAAACGAGTTCGTCCACGTTCGATAGTCCGCCGATTTCCGTGGTCGCAAAGCGCACTTTGAAGTGCTGTTCTATCGCCAGAATCAAGTTGATGTGCGCCAGGCTGTCCCAGCCCCGTACGTCAGCAGCCGTTGTGTCCGGGCTGAGGTTGATCTCATCGTTGTCGAGAACGTCGCGGAAGATCTGATTGAGCGCTGCGTAAATGGAATCACTCATGCCATCGGGTCACTTCTGGGGGAGGTCATTGGGGCTATCCCAACGGGGTGCAAGTCTGCCGCTCTCAGAATCTGAAAGCGCCGGTCGCGCCATGAATTCTTTTCCGAGAATCAACTGCCTGGAAGCCGATGCAGTATATCCGAATCGCCTGTGTCTTCGCGCCCTGCCTCCACGGTCCGCCATGCACGGAGATGGGCCCGGTGGGAGTGCTGGCGTTCTCACTTCGGAGGGGTAGGGCGCGGTCAGCCATTATGGCCCATGAGAGGCAGCATGCACGGGACGGCGGTGACATACCGGGGCAGTTCGGTTTTTGGGGGGCGTCAAGTTGTGGCCGCCGCATTGCAGCGATAAGATCGTCGGCCTAAGGATGACATCTGCCTCATTGGGCAGCCAGTCCGGCCTGGACTCAGCCTGCGAGGTGGGTGCTGTCGAGCCGGGGCGTCTATCAACAATCGAAGCCCCCGCGCGCGTGGTTGCGTCGATGGCAACGAAGAACTCCGGGACAGCAATCCACATGCGCCAATGCGCGAGCCCGGCCTGTCGTAGCTGCGACGGCGAGGAAGTCTGAGGGACAATGCTTCGAACCGTGATTGCCAACGAAGAACCCTGCGAGCAGGACGTAGCTGGCGGGAGGTCTCCGGTCAATGTCTGTTTTACCAGTCGATCTTCTGCCGGGGCCTGGCAGATCCGGGGGCTTCAGATCGCCGCGACGCGCAGCAACTGGGTGGCTCTGAACAAGCCGACGGATGACGATCTCGAACGGGCCGATGTCGTCTGCCTTGTCAAGCGGCCGGATCCTCGCGTCATTGAGCGGGCTCGTCGAATGGGCAAGGCGCTCGTCTTCGACATCGTGGACTCGTGGTCCCAGCCTGACGATGGCTTGAAGTACACCGACGTTGCCAAGGCGCGCGAATTCTTCGCCAGCGCCTGGAAAGGGATCGACGCCGATGGATATGTCTTCCCGACCCGCCGCATGGAAGCCTGCCTCGGTGGTCTGGTGCGCGACAGGGTCACGATCTATCACCACTACCGGACGCAAATCGAACAGAACCCCGTTCGCGAGCGCGTCGCCGTGGTCGGGTATGAGGGGGGCGACTACCTCGGCGAGTGGCATGCGCGGATCGACAGGGCATGCACCGAGCGCGGGATACGCTTCGTAGTCAACCCGCAGCGCTATTCGGACCTCGATGTGGTCATCATGGCCCGTGGTGGCGAGCACGGGAGCTTTCTCGCCCGTCACTTCAAGTCGAACGTGAAACTGGCCAACGCCATCGGTTCCGGTACGCCGGCGCTGGCCCACTACGACGAGATGTCGGCCCATGACACGGATCCGGGCGATGTCCTGTTCTTCACGGACCAGCCCGGCTCATTTGAGCGGCAACTCGATCGCCTGGTCGCAAGTCGTGCGCTGCGCCAGGAAATACATCGAGGTTTCCTCGCCGCGGCGCCAAATTTTCACATCGCCAACATATCCAACCAGTTCGAGGCGTTCTTCGTTCACGTGCTGGAAAGGCAAAGGGTCAGACGTGCTGCAGGTTGCTAGACAGATCGCCTTCAGGCTGCTGGGAAAGGAGCGCGCCAGGACAGTCGGGGAAGTGGTGCGCGCTAAGAAGGTGAAGTGGTCGCCTCCGCCTGCAGACGGAAAGGTGCGGCTGAATCTGGGGTGCGGAGACAAGATTCTGGAGGGGTACATCAATGTGGATTTCGCGGAGTCCCGCAAGGGCAACAGGCCGGACGTCATTGCGGACCTGCGCGCGCTGGAGTTCGAGAACGATCACGCCGACGAGATACTGTCGGTCCATGTGATCGAGCACTTCTACCCTTGGGAGGCGGAAGACCTGCTCAAGCACTGGAAGGACATCCTGAAACCCGGGGGGGCACTGGTGCTTGAATGTCCGAACATCCTGACCGCGGCGGCCATGTTGCTGAAGGATCCCGAGCGTGCCGCGCGAGCGGAGGGGAAGGATGGACAGATGGCCATGTGGCCGCTTTACGGTGATCCGGCGTGGCGGGATCCCTTGATGTGTCATCGCTGGGGCTACACGCCGACGACACTAATCGACCTGCTGAAACGTTGCGGATTCAACAACGTGCGTCAGGAGCGTGCGATGTTCAAACAGCAGGATCCTCGGGACATGCGGGTTGTTGGAGAAAAGTGAATGCGCTTGCGTGATCTGCGAGATGTCTATTCCGGTCAGGAAATATATATCGTCGGAAGTGGTCCGACGGCCAACGTTTTCCCATTGGAGTTTCTGGCAGACAAGATCTGCATGTCGTTGAATGACAGCTACAAGATTCATCCGAACATTGCGCCGATCGCCCTGATGCACCACCAGACCTATTCCAGGGAGGGTAATACCGTCAGTGCCCCGCTGCATCCGAATTTCTCGGGCATCAAGTACCCCATTGTGAAGGGTACGGGGAGAAATCGAGACGCAGTCATCGACTGGGATAATCCGTATTTCTACTTTTTTGACTGGAGCCACGACATCGACCGTATTTACGAAATGTCGAAGAATGGCGACTATCTGTACTACACCCCGGAGGGGTGTTCATTGCATGGGGCATTGCAGTTGGCGTGGATCATGGGTGCTCGGGCGATCTATACCATTGGTTGCGACAGTACGACCTTGGGCGGAAAGCACTACGCCCAGTACGACAAGAACAAGTTTCGCGAGGACGAGGTTCTGAAGCGTGGGCAAACCCGAAACTACGACAGTTATGTCAAGGGGACTCTTATCGTCCAGGACTTTCTGCGGCGGAAAGGTGTTCCCGTCCTGAACCTGTCGCCCATCGTCGGCTACCATCTGGTGGATTATCAGTACGAGGTATTGAAGGGTGATATTGATGCCAGCGATATCGTATCCGAATTCCTTCCTATTTCAGCGACTGGCGAAAAAACATGACCTTGACTGTTTACATTGGGACTGAAGACGATCAGCTGATCCCGCAGAAAGTCCTCGAATATTCGATCCGAAAGAACGCCAAGCGTCCTGTCCAGGTGCGCTCGGTGAAACAGGAAATCGAACGGGTGGGTGGAACGAACTTCGGATTCGTGCGCTTTCTGGTGCCCAAGCTGAACAATTTCGAAGGGAAAGCCATCTATCTCGACGCAGATCAACTGGTTTTTACGGACATCAACGAACTCGCCGATGCGCTCGATGACGAGCACAGCATCGCCCTCGTGAACCAGCCGAAAGGGAACTTTGGCGCCAAGGCTGTAGGCCAGCACAATCAAACGAGCGTCATGGCCATGGCATGCGAGAGGTTGCGCGACTGGGATCCGGACACCATGTTCCGGCACGTGGTCCCGAATCGGGCGGAGCTCGGTGAAGGGCAGATCCACTATCGCGACTTCATGATGCTGACCTGGTTCGATCAGGAGCAGATTCAGCCGGTCGATCCTCGCTGGAATCATTTCAATATCGTCGAGCCGGATAGCAAGCTCACGCACTTCAGCCATGTTCGGTCGCAGCCATGGAAGAATCCCGGTCATCCGCTGACGGAGTTCTGGGGAAAGTGGCTCAGAGAGGCGGTTCGGGCTGGCGCGGTTGGGCGCCTCGAACTGGTCAGGGAAATATGGCGGGGTGCGATTCACAAGCATTTTCTTGCCTATCTGCTCTAGGCGGCCGCCGTGACCCATGCCCGCTTTCTCATCGATGACGCCGTGCCATGCAGGACGCAGCGCGCGGTCTTGTCGGTTTTCGCCGACCACCTCGAAGGTCGTGCGCTGGGCGAGATCGTCAGATCGTCCCGGCTGACCGATTTGCCTGCGTGGCGCGATGTGCCGGAGACGTCTTCAAGTCGGCTGGCCCTGCGTCTGTGGGCGCTCGGATCGTCTCCAGACCGGCTAACGGTCTTCATGCCGGGCCATGTCATACCCGGCGATATCGCGCCGGCGGAGACATGCGATCGTGCGCTCGCACTGCAGGGGTTTCCTGCGGTGGCGGATCTGGATCTGTTTGTTGCCGATAACGCTCATCAGGAGTTGCGTCGGTTTCACGAGTTTCGTGAGGGCCGGTCGGATTACGAGTCCCTGAGTCGATATGATCAGTTCACTGTCGCCGAACTTCCGGCATGGCTGGTTTCCGGCGGCTTGACCAGCGCACTGCCATTCGGGCGACGTCCCTGGTATTCGGCCTTCGCGCCGACCAGGATGCAATGGATGGAATGGGTGCAGCGAGCGCTGGAACGGGGGCTCCTCGACATCGAGATGGTGAATGAGGACATTCGCGCCGGCCTGGTTCGCCCTTCCCTGCGACAGGATGTCGAATCCCTGACACGGGAACAGGCGCTGCCTGTATTGCCGGACACCACGCCGGATGCCGTCTTCGTGCCACCGGAACTCCGTCTGACTGACGAACAGTTCCTGCTCCTTCATTCCCGTGCGCTGCAGGAACGTACCATCCGGTTCGGAAAGCAGCGCAAAGGGACAGGTAAGGCCGAAAAAGGAGGGACGGGCAAGGGGCGGCTGAAATCAATCCGGCGGAGTTTGCGGTTTGTTCGGCGTCTGCCGCAGCTTGGACTGCGTGCGGCCTACCTGGTCTACTCGGTGACGGCCCGCCCTGCAGTCACTAGACTGCGTGCTCGTTCCCGGGCCAAGTCGTGAAGGCCTTCCTGTTGGCCGCATGGTCTCTCGTCCTGCGAGACTACAGGGTGCGTTTCCGCCGCACGCTTCTCGGGGTGGTGTGGTTTTTCGTTCCCCTTTTTACTCTGGTCTCCGTGGCGCTTCTGGTCGGAAAGGACCTCGGGCTGTATCCAGAGGGGCAATCGAGGGACTATCTGCTTCGGCTGCTGACCGGGCTCATGCTCTGGCAATTGTTTGCGGACACATGGCTCGAGCCGATGCGGCTTGCACGGCGCGCCAACATGCTTCTGCGTTCGGTCGTGTTCGACGCTCGGATCCTGCTCGCGGCGGGTGCGATTTCGGCCGTCGTCGCGATCGCCCTCAAGCTCCCCGTGCTGCTCGCGGCGGCAATCTGGTTTCAGGCGCCCTTGAGTGTCGCATTGGGGTGGTTTCCTGTCGGGATCTGCGTCCTGATCGCAATCGGAATGGCCATGGCCTGCCTCACCCTCCCATTGAGTCTTGCCTTGCTGGACGTGCGCTACGCCATGCCGGTGGTCCAGTACGCGTTGTTGCTGGCGACGCCGATCTTTTACGCATCGCCCGATTCTGGACCATTGCAGTGGATCAACCAGGTCAATCCGTTCACCTACGTGATGGTTCCGTTCCTGGACCTGATGACCGGCACGATGCCCGATGTGACAGCGGTCCTGGGTCTCGTCGTGCTTGCCGCATGCCTACTCTGGCTGGGGCTCCTCTACTATCAGGCCAAGGTTCGCCTTGCCGTGGCATATATCGGGCGCTGACGATGATGGAGCGTCCAGACATCGTCCTTGAGCTGGATCAGGTCGGCCGTGCATTTCCCCGCGACGTGTCCGACATCCCATCGGCCATCCTGCGCGAAATGCTATGGCCGCGTTCGCTCTTGAATCGAGCCCGGCCTGATACTTTCCCTGCTTTGCAAGGCATCTCACTGCAGCTGCAGGCAGGGGAGAAGCTGGGCGTTATCGGTGGACATCGCAGCGGCAAGTCCATTCTGGCCGGCATCGCAAGTGGCGTATTCGCACCGACACAAGGGCGGGTGACGGCGAGGGGCTCAAGGCTGCTGTTCGGCAGGCCTGTGGCAGGCTTCAAGCTATCCCTGAGCCTGCGAGAAAACCTGGCAATCCGAGGGGCGCTCGCAGGCCTCTCAGGGGAGGGTCTTCTCAAGGCCGTCGGGTCGGTCCTGCAAGAGAATCGAATTGAAAGTGGGGTGGCAGACAGTCCGCTGGGGAATCTCTCGCCTTACCTGATCAGAAAGCTGGGAATGGAAATGCTCCTGCAGATTCCCGCCGACATCCTGGTGATTGATGAACTGGTCAGTGCGGGTGCAGGCGACGCCAGGTGGGCTACGAGGGCTGCGCTTGTCGATCGGCTTTCGCGCAGCACGGCACTGATCGTCAGCACGAATTTCGAGTTTCTGAAGGAAGTTGCTGAGCAGTCAATGGTCCTCCATCAGGGCCGCCTCTACGGTCCATTCCAAACCGGACTGGCGATCGAGTACTACCTCGGACGATCCGCTCCGTCGGGCGCTGATTCTGGCGGAAACTCGGTTCCGGATTTGTACTCGGACCAGATCAACAGTCCGGATGGCGAGGCAGAGGAAACGCTCGCTGATATGGAAGCGGAGCCAGGTGAGGGGCAGTACCCGCCGGAGGATCCCGGATTGTCTGATCAGGACGGCGAGGCGTTTCAACGTCGCAGCGCCAAACAGGCGTTGCTACCCCTGGTTGTCGCGACGCGGATCTTCGTGGACGGCGAAGAATACGAGCGAGCCAGATTGCGGCTGCTGAGACGGCCGGGCGAGGTCCTGCATGTGCTTGTCGAGCTGTTGCCTCGGGAATCCTTCGTGTGCACGGGCGTCAGTCTCAGCCTTCACTCCGGGACCGGGATGGAGGTGGGGCATGGCCAGAGCAAGGTTCGAGCAGTCGCCCTAAGGCGGGGTACACCGGGCAAGCTAGCCTTTCAGGTGCGCATTCCCGATTTGCCCAGGAATCACTATGGGCTAGCCATGGAGCTGGTCAAGGAGGGGGGCGCCGGCAACTTCCCGGGGCCTCCGACCAAACTCGTCGTGTTCGGGCTGCTGACCGAACGTCCAAGGGAGGCCGGCATGAACCTGGATTGCTCCTGTTTAACCATCGAAAGTGACCTATCCCACGATGCAAGCGATGCTGCCTGAAGCCGAAACGGTCAAGCCGGACCGTCCGAAGCCCAGAAAATTTCGACGTCCCGCACGGTTGTCCTTCCCGCTTACTCCCGGGTCCGCGTTGAAGACGATCCTGCGGGTCATTCGTCACCCGCTCGCAAGCTTTCGCCTGGTCCACGACGAGGGCGTCCTGCGAGGCGCAGACTTCGTGTCGGATCCCGAGTATCGAGAGCGGTGGTCAGCCAGTATTGCCGAGTACGTGCATTGGTACTTTGCCGACAAGCGGATGATGCACAGTATCAGCTGGCTTGGCATACCGACGCGGAAGATGTTGCCTGACATGTGGGTCTATCAGGAGATCATCCACGAATGCCGGCCAGACCATATCGTCGAGATTGGCAGCCTGTTTGGCGGGAGCGCGCTCTTCATGGCCAGTGTCTGCGACATGATGGGGCATGGTCGGGTCATTTCCGTCGATATATCCCGGGAAAACTATCGCGTCAGCCACCCCCGGATTGTCGAGCTGACCGGGGACTGCGCCGCCCCGGAAATCGTCGATCAGGTCGAGGCCCTGGTCGGATCCGGGACTGTGATGGTCATTCACGATGCCGACCATACCCGGGAAGCCGTCAGCCGCGACCTGGAGCTCTATGCCCGGTTTGTGACCCCCGGCCAGTATCTGGTTGTGGAGGATGGCGTGGTGGACGTCTTCAGTCCCTTGCATAGCCGCATGGCACAAAGCTTTCCCGATGGAGGGCCTTTGCCTGCCGCGAAGCGCTTTCTCAAGCAGAATTCCGACAGCTTCGAACTGGATATGACGCGTGAGCGGTTTGTCCTGACCTCCAACCCGAAGGGCTATCTCCGGCGCAGGGCGTCCGCGACGGCTGGTGAATGACCGATGCAGATCCTGTTGCACATAGGCATCGGGAAAGCCGCTTCGACAACCTTGCAGGACTGGTTTGAGCGTCATCCGGACTTCTGGCCTTTTTCCCAGAAGGCGCTCATCAGGGGGGGCGCCCGAGACAGGAAGGTTTGTGTTCTGAGCGACGAGCGTTTGTCCATCGGGCTGGAGTTCGATGCGACGTGTGGCTTGATTGCGAAGGCGGACACCGTCAGGGAATATCGCGAGAGTCGCTGCTCCGAGCTCCAGTCGCTGTTTCCGGACGCCTACGTGCTGATTGTGACCCGTGGCTTCGCACGGTTCATTGAGTCGTTCCATGCGCAATATGTGTCGAAGGGCGGAGTGTTGCCCCTTCAGGTGTTTCTGGAGGCGTACCCGCGCGCGATCTCCGATCTCGTGGATTACAACCATCTTGTCGAGGTGTACCGGAGAGCATTTGGGGAGCGTGTCATCGTGGTTCCGGTGGAGTTGCTGTCGCGAGACGCGGAGCGGTTCTACGGCATGATTGAAGAGTGCCTTGGACTCGCCTCCGGCATGCGCACGTCTGGCAGGAAGCTCAATTCCCGCACCTATTCGAGAAGACTCCGTGCCCTGCCACTTTTTTCCCGCGCCTACTTCAGGCTGATACGGCCCTTCAGCCCGGCGTCCAAGCGCGTCATCCACAAGTTCTATGTGCGGCATCTGGCTCGCGGCTGGCTGGGCTCCAGCCTTGCCCGGCTCGTTCCCGAGCGGTTTCTGGCCACCGTGCGCGTGTCGGAAGGCGAAGTGTCTCGCTTCCGAGGCCTGGCCAGCTCGCTCGCGGAGCGAGAAGTCTATTCTGAATTCCGACCGGAGTATCTGCTTGATGACGATGCAAACTGCAAGACTGTCAAGGATTGAATATGGCGTCGGCTAATGTCGCGGAGTGGGTTGCGAAGAACATCCGCCACACGGGTGTCGATGTGCTCGAACTTGGCTCCAAGCGATACAAGGACCACGCTTACCTGGATCTGCGCGAGATCTTGCAGAAGCGCGGCAAGCCGTTCAGTTACACCGGGTGCGATCTGGCAGCCGGAGAGAACGTCGACGTCGTATTCGACCTCACGGCGCCGCTTGACGAGATCCGATCTGCGCTTGACGGCAGGACCTTCGACTCGATTTTCTGTATCAGCCTGCTCGAGCATATTCCGAACGTTTTCAAAGCGTCTCGCAACGTCGAGCAATTGCTGCGCCCCGGTGGCGCGATCTACTTGTCGGTGCCTTTCGTCTTCCGGTACCACGGCTACCCGGGTGATCTATGGCGTTTCACGCCTGAGGCTGTGTGCTTCCTGTTTCCCGGTATCGATTTTCAAGATTTCCGGTTTTCATGCGTGTCGACGCTTGAGGAGAACGACGTCCTTTCGCTACGCAATCGGAACATGGAAAAAATGAATCGCTTTCTTTTCCGGCCGAGATCACGGGAGGAGAAACTTGAGCGCAAGCGAAGCAAGCAGGAAGGCGCAGAGGTGCCGCCTTACTCGCTGGCCCCGGCCATGATCAACATGTTGGGGTTCAGGAAGTAGAGGCGCCAGGATGGCTGTGCCGAAGCATGTGTTCGAATGGTTTGCTGAGTCTGCTGGGCTGGTGGCAATGCCCTGGCTCATCCTGGGCAAGGGCCCGAGTTTCGCCGCCAGGGGCGACTATCCTCTGGATCGGTTCCGCATACTTGCGCTGAATGATTGCGCACGCGAGTGCGAAAGGGTCGACATCGCACACTTCATCGATTTCGAGGCTTACGAGCGTTGCGCTGGAGCGCTCTCCCGGCGCCCGGATACGATTGTGGTCTTGCCGCGGTATCCGCATTTCAAGAACGCAGTTGGTGCCATCGATTTGGTGGATCTCGCGTCCAGCCACGGCAATCTGTCGCGGCTTGTCGATGCGGGGCGCCTGTTCTGGTATGACCTCTGTACCGCGCCTGTTCGCCACGCCGACCATCCCGCGCTCAATGCCTTTCATTTCAGTTCGGAAGCCGCATTCGATCTGCTGGCCTCCGCAGGTGTTCGGCAGGTCAGGTCCCTGGGTGTGGATGGCGGCAGCACCTACAGTTCAGAGTTTTCCGACCTTTCTTCGGTATCTCTTCTGGCGAACGGGCACAAGAGTTTCAATCGCCAGTTCGATTCGTTTGCCAGCGTGATTTCGAGGACGGGCGTCGACTATGCGCCGCTCGGCATGGAGACGCCGATTCGTATTTTCGTCGCGTCCAGTGACAGTGAGGCGCTGCCGGTCAGCGTACTGGAGTACTCGATCCGCCAGCACGCCAGCAGCACGGTCGAGGTGAAATGCCTCGGAAAGTGCGGCATCACGGTTCCGACGCCGCTCGCGCCAGGGAACCGGCCGCGCACCCCTTTCTCCTTCCAGCGCTTTCTGATTCCCGAGGTGTGCGGCTTTTCAGGTCGAGCCATCTATCTCGATTCGGACATGCTGGTTTTCAAGGATGTCGTGGATCTCTGGCAGCGACCGCTGGATGAGGCGAACGTGCTCACGGCCTTTTCGCCATCTGCAAGTGGGAGGAAGCCCCAGTACAGCGTGATGCTGATGGATTGCGGCCGCCTCGACTGGGACATCCGGGACATCGTCGCGATGCTGGATTCGGGGGACCTGTCCTACGAGCAGTTGATGTACGAGTTCTCCCTGGCAGAAGCGCGAGCGGGGATCGAGCCGGACTGGAATTCGCTGGAGACCTTCAAGGAGGGCCGGACGGCCTTGCTCCACTATACGGACATGCATACCCAGCCATGGGTGTCACATCTCAATCCGCTTGGCTACCTGTGGGTCAGGACACTTCGTCGAGCACTGGAAGATGGGGCCATACCCCTTGCCTTTGTGGAAGATGAGGTGCAGAAGGGCCACGTTCGTCCGTCATTGCTCTATCAGTTGGCTCATGAGATTGACGAGGCCATTCTGTTGCCCCGGGCGGTCATCGCGGCCGATGCGCGGTTCACTCCGCCCTACCGGTCTCTGGTGAGCCACCATGCGTCGCCATGGGAGAATCGGCTTCTGTGGTTGCGTGCCAGCCTGCGCGCGAAATACCAGAGCAGCACCCTGTACAGGCTGGAGCGGCATCTGCTGAGACGGCTGGCGGCATGGCTTGAATGACGGCAGATCAAGAGGCGCTCGCGTGCAGGGGAAGCGACGCGGTGGCGCGCGGGTGCCGGTACGCGTGTTTCCGAATGGCCTGACTTCCAACGCGGCAATCCATTAGGCGATTTCAGTTCAGGCACTACGCGGACCACTCACTCCCTCTCCTTCAAGGGGGGCGAGGGCGGGAATTCGCAAGGCATGGCCCTGCGCTGCCAGAGCGGGCCGGCTGTGCTAGGCCGGCATTGGACGGGCCGGGGTGGGCATGGGGCAAGTCGCGGGGCTCAACCCCATCCCCTCCCTGGCCTCCCCTTCAAGGGGGAGGAAGACCCGCTCCCAATCGTTACCTGTTTGCTGCCCGGTTAATAATCTACCCTGCGCAAATGGGTGGCCGACCGGGCGGGGGCGTCGTTTCGCATCTCGGCTTCGACCAATGCAATGCGCTGATTGAGCCGGCGAATGTTGCGCTCCAGCCGGGATGTCAGCATGTCGGCCTGAAGGCCCTTCACGATGAGCGCCGCGAGCGCGATCAGAATGACCAGTGTCGGCCCATAGCTGATTCCGAATGCCGTTGCGATCCGGTCCGAAAGTGCCGGCGCCAGGCCGAAAATGACGGAACCGGCCGCAAGCACCAGCCAGAACATGGCATGGCCGAGCTGAAGGTGGTCCCGCCGCACCAGCAGCAGAATCACGACACCCAGTGCGGTGCCGAGCAACGCGGAAAATATCTGGTAGTTCATGTCACGTCTGCCAGTTGCGTGCGACGACGACCGGCAATGCAGAGAAGCGTGGTCTTGACCATGTAGTGGGCGACCGCGAACCACGAGCTGAAGATACGGCTTTTCCCGGACTGGCGCATGTTCATTGATACGGGAATCTCGACAATACTCAGGTGGTGGGCGCGCAATAGCAGCAGTACGCCGATATCCTGGTAATCGAGCAGCGTCGCTTCCGGCGCAGCAAGTACCGTGAGCGCCTTCGAGTCATAGTAGCGGAATCCGGAGGTGAGGTCGGCAAAGCTGAAGCCCGACAGGCGCTGGAACCAGATCCAGGCCAATCTGCGCAATTTGCTCCCACGTTCGGGGAAGGCGCCGATCACGACATTGGCCTGGTGCCTGGAACGCATCAGGTTGGGCAGCTCGGCCGCCTCGTGCTGACCGTCGGCATCCATCGTGATGACCCCGCCGTAGCCATGCCGGAGCGCGAAACGAATGCCTGTCTGCATCGCCCCCCAAGCGCCGAGCGGCAATACGGGTTCGATCACGATGGCCCCGCATTCGCGCGCACGGGCCGCCGTTCCGTCTCGGCTGTGATCATTGACGACAACGATATCGTGCCAGCCCGAGGCGTGCAGGCGCGACACCACGGTCCCGATAGTGTCTTCCTCGTCGCGGGCGGGAATGACGATGAGAATCCGACTCTCGTCGGACGACGGCCGCTTGTGCAGGCGAGGGTATAAATCCAGCAAGTGCCTTACCGATCTGTCCATGGAAAACTGGGCTTCAAGGGCCTGTCGGCCAGCTTCGCCGAGCCGGCGGCACTCCGCTCGATTGCTCGCAAGCCGGGTGATCTGCTCGCGCCAGTCGCCAGGATCGTCGAGGCGGGCAAGCCTGCCTGCCCCTGCGCTGCTGACCAGCCAGGGCATGCCCGAGCCGGGCAGATCCGTGACCAGGCATGGACGGCCCATTCCCATGGCTTCGAGGATGGCAATCCCGAAGGCCTCGGTGCGTTCGCGTGATGCCAGGCAGAACAGGTCACATCGCCGGAGGAACTCGAACTTCTCCGCTTCACCCACTGCGCCTCTTAGGCGGATTCGTCCGGCGTCCTGAGGTGGCAGGCGCGAAATTCGCGCCTCCAGCGTCGCGCGCTCTTCCCCTTCTCCTATGATGTCGAGCTCGATTCCCGGACAGCTTGCGACGGCGTCAATCAGGGTTTCGAACCCTTTGTAGTACGTCAGGCGCCCGATCGAGGCGATGCGGAATGGCCCTTCGTCCGCGCACCCGATCCGTTCCGTCCCGGTGATGCGAGGCAGGCGTTCGAGATCAATACCAAGGGCTACTGTCGAGCACTTGTGCCGCCACGGCGCGAGCGGTTCGCTGGCATCCAGGTAGGTTTGTGAGGTGGCGATGATCCTGTCGGCCCGCTCTAGCAGTGCGCGCTCGAATGGACGGTAAAGTCGATAGGCGAGTGCCAGGCCCTTTTGAATGCGCGACTGGACGACATCGGCGTGCCAATGAACGACCCACGGTATCGCGCGAGCTGCGGGGATTGCCAAGACCCACAACGCCGAAAGGTTCGGTACGTGCAGATGCAACACGTCTGGTTCGAAATCGCGTATTGCCCGCGCCAGGCGGAATGGGAAAGCTGGTGCAATCGGTGCGAAGATGAGCGTCACCGGAGCCGGCACACGTCGCAGCCACCTGGGGTCGTCAGAGCGGGGGGTGCCATGGACGAGGGCGAAAGCAGCCTGTCCCGCAGAACGCTGGGCGCGGACAAGATCGGCCAAGTAGATCTCGATCCCGCCGCGCTCCGGGGGAAAGAACTTGCCGACGTGAAGCACGCGGGGGAGCGATGCGTCGAATTCCGGGCTCACGTGAATGCTTCGATTGGGGCGCTGCGAAAGAATATGCGAGTGTAGTAGCATTCCAATAATGTCGCAATCTGTTACGAGGGCCGCCGCTGATGGTTAGATCGCAGAGTGGTCATCGCATCTTCCTGCTCGCGATCTGTATTGTCGTCTGTGCCGTGTATGGCCTCCATATTGGCAATGCCCTGGTCTTCGACGATGAGCGCCTGACTGACGGTACAGTTTTCGAGGGGTACGGAAGCCTGCTCGAGTTGATACCGCGCCTGCTGTCCTACGGCAGCTTTGTCTGGCTGGGGCAGGACGCCTGGGCCTTGCAGCGCGTCTTCAACCTGGCGTTGCACCTGGCGACTGGCGCAGGGCTCTGGGTGCTGCTGCAGGGGGTCGTCGGCGCGACCCGCTGGGAGCAGGAGGATGGCCAGCCGTCGGAGGGGTCACTTCGCTTTGCGGTGGTGGCCGGGGTCGCGCTGTTCGTGGCCAACCCGATGGCCGTGTATGGCGTTGGCTACCTGATTCAGCGGTCGATCGTGATGGCGACCTGTTTCTCGGTCTGGTCGCTGGTCGCGGTGCTCGCCGCGGCGCGGGGCAGGGGGCTGGCCTGGCTGGCGGTCGCCATTTTGCTTTACGCGATGGCGGTGCTCGCCAAGGAGCACGCGGTGCTGCTGCCCTTGCCGGCGCTGGCGCTGTACGGCATCGTGCGCCGGCCCCCGGCCAGGGTGATCGTCGGAGCACTGGCCATCGGCCTGGTTCTGGTTGGCGTGCTGGGTGCCGTACTGGCGAGTCACTACACGGGCGTGGTCGGACAGGTGTTCGATGAGCGTTCCGCGCGCTTGGTGGCCCAGCTTGACGGGATGCAACCCGGTGTCTCGGACGATGCCCTCACGCTCAGCATCGTCAATCAGGCCTGGCTCTTCTTCCGCTATGGTCTGTTGTGGGTGATCCCGAATGTGGGCTGGATGTCGGTGGATCTGCGTCCGCCCTTCCCGTTGTCCATGACCGAGTTCCCGCAAGTGCTTGGGGCGCCTCTCTATCTTGCCGCTCTGGCGCTCTCTGTCGTCGCGATGGTGCGCTATCGAGACTGGCGCCAAATGCTGGGCTTTGCGGCCTTCGTGCCGGCCACCCTGTTCGCGACGGAATTCACGACGGTCTGGGTGCAGGATCCGTTCGTGCTGTATCGAAGCTATCTGTGGGCGATCGGTGTGCCTTTTCTCTTTGCGTTTCCATTCATTGGCATCCGGCCACGGATCACCGTCGCGATCGCCGGTTGCCTGGTGCTGTTGTTCGCCGGTCTCAGCTTCGAGCGCTTGCGCACGTTCAGGAGCGATGCCACGCTTTGGCGCGATGCGGCCGCCAAACACGATGCGGACGCGCCGGCCAATGCGGTCGGCCGAGGGCGCGCCTACATGTGGCGTGGCAACGATCTCTTTGTCGCCGGCTTGTTCGCGGGTGCCCTGGAAGACTACACCCGGGCGCTTGCCGCCGGCGAGCATGTGGGTCAGGTGCAGTATCACCGGGCTGCGGCGTTGAAGATGCTGGGCGAGCCGGAGGCGGCGCTCAATGCCCTTGATGCCTCCGCCGCGGCAGGTGGGGACCCGGACAAGCCCGCCGCGGCAGCGTTCTTGCGCGCCCAGATCCTGGTCGAGCAGGGGCAGCCAGAGGGTGCGATAGCGGCCGCGCGACAGGCACTTGCGCTCGGGCTCGATGCCGAGGAGCAGGGCCTCGCGCTCACCATCGTGGCCCAGTCGTCCGCGCGGCTTCGCCGGCACGCAGACTCCGTGGAGGCCTATACGGCGCTCCTGGAACTGACGCCGGGCAGCCGATCCGCTCGGGTCGGACGGGCGATGGGGCTGGGCGCCATGGGGCGACGCGAGGAGGCGGTTGCGGACCTGGATTCGGTGCTGGCGCAGGGAGATGGGGCCGATGTGCGCTTTGGTCGGGCAATGCTGTTCCTGGCCGACGGCAGGAAGGGCGAGGCGCTGGTGGAGGCCAGGAAGGCGCTCGCCTTCAAGCCGGGCGACCCTTCGTTGAGCGCACTGGTCGCGCAACTCGAACGACAATAGCCAAGGCAACATGTCTACCTACGCAATCGGAGATATCCAGGGCTGCTGCGACGAGCTCGAGGCCTTGCTTGCCCGCTGCCAGTTCGACCCGGCAGCGGACAGGCTGTGGCTGGTGGGCGATCTCGTCAATCGCGGCCCGTCCTCCCTCGAGGTATTGCGGCTCGTCAAGGGGCTTGGCGAGGCCGCGGTGGTGGTGCTGGGCAACCACGACCTCTACCTGCTGATGGTCGCGGCGGGCTTTCGCAAGCGCGGCAAGGACGACACCCTCGGCCCGGTGCTCGAGGCGCCTGACCGCGCGGAATTGCTCGACTGGCTGGCGTCGCGGCCGCTGGTGCATCTCGAGGGCGACCACGTGCTGGTCCATGCCGGTCTGCCGCCGCAATGGTCGGGCAGCCGGGCCAGGGCACTCGCCGCCGAGGTCGAGGCGGCTCTGCAGGGCGATGGGCGCGACGCCTTTCTCTCCGGGCTCCATGGCAACCAGCCCGATCACTGGCATGACGAACTGCGCGGGCCGGACCGTCTGCGCTATGTCGTGAATGCGCTGACGCGGATGCGATTCTGCGCAGCGGACGGGCAGCTCGAGTTCAAGGCGAAGGGGCCACCTGATCAGGCGCCCGACGGATTCCTGCCGTGGTTCGATCTGCCGGCCCGCGCCGCGGACCGGGAGACGATCGTGTGCGGCCACTGGTCGGCGCTCGGCTTTCGACGCCAGCCTGGCTTGCTTGCGCTCGACACGGGTTGCCTCTGGGGCGGCGAGCTGACAGCCGTACGCCTGGAGGATGGCCTCGTCTTCCGGCAGCCGGCCGGCGCGCGTCGCTGAGCCGCTTCCCCGTGCCGCGGCGCCTCGCCGCGACCGGGGTTCCGCGATACCATTGGCAGGTTTTGCCGTCAGAAGCCCTGCCGCGATGTCGAGCGGGAAAGTGGAATCCGTTGCCGAACTCACTGGACATTCAGATTGTCTCCCACGCCACGCCGGATCTGGTCGAGTCCCTGCTCGACGATCTGTCGGGGGTGACGGCGCGCGTGTCCGTCCTGGAGAACGTCCGCGAGGTGCGGCCGGTGAGGCGGGAGGGGGTAAGTCTCGAGCGTCATGCCGATGGTCACCCGCGGGGTTTCGCGGCGAATCACAACTACCTGGCATCGCGCGGGCGGGGCGCGCTGATTGCGATCCTGAATCCCGACCTGAAGGTGGCGACCGCGAGCTGGGCGCCACTGCTCGCGGCCTTCGATGATCCTTCGGTCGGCGTGGTTGCGCCGCGGGTGCACGAACCCGACGGGCGCCTGGCGGACAACGCCCGGCAGGTGCTCACGCCGGCGCGTCTGATGCGGGACCGGCTGTGGCCTCACCGCCGCCGCAGCGACTATCCCGACGCCACGCGTCGGTGCGAGCCGGACTGGGTCGCCGGCATGTTCCTGATCGTGCGCCGCTCGCTGTTCGACCGGCTCGGCGGTTTCGACACCCGCTACCGCATGTATTGCGAGGACATGGATCTGTGCGTTCGGGCCTGGCTGGCAGGGGCGCGGGTGTGCTGTCTGCCATGCGAGGGGGTGGTGCACGACGCGCGCCGCGCCAGCCTGCGTCATCCGGCGCACCTGCGCTGGCACCTCGCCAGTCTCGCCCGGTTCTGGCGGTCGCCGGGCTACCGCGATTTCCTGCGCTCGCGGTCGCGCCGCGCCGGCGCGGCGGCCGGTGCCGGGAGGCACGGATGACACAGGCGCTACAGCTCCTCGCGTCGACGGCTTTTGTCGCGCTGCTGATTCACGTGCTGCGTCCCGCCGCCCTGCGGGTCGGGCTGGTTGATGACCCGGGCGGGCGAAAGAAGCACCAGGGCTCCATTCCGCTGATCGGTGGCGTCGCCATCGTGCTCGCCTTCGCCCTCTCCAGCCTGATTTTCGTGCCCATCGTGGCACCCTACCGGCCGATGTTCGTCGGCCTGGCCCTGCTCGTGATCATCGGGGTAATGGATGACCTGCGGGAGCTGGCGCCACGCAACAAGCTCGCCCACCAATTCATCGCGGCAGTCCTGATGACTTCCTGGGGCGGCAATTACCTGCGCGATCTGGGCATGTTGTGGGGCGACCAGGTGTTCGACCTCCTCGACTGGGGCATCCCGTTCACGCTGTTCGCCACCCTGTCCGTCGTCAATGCGTACAACATGAGCGATGGCGTCGACGGGCTCGCCGGGGGCTGGGCGATGATCACCTTCGCCATGACAGCCTATCTCGGCCATCTGACCGGACAGGACACGCTGGCGGACTTCTCGCTGATTCTCGTCGGCTGCCTGATCGGCTTCCTGCTCTACAACCTGCGCCACCCCTGGCGGCAGCGGGCGGCGGTCTTCCTGGGCGATGCCGGCTCGATGGCGATCGGCTTCCTCGTGGTCTGGTTCTCGATCGAACTGACCCAGCCGGTGCCGGCGGACCGGTTGCGGGTGCCGCCGGTGGTGATGCTGTGGGTGTGCGGGCTGGCCCTGATCGACATGTTCGCAGTGACCCTGCGGCGCATGAGCAAGCGGCGCAATCCCCTTCACGCGGACCGCACCCACCTCCACCATGTGCTGATCCGCATCGGGTTTTCCGACAGGCGGGTAGTATTCTTCCTGATGGGGGTGAACGCGCTGCTTGGCCTGATCGGCATCAGCGGCTGGATGTCCGGGGTGTCCGAGTTCGTCCTGTTTCTCGGCTTCCTTGGCCTGACGGGCGCCTATCTCTATGCCGCCAGCCATGCCTGGCGGCTGTCGCGCTTTGCGCGCCGATACATGCGCAGGAACGGAAAGACGGTGGAGCAGTGAGCGAAACGACACAGATCCTGATGCGGGGCGACGCCGGAAACCGCGAGCGGCTGCCGCTGGGAGAAATGCTCGTGGCGGCCGGGAAACTGTCCAATCGCGACCTGGAGCAGGCGCTGGCGGCCCAATCCGAGATGCGCGATCTGCTCGGCAGAATTCTGGTGCGGCTCGGATTGCTCGCCGAGGTGGACCTGGCTCAGGTGTTGTCGCAGCAGCTCGGCGTACCGCTCGCCCTGTCGGCAGAATTCCCCGACGAAGCCCTGCCGGTACGCGGTCTCAGTCCCGACTATCTGGCGCAGCACCGCCTGCTGCCCCTGGCGGTGGACGAGTCCCGCCTGCGGGTGGCGATGGCGATCCCCCAGGACGGTTTCCTGGTCAAGGCCATGCGCCTGGCCTCGGGGCTTCGGATCGAGCCGGTGCTGGCCGTCGAATCGGAACTCGAGGTCGCGTTGCAGCGCTACTTCGAGGAACCCGAAGCCGACGAGGCGGACGACGAGCCGGCCGCCGGCGGCGACAGCGAGTTCGTCGAGCACCTGCGGGACCTTGCCACCGAGGCGCCGGTGATCCGGCTGGTGAATCAGATCATCGGCCGTGTGGTCGACCTGCGGGCCTCCGACATCCACCTCGAGCCCTTCGAGGATGCCTTGCAGGTGCGCTATCGCATCGACGGCGTGCTGCAGAACGAATCGCCGGTGCCGGTCGAGATGGCCGCCGCGGTCACCTCCCGCATCAAGCTGATGGCCCACCTCAACATCGCCGAACGGCGCCTGCCCCAGGACGGTCGCATCAAGACCCGGGTCAAGGGCCGGGAGATCGACCTTCGGGTGTCTACCCTGCCGACGGTTCACGGCGAGAGCGTGGTCATTCGCGTGCTCGATCGTGCCAGCGTCCGCATCGAGCTGGAGAAGATGGGGTTCTCGCGCGACATCCTGGCCGACTACCGGGAGCTGCTGGCGCGTCCCCACGGTATCTTGCTCGTCACCGGCCCGACCGGTTCGGGCAAGACGACGACGCTTTATGCGTCTCTGACCAAGCTCGATGCCGACACCCAGAAGATCGTCACGGTCGAGGATCCGGTCGAGTACCAGCTCGGCGGGATCAACCAGGTCCAGGTGCAGGCCCAGATCGGACTCGACTTCGCCCACTCCCTGCGCTCCATCCTGCGTCAGGACCCGGACGTGATCATGATCGGCGAGATGCGCGACGGCGAGACCGCCCAGATCGCCGTCCAGTCCGCCCTCACCGGCCACCTGGTGTTATCGACCCTGCACACCAACACGGCCGCCGGTGCGGTGATTCGCCTGGTGGACATGGGCATCGAACGCTACCTGATCACTTCAACCCTCAACGGCGTGCTCTCCCAGCGGCTCGTGCGCCGCCTGTGCCCGGACTGCCGGGAGCCCGTCACGCTCGATGCCGCGGCGATCGGGTCCGCCGGCCTTGCGCCGTTCATGGCGGCGGGGCAGAGCACCATCTACCGGGCAGGGGGCTGCCCGGCATGCAAGCGCACGGGCTACCTCGGCCGCACGTCGGTGCACGAACTGCTGCTCATCGACGACACCATGGTGCGTGCGATCCTCGATGGCATGGACGCCACCGCCCTGCACGCGCTGGCCCGCCAGCGCGGCATGCGGACGCTCAACGAGGATGGCCTGCGCAAGGTCGCCGAAGGCATCACCTCGCTGGAGGAGATTGCCCGCGTGACCCAGGACCAGCAGGATGGGTGACTTCCGCTACCAGGGGATCAAGGTCGATGGCAGCCGGGCGGAAGGCGTCGTGACGGCGGACAGCCGCCAAGCCGCCCTCGCGCAGCTCGAGCAGATGCGTCTGACCCCCATCGATCTCAGGGAAGTCGACGGCGCTCATCAGCCCGGCCGGCTCATGAGCCCGGGCCGGCGGGCCCTGGGTGGCCGGATTCGCGCGACGGATGTCGAGGATCTGACGCGTTCGCTGGCGGTCATGCTGCGCGCAGGCGTGCCGCTTGATCGATCGCTCAAAGTGATGGCCGGGATGGCGCAGTCCGGCGGCGTCGCGGCGATCATCAATGACCTGCATGCCGACGTGAAGGGCGGAAAGGCCTTCAGCGCAGCGCTCGCTGGGCATCAGAGCGTGTTTGGTGACTTCTACATCAACATGGTCCGGGCCGGCGAGGCTGGCGGCCAGCTGGCCGAGGTCCTGGGGCGCGTGGGCGAGCACCTGGAGCGCTTCCGGGAGCTGCGTGAAGGTGTCATCTCGGCCCTGATCTACCCGGCGATCCTGGTTGTGGTGGCCGCCCTGTCGGTGTTCCTGCTGCTCACCTTCGTGGTGCCGCAGTTCGAGACCCTCTTTTCCGACATGGGCGATGCGCTGCCCCTGCCCACCGCCATCGTCGTCAGCATGGGGCACCTGCTGGGCGACTGGTGGTGGCTTTTGCTCGGGCTCGTTTCCCTGCTGGTGATGGCGGTGCGCAGCTTCCTGGCGACCCCGCGCGGTCGTCTCTGGCTCGACCTCCGCCTGCTGGGGCTCCCGATCCTCGGCGCGCTGGTGCGCAAGTACGAGGTGACGCGCTTCTCCCGCAGCATGGGCACGCTGCTGTCGAGCGGCGTATCCATCGTGCAGTGCGTTCGTATCGCTGCGCAGACTGTGGCAAACTCGCATCTCCGCGCGGCCCTTGAGCGCGTCACGCCGCACATCAAGAAGGGCGGACGAGTTGCCGATGCGCTGGCCGAAACTGCGCTCTTCACGCCGCTGTCATTGAACATGGTCCGCCTCGGAGAAGAGACCGGCCGGCTCGACAGCATGCTGCTCGAACTGGCGCGGGTTCATGACGCCGAAGTCCAGGCGGGCATCAAGCGCGCGCTCACGCTGATCGAACCGATTCTGATCCTGACCCTGGGCATGGCCATCGCGGCGATCATCATCTCGATCCTGATCGGCATACTCTCGGTCAATGATCTGGCGGCCTGACATGGCAGCTCCGGCCCTTTCACACAGTACAGAGTGGGATTCATGAAGAACCGTATCAAGTCTCCAAATCGCGGCTTCACGCTGGTCGAACTGCTGGTGGTGCTGGCCATTCTCGGTCTGCTGGCCGGTCTCGTGGGGCCGCGGGTCCTGAACCAGCTGGGGGGCGCCAAGAGCAAGACCGCCGGCGTTCAGATCAAGGACTTCGAGCAGGCGCTTGAGCTCTACAAGCTCGATGTCGGGCGCTTCCCGACCACCGAGGAGGGCCTGTCGGCTCTGGTCGCCCAGCCTTCCGGCACGAATGGCTGGAATGGCCCGTATCTGAAGTCGAGCGGCGTGCCCAAGGACCCATGGGGCCGCGATTACCGGTATCGCTTCCCGGGCCAGCAGGCGGAGGTCGATATCATCTCCCTCGGAGCGGATGGCGCGGAAGGTGGCGAGGGTGAAAACGCGGACATCGGCAACGCACGCTGAGTCTGCAGCGCGACCCCGCGGTGGCGAAGCGCCGATACGCTGGGTGCGCGGCGGGGTTGGCGGTTTCACGCTGGTCGAACTGATCGTTGCCCTGGCGATCGTCGGCGTCATGCTTGCCGTGGTTCCGGTGGCCCTCGACCGGGCCGGCGAGAGCCTCGGCTACCGTTCGACGGTCCAGGGGCTCGTGGCCAGCATTCGCGGCGCCCGCAATCGAGCAGCGTCGTCGGGGCGCCCGGCAGCCTTCTTCGTCGTGCCGGAACGGCGGACCTACGGCATCGAGGGGGGCAAGCCGGAGCGTGCGCCAGACTTCCTCCGGATCAAGGCGACCACGGCTGCGGCCGTGGATGGCGAGGCCGGTGTCCAGCGCATTGTTTTCATGCCAGATGGCAGTTCCTCGGGCGGCAGCGTCGAGGTTACCCGTGCGAGCGGGCAGGGCGTCCGTTTGCGCGTCGACTGGCTGCTTGGCCGCATCACTCACGAGGCGCCCGGCACATGATTGAAACGCGGCGCGTGCATCCCCACCGGTCGGCCGGGTTCTCGCTGCTGGAGGTACTGGTTGCCCTGGCCATCATGGCCCTGTCCCTCGGCGTGCTGTATCAGTCGATGGGGAGCGCGACGCGGGGCGCTCAGGTCGCCGATCGGACCGAGCGGGCCAGTCTGTGGGCAACGTCGCTGCTGGCCCGGTGGCCCGAGCGTGGCAGAGGCGGCTGGCAGGACAGCGGGACGACACCCGACGGCTACGCCTGGCAGGTGACCTCGGCACCGAGCGGTGATCGCATTGAGGGATACCCGTCGCTCGACTTCTACGAGGTGGAGGTTGTCGTGTCATGGGGTGACGGGCAGCGGGCACGGTCGGTGCGGCTCCATACGATCCGCCCCCAGGTCCGGACGGCGTTGCGCGACTCATGAAGAGGTATCCGCACTCTCGCCAGAGCGGCCTGACCCTGATCGAGGTGGTGATCGCCCTGACGATCGTCTCGCTCGTTCTGCTCGGCCTTCTGGGGGCCATGCGGACCTTCGCCCGCACCGCCGACGTTGTGGACGGCGTGACGGCACGCATCGAGGAGATGACCGCAGTCAGCCGCTTCATCGACCGGGCGACCTCCCGCATGGCGAGCGGGCGCCTGGGCGAGGTCACCGCGCAGCAACCCTTCGTTGCCGGTGGCGAGGGGAAGCTGGCGTGGCTCGGCATCCTGCCGGCCAGTTTCGGCGCCGGGGGCGTTCACCTCATCTCCCTGGTCCTGGAGCCCTCGCGCGCGGGTCGCCCCCATGTCGTGCTGCGATTCACGCCCTATTACCCGGGCATCGAGATCGAGCGCCTGCCCGAGTCGGCACCCAAGTTCCGGCTGGACGAGGTCGATGCCCTGCATGTGCGATTCGAGGACGAAGACGGGGAATGGCGGGACGAGTGGGTCGAGACCGAGGTGCTCCCAGCACGGATCGCCGTCGTGCTCGAGGTGGCCGGAGTCCGGTGGCCCGACATCGTGGTCCGACCCTACCTCGTCGATCCCGGATCCACCGGGGGTGGAGAAATCGTCATTGGCGGCAACAATGGCTAGGCGGGGGCGTCGCCGGACACGGTCCGCTCAGCGGGGGCTGACCCTCGTCCTGGTGCTCTGGCTGCTCGCCGCGCTGACCCTGATCGCCGCCTCGGTTGCCGCAAACTCGCGCCAGGGCGTGCGCGCAGCGAGTGACAACCGGACCATGGCGTCCAGCGAGGCCCTCTGCGATGGCGCCATCGTGCGTGCGCTCGCCGTCATGGTCGCCGAAGGGGGCGACCCGGGGGTGGGGCACGAGTTCGAATTTCGTCTGGCGGATGTGCCGGTCGGCGTGTCGATCGTGCCTGCCAACGCGTACATCAACGTGAATACCGCGGATGAGCCACTGCTCGTCCGGCTGTTTCAACATGGCGCGGGGCTGGACCCGTCCCGTGCCCTGCAACTGGCGCGGCGCGTGATGGACTGGCGTGATTCGGATGACGAAGCCCTGCCGGACGGGGCGGAGGCGCCCGACTATGTCGCCGCGGGTGTTTCATTCCGGCCCAGGAACGGCCGTTTTGAAACCATTGACGATTTGATGCAGGTTCTGGGCCTTGATTTTTTGGTATTTGATAGAATCCGGTCCCTCGTTGTCGCTGGCGGGCGCGACGCGCAGGTCAATGCACTCGCGGCGTCGCCCCGGGTTCTGACCGTGCTGGCTGATGGGGATGACCGCGTGGCCCGGGCGATCGTAGAAACTCGGCGCGAGCGAGGGCGGAGTACCGACCTCTCCGCATTGCCGCGTGCCTATGTGGGCGACTCGCCGACCCGTGTGATGCGCGTCGACGCGCGCATCGTGTTGCCCGACCAGAGAACCATCGTCAGGACCCAGTGGATCGTGCTGGGAGGGGCCGGGGGGCAACTGCCGTGGTTGCAGCTGTCACGTGAGCCTGCCCGTTTCGGGTCGGGCGCCTGAGGAAACTATGATCAGTCGGGATTCGCTCTCGCTATTTGGCATCGATCTGGCCGGAATCTACGAATTCTGGCGGGACGGCCTGTCCGAAGCGGCAGAGTCCGGCTGGTTTCGATGGGTCTTGCGGCCCGAACCGATGCGCGTCGTCGACCCGGATGGCCAGATTTCGGTGCGCGCGGGAATGGACGGGCGCGGAACCGCAGACACATCGGCGACGAGCTTGACCGCCGTCGTCCTGCCGGAGGATCTCTACCTCGCCAAAGTGCTCGAGTTTCCCCAATTGACGAGTCGGCAATTGGCCTCCGCGGTGGCCTTGCAGGCAGAGCAGCTGAGCCCCTTCGATGCGGGCGACCTGGTCTGGGGCTGGCGACGGGAATGGCGACAGGGTGCAGTGGAGGGCCTGTCGCTGGTGATTGCCTCGCGCGCCGCAGTGGAGACGCACGTCCAGGCCATGCTTGGAGAGGGACCCGAGAAGGTCGAGGTCTGGTCCGGTGGAGGTCGCCCCGTGCTCATCGCCGGTTTCGGCGAAGTGCGTCGGCGTCGGCGCGAGCACGGACGGGCCTGGCAGGCAGTTCTCGCGGTGGTGTTCGGCATCGTGCTGCTGCTCGCGATGGCGATGGTGCCGGTCCGGCAGGCCGAACAGCGGCTCGAAGCGGCCGAGGCGCGCCTGTCCGTCGTCCGTGATGAGGCCAAGCCGGCCATCGCGATTCGCGAAAAACTCGAGGCCAGCGCGGCTGCGCTCGACCGACTGCGCGCGCACAACCTCTCGGGGGCGAGTGAGCTCGAGGTGCTCGACGCGCTGACGGCGCTGGTTCCCGATGACGCGATGTTGTTTCGCTTTGAGTTGAAGGGCAGCCAGCTCCGCTTGTCGGGCCAGGCGGACGATGCGTCCCGCGTGCTGCAACGGCTCTCGGACAGCAAGGCGTTTGCCGCGGTGCGCAGTACAGGCCCGTTCTCCCGTGCCTCGAACGGCCGCGAGTCGTTCATGTTCGAGGTCATACTCCGTGACGAGGAGCAGCCGGCGTGAATGCATCGCTTGTCCGCTGGCGCCCGCATCTCGCCGTAGCGACGTTCGGGGTGCTCGCACTGCTGGTTGTCGGGGCCATGCTCAGTTGGTCTTGGCAGGCCTATCGGTCTGCGCTGGCGCAGACCGGGACACTGGAGCCGCGTTATGCGCGGCTGGCAGGCCTGGTCCGTGCGGAGAAATCGTTGCAATCCGCCCTCAACGATGCGCGGGCTCGCCTTGGTGCCCTCGCCATCTCCCCGGCCGTTGCAGCCTCGAAGGCTGGGGCCGACCAGCAGCAGCGGGGGCGGGAACTGGCCGAAGCCGCGGGTCTGGAGGTCGTGGCCAGCCAGATCTTTCCCCCGAGGATGGACGAGGGGCTGGAGCGGATCGGATCGAGCCTGACGCTGGAGGGGACGCTCGCCCAGGTGCAGGCCTTCCTGTTTGCGGTCGGCGAGCAATCCCCGAAGATGCAGATTGCCGCTCTGACTCTCCAGCCGAACACGCGGCGGCTTCGCCGCAGCACGGCTCAGTCGGTGCTGGCGACAGTCGAGATCATTCAGTTCCGGGTGGTCGAGTGATGCGGGGCGGCCTGCTCTGGCTTTGGCTGATTGATGCCGCAATCGCGGTCGCGGTGGGCTTCCTGTGGACCCAGCCGGCGAGCCGCTGGGAGCCTCCGGCGCCGATCCTGCCAGCCATCGCGCAGGTGGCGCAGGAAGAGACCGCCCGCACATCGACGACGCTCGAGCAGCTGCGGGAGACCACCGAGCGCCCCCTCTTTTTCGCCGGGCGACGACCGGAAGCCGAGGAGGTCGCATCGCCGGTCGCGGTAGAGGCACCTGCCGACGACACGATCGAGGTGTCCGGCTTTTTCTCCTCGCCGGACGGATCGGGTGGTGCGATCCTCAAGTTCAATGGCGAGACCCGGCGCCTGGTGCAGGGTGAAGAGGAGGGCCAGTGGAAGCTGATTGCGGTCGACGCCACGAGCGTTCAGGTGCAAGGCGCCGATGGCAGCGTCCGCACAGTGGAACTGGTCAGGGCGGCGCAACCTGCCGCCAGCGCCTCGGCCCCGCCCCGTGCTGCGAGCCCAGTCGTGCCGCCTGGGGCGCCGGCCGGAGCGCCGCCCGGGGCTGGCTCGCCCGCGACCGAAGAACTGCAGGCCAAACGGACGGCTTACCTGAGAGCGGTGGCGAAGGCACGTGAAGCCAACAGAAAAGCCCTGGAAAGGGCCCGGCAAGATGATAGGAACCGTTAGAGCGATGAATCGAATGGCTGTGAATGCGACCGCACGCCTGGGTCAGATGGCGCTGGTCTCCGCTTGCCTCCTGCTTGCAGGGTGTGCGACGCAGCCGGCTGACGAGTTGGCGGCGGATCTGTCCCAACTGGCCGGCAGCACGCTATCGACGAACGCTTCGGATCTCGCGGGAGCCGAGATCGCGCTCCAGGACAGTCGCGACGGGCTGGAAACCAGCCCGCCGGAAGACAAACGTGCCGAGGAGGCTTCGGTTGAGCCGAAGATCATGCGCGGCAGCGACCGGGTCGTGAAGTTGCCCCGGGCGGAGGCATTGTCACCGGTCACCGGTGGTCCCGTTTCCCTGAGCTTCGAGCAGGCGTCGATCACGGAAGTGGTCCACGCCGTGCTGGGGGATATCCTCGGGCTCGACTACACGATTCATCAACCGATTGCCGGCGACGTGACGCTGCATACGCGCAAACCGCTCCCCCGGAGCGAAGTGCTCGCCGTGCTGGAGACGATCCTCCAGACCCGCGGCCTCGCGCTGGCCAAGGATGCCCAGGCCATCTACCACGTCGGGCGTCCCGACGCGCTCAAAGGGGTGGCCCCTGTCCTGCGGCGCCGCGAGGCGCTTCCGGCCGGCGAATCCCTGGTGATCGTTCCGCTGGAGCATGTCGGCGCGGCCGAGATGGTCGAGATCCTGAAGCCGCTGGCGCCACCGACCGCGTTCGTCCGGGTGGATACTGCCCGCAACCTGCTGCTCCTGTCTGGCTCCCGCAATCAGATCGCTGGCTGGACGGACATCGTCGACACCTTCGATGTGGACCTGCTGGCCGGCATGTCCGTCGGCCTGTTTCCACTGGAGCATGCCTCAGTCGAAGACGTGGCATCGGCCCTGAAGCTGATCGCCAGTGGGGCCCCGGAGCAACGGGCCGGGAGCGTCGCGGCGCAGGCCGCCGGGCGCCAGCCCGAAGGCGTTGCCAGCCTCGGCGTTCAGGGGGCCGCGGCTGCCGCCGAGGTGGTCGGCGGCAGTTCGCCGCTGGGCGGGCTCGTCAAGGTCCTGCCGATCGAGAACCTCAATGCGATCCTCGTCGTGACCCCCCGTGCCGCCTATCTGGACAAGGCCCGGGAGTGGATCGAAAAGCTGGACCGGCCCGATGCGGACGGCGGTTCCACGCTCTACGTCTATCCCGTCCAGAACGGATCGGCAGAGCACCTGGCCGGATTGCTCAACAGCGTCTTCGGCGGTGGCGGCAGCGTGACTTCGGCGGCGCGCGACGACGGCGTCGCGCAGGGGCTCGCTTCGACCTCTTCCGCGTCAGGCTCTGCATCGGCCAGCACGGGCAGTGGACTCATCGGCAGCCAGTCCGCCCGCAGTGGCAGTGCCTTCGGCAGCCGCAAGAAGTCGTCAAAATCGACGTCGAATCCGGCTGGTGTAGCCCTTGGCGACGATGTTCGGGTGGTGGCGGACACCAATCAGAACGCCCTGCTGATCTTCGCGCCCCGCTCCGAATACCTCAAGATCGAGTCGGCGCTGCGGAAGCTCGACGTGGCGGCGGCGCAGGTCCTGATTGAAGCGAGCATCGTCGAGGTGACGCTGAGGGACAACCTGCAATATGGCCTGCAGTGGTTCTTCACCAACAACGTCAAGGGAAGCGGCTGGAACGCATCGGGCGTTCTGTCGACGTCGGCAAGCGGCACTATCGAGTCCGGCGGCTCGGGATTCACCTACAGTATTACCAACCCGCTCGGCGACATTGCGGCGAAGCTTCGCCTGTTGGCCGACAAGAGCCTGATCAACGTGATCTCCTCGCCGTCGCTGATGGTGCTGGACAACCAGACGGCGGAAATCCAGGTGGGTGACCAACAGCCGGTCAAGACCTCATCGACCGCCTCGAGTACAACGGGCATTACCACCGAATCCATCGAGTACAGGGACACCGGCGTGCACCTCTCGGTGACGCCCTCGATCAACGCCGGCGACATGATCACGATGGAATTGGAACAGAGTATTACGGACATCGGTGATCAGGACGAGGCGACCGGCCAGCGCAGCTTTCTCGAGCGGGCCGTCAGCAGCAAGGTGGCCGTGCGCTCCGGCGAGACCATCGTGCTGGGCGGTCTGATCAAGAACAACCGCAGCACCGGGCGGCAGGGTGTGCCGCTTCTTCACGACCTCCCGCTGATCGGCAACCTCTTCGGCACCTCCACCGTCAATACCGACCGGACCGAGCTGATCGTGATGATCACGCCGCGGGTGGTCCGAACCGAACGGGACATTCGCACGGTCGGGCGAGAACTGCGCGAACGCATGAAGGCACTGGACTCCCTCGATGCGAGGGCGGACGGCCCGCGTTTGTTGCGCTAGTGCAACAGCTGGGCGTGTCCGCCGCCGGAGGCCTGCGCCCGCCCCATGGACTCAGAAGGAACAGACTCATGAAACACCTACCTGGACGGATTTCCGGTCGCTGGCTGGGGATTGTCGCCCTCGCCACCCTGTTGCAGGCCTGTGCCACCCTGGCACCCCCCGCAAACCCCGAAGACATTGTCAGGGAACGCGCCAAATCCCGCTGGGACGCACGACTTGCGGGCGATTTGGAGACTGCTTATAGTTACGCCTCACCAGCATACCGGTCGGCTTTCGACGTAAATGCGTTCGGCGAAATGTATGGTCGGGGCCTCGCTCACTGGACGAGCGCAGAGGTCAGGAGTGTGACCTGCCGTGAAACCGTTTGCGATGTCGTCATGTTCATCACCTACACCACCCCGGTCCAGAAGGGCCGCGTCCTGAGCAGCACCCTCAATGAGCGTTGGGTCCTCGAAGACGATCAGTGGTGGATTTACCTCAAGGTCTAGGTCGGTACGCCGTTAGACGAAAAATTCCGGGTTCCTCGCCATGGTGTCAGCGGTTCGGTGGGGGTGTTGTAAATTTCCAACGACTAACGGGGAGTGGCGCGACCGTTGGTTGTTTTGACTAGGAGCCTATGCTAGTGTCCCGCTCGCTGGTGTATTTCCTAAACCACGTTTGCGCTAACTAAAGGCTAACTAAGGAGTCTTCGATGAAGAAAAAGCTAATCGCTGTTGGTATCGCAGCGACCCTGGGTGCGATGTCCGGTGTGGCTAGCGCTGCCATGGCCATCAATTCGGGCGGCCTCGGCAACATCACCGTGCTGCCTTACTACAGTGCACAGAATGGCAACAACACGCTGCTGTCGATCACCAACACCGATACCACCAACGGCAAGGTGGTCAAGGTGCGCTTCCGTGGTGCTGAGTGGTCCGACGACGTGTTCGACTTCCAGATCTTCCTGTCTCCGGGCGACGTCTGGACCGGTGCCGTGGTTGCTAGCGGTACGGTAGCCAAGCTCGAAGCTGCTGGCGACAACAGCTGCACGCTGCCCGCCACCGTCGGCCAGGCCGCCGGCAACAACTTCATCGCCAGCCGTCTGTGGGAAAATCCCGCCACCGGCACGATGGAAGGCTATGTTGAAGTGATCACCATGGCGAACATCCCGCCGACGATCACGACGACCGCTGCTGCGACCGTTCTGGCCAGCAACGTTCAGGGTCTGGCTGCTGGCTCGTTCCCGGCTGCTACCTATGCCAACCCGCTGTACACGGCCATCAAGCACGTGAATGGCGTGGCGCCTTGCACGTCGGCGGTCCTGACCGGCCTGCTGCAGGACAACCAGGTCTATGGTTACGCGGCTGGTGGTGGTGGCGCTGCGGGCGGTTCCGCTCGTGCCGACTTCACGGCCAACGGCTACACCGACCAGGCTCTGTGGCTGACCGCCCCGACCAAGAACTCGCTGATGACCCACTCGGTCGTGATCAACGTCGACGCATCGAAGGCCTACACCTTCGCCGCGACCGGCATGGACACCACCGGCACCACGGTCAAGCAGTACTTCCGTCAGTCGAACGACGGCATCACGTTCAACGAAGCCGACTTCCAGGATCTGACGCAGGACCGCATCTTCTACCCGGCCAACACGACGGCTGCCGAGATCACCAGCGCCACCAACGGCGTGCTGATCTCCGACGTCGATGCAGGTACGCGTGGTGTGGGTACCGCCCTGCCGATGTTCCAGTTCGACATGCCTGACCTGTCGACCCCGATGGAAACGGCCGGTGGCTTTGTTTCCGCCGACATCAACGGTACGGCCACGCCTGACTCCGCTTCTCGCGAGCAGCGCGACTTCGTGCTGGCTGTCATGCAGAAGTCCGGTGTTGTCACCGAGTTCTTCACCGACGCTTCGCTGAACGGCGCGACCGATGTCGTGATGAACCAGCCGATCCGTCGCTTCTTCTACTGGTACGGTACCGACACCGCCACCGACTCCACCCCGACGACCGTCGGCCACGCCACCATCAACGGCGCGACCTACAACGTCTACGGCGAGACGGCTTCGGTGTATCAGCCGCTGCTGGGTTCGACGAACGCCATCCCGACCACGGGTGCCTCGTTCTACGATCGTGAAGAGCAGACGAACACGGTTTCGACCGACATCGTGATCTCCCCGCAGCTGCCGGGTCAGACCACCACCTACTTCCTGAAGGGTGAGGTCGCTGTCTGGAGCCTGAACACCTCGGGTGGCGCTACTGCTGCTACGGGTGCCGAGCTGACGACGCTGGCTGTTGCCGTGCCGGGTGACTACACGGCTGGCTGGGGCATGATCAGCACCACCTCCGACCAGGCTTCGACCCGTGGTGGTACGCTGGCTGGCGGCGGTGCGACCTTCGCTACCGAAGGCTCGCTGCCGGTGATCGGCTTCACCGCCATGAACGTGTTCAACGCCGCGGCTGGTGCTGCCGGCACGAACTACGGCCTGGCTCTGCCGCTGCGCTTCGGCAACTAAGCGATCGAATCGGCTGATTTCAGCCAGTTCCACAAAGGCGGGCTTCGGCCCGCCTTTGTTTTTTCCAACTCACTGAAATGCATGGTATGAAAAACCCGCTGACCACTAGGACCCTCGCCCTGTGCGGTCTGCTGATGGTCGCCTCCGCTCAGGCCGACGACGAGGCATTGCTTGCCAAATCGCCAGAGGCGACTGTCACCGTGACCGACCTTCAGGCCGAGCTCGCTACCGTCCCCGCTGATCGCATGAATGCCCTGCGGGCTGAGCCTTCGGTTGCCGCGAGAGTCGTCGCCGACATCCACTTGCGACGTCGACTTGCGAAGCGCGCAGAGGATGCCGGCCTTCCGGATGACGTCGTGTTGCGTACCCGCTTGAAGCTCTTGCGCGAGCGTGTTTTGGCAGAAGCCTACCTTCAGGAGATGTCGGAACGGGATATCACGGACGAGGCCGTCTCCAAACTGGCCCAAAGTGAATACCGGGCGCAGCCCGAGCGTTTCCAGCGCGATCCTGAGGTTCAGGTGCGCCACATTCTGCTCAAGGCTAACGAGTGCGAAGCCGACCGTGGTCTGAGCAAGGCCGAAGACCTTCGGCAGCGCGTCCTGAACGGCGAAGCTTTCGATGCGCTCGCCATGGAGTTTTCCCAGGATCCCGGGTCCGCCCCGAAAGGCGGTGACCTGGGCTACGTACCCCGCGGCCGGACCGTCAAGCCGTTCGAGGACGCGGCGTTTGCTCTGGAATCGCCCGGAGATGTGTCGGAGGTTGTCGAAAGCCAGTTCGGCTTCCATATCATCCAGCTGGAGGCGAAACGCTCGGCAGGTTTGATCCCGTATCCGGAGGTCCAGGCCGGACTCGAGCAGGAAATCGAGGCTCGCCTTCAGGCGGCGGCACGGAAGAAGCTGCTTGAAGAGGCTCTCGCCAGCGATACGCCGGAGTACGAGAACGAGCGTATTTCCGCCACGATTGACCGCCTCGCTAAGCCCTGAGGATCGGAGGCTGTGCGGCATCCATTCGCGACCAGGACAGTTGCTGCGCGCACTTGCATGCCGGGGCGCCAGCGTACCCGGGCAAGTGATCGCGCCAGACCGGTAACTGGACCGCAACCATGATCTCCCGGTCTCGAGCGAGTCCGTCCCTGCGGCTGTTTCGCGAGTTCCTCCTCCGAGAGATCAGCAGTCGCTATGTGGGTAGCGTCTTCGGGGGCGTCTGGGCCTTGATCCAGCCCCTGTTCCAACTGGCGATCTATAGCTTCGTCTTCCGCGTGATCTTTGCCGTTCGATTCCCGGAACTGCAGCAGCATAGCTTTACGACCTTCGTTGCCTGTGCCCTGTGGCCCTGGATGGCCTTTCAGGAGGGCCTGCAGCGCGGCACCCACGCCATCTCCGGCAACGCCAGCCTGATCAAGAAGGTGGCGTTTCGCCGCGAGTTGCTCGTACTCGCCGCCGTCTCGAGCATTTTCCTTGTGCATCTGACGGGCTTCGTGGTGGTGTTGCTGGGGCTGACCGCGATCGGGGAGCCGATTCGCCTGTCGGGCCTGCCGGTGGCTCTGCTCGGGTGGCTCGTCATGTTCGTCTTCAGTTGCGGCCTGGCCTTCCTGACTTCCTCACTTCAGGTGTTCCTCAAGGACGTGGAGCATGTTCTGGCGCCGGTGCTGATGGTGATGTTCTACGCCACGCCGGTCCTCTATCCGCTGTCGCGTGTGCCGGAGCCCTATTCGATCGCGATGGCGCTCAATCCTGCCGCGCACGTTCTTGAGCCCATACGCGGTGCGCTGATGCGTGGCGAGTGGGCCGTGCTGGAATTGCTGGCGATGCTTGCTGCGGCCTTTGCTGTTGCTGCGCTGTGCAAGTTGGTCTTCAATCGACTCTCGCCCCATTTCGAGGATTTCGCCTAAGCATGCCCGGCCCGAGCAAGGACGTACTGGTGGCGGTTCAAGGGGTGTCGAAGGTCTATCCGATTGCCGTGACACCTCGGGAACGAAGCAAGACGCTGGTCGCGCTACTTCGTGGCAGGCCCGCGCCAAAGCAGTTTCATGCCTTGCGTGACATCGATCTGGAGGTCCGGCGAGGGGAATCGCTGGGGCTCATCGGTGTCAATGGCGCCGGCAAGTCGACGCTGCTCAAGGTCATTGCCGGAGTCGTCAAGCCAACCTCGGGAACGATTCAGGTGGCCGGTCGCATCAGTGCCCTGCTCGAACTTGGCGCGGGCTTCCATCCCCAGTACACCGGGCGCCAGAATGTCCGGTTGGCCACAGCGCTGCTCGGGCTCTCGGCGGCCCAGAGTGATGCGAAGCTGGATCAGATCCTCTCTTTCGCCGATATCGGGCAGCATATCGACCAGCCGATCAAGCAGTATTCCTCGGGGATGGTCGTGCGCCTTGGCTTCGCCATCGCGACAGCCGTGCGCCCCGATCTGTTGATTACCGACGAAGTCCTGGCGGTTGGCGATGAGTCCTTCCAGCGCAAGTGCGTCGAGTGGATGAAGTCGTACCTCGACGATGGCGGTACGCTCCTGTTGTGCGCCCACAGCATGTTCCAGGTACAGAAACTGTGTCGGCGGGCGCTCTGGATCGATGGCGGCGCCATCCGCGCGGGTGGCCCCGCGATGCAGGTGACGCAGGACTATCTGGCCTGGCACGACACCCTCGCAGCGCAGTCCGAGAAGCAGGCGCGGCCGCAGGAAAAGGCGGGCAGCTACGCGATCGCCGAATTGCGGGTCAATGGCCACACGCCCGGCGGGAGTGCAGTGGCTGAATTGGGCGGTACGCTAAGGATCGAGGGCGCCGTCTTCTCCCCCGATGGTCGGGCGCCCGTGGTGGCGATCGGCTGTGTGCGCCTTGGCGGTGCCGCGATCTATGGACTGGCCTCCGATATGGACGGCCACACCCTCGAGCGCCTGGGCACGGACCAGTTCCACTTCTGCCTCGAGTTCGATCCCCTGGAGTTGCTACCGGGTCGATACGAGATCCGCGCCCACGCCATGGATCCGGAAGGGGTCCGACACTTCGACGAGGTCAAGTGCGATCTTGAAGTACGCGGCGACACGCTGGAGATGGGCTTGTGCCGCATGCGTCACCGGTGGCTTTCCCCCGGGGCGCTGGCCGGTGTGCCGGCCACAGGGCACGGTCTGGCACCGGATCTGATGTCGCCAGGCTCAGAAGGCGGTGTGCGGTGACGGGCCGGCAACACGAGCACGTCGGCTGGCCGGTGTATCGGGAGGGATTGCCCGGCATCGATCGCGTCGGCCAGCGGTTCCGGGCTGGTGCCGATGTTTCAGTCTTCAGGACCGGCAATGTGCACGGTGGTGCTGGCATCTTCATTGGCGACGATGTCATGCTGTTCGACCGCGTGCGCCTGCTCCTCGGCGATGCTGACACGCGCCTCACGATCGGCGACCGGGTGGGCGTGAATGTCGAAGCCTATCTTTCGGGAGAGGGGGGACTCGAGATTGGGGACGATGTGCTGATCGGCGCACGAGCCATGCTGCTGTCGGCGGGGCATGGGATCGACGGCGGGGCACTCGAGATCTCCCGCAACCCGATTGTAGGTGCGCCGATTCGTGTGGGTCGCGGCGCCTGGATCGGTGCCGGATCGATTGTGCTCCCCGGGGTCAGCATCGGCGACGGCGCCGTGATTGGCGCCGGTAGCGTTGTGACTCTGGACGTGGCCGAACTCTGTATCGCGGTCGGGAACCCGGCCCGAACGATTCGGCGGCGGAGCCTGCATGGCGAGTCGTCTGGCGCGCCCTCAGCGCACGAGCATTGGCTCAAGCGTCTGTTGCGCGGGATGGGAATCCGTTGAGCAAGCCATTTCTCGAGTCTGTCTACGTTGGCCCGCCGGATCGATTCCCGGAGTCAGGCTGCGAGGATGCCTTCCTGATCGACTTCGCGCAGGACCTGGGAGACAAGGACATTCGCGTGGAGTCCGTGAACGGGCGCGACTGCCATTGGGTGTCCCGCCGCTGGCAGGACATTTCCGACGACTTCGGACAGCAGTTGCTCAATCGGCCATTTGCGGCCCGCCTCCTGGGTCGTGCGCCCTCACGGGTGGTGGTCGGCGGGGTCAGCGGCGCGTCTCTCGATCTCGCCAAGCTGGCGGCCTTGTTTGGCGCTGAGGTGCGCTTGGGCGCCTGCCCGACGTTGAAGCCGGGCAGCCGCAGTGCCCGATGGCTTGAGGAGGTGGAGCGCCTTTGCGGGCCTTCACCCCAGCCGCCCGAGGACGACTCGTCTGCCGCAGGCTACGAGCACTATGCCTTCAGCCAGCGGGATCACGCTCTGCTCTATGAGATGCAGCGGCCTCTTGTGCGCCATTTCCACGGCTGTCGCTCGGTACTCGATGTCGGCTGCGGCACGGGGCTGTTTCTAGAGGCGCTGCATCGCGAGGGCATTGCCGCCACCGGCGTCGAGCGAAACGCGCTGTCGGCCCGCTATGCCCAGACCCTCGGCCATGAAGTGATCCAGTCCGGCGCCTTCGAATTCCTGACGGAAACCGGGCGACGGTTCGATGGGGTCTATTGCTCCCATTTCGTCGAGCACCTGCCGATCGAAGCGGTAGAGCAGCTTGTCAGCCAGATCTCCGGTGTCCTGTCTCCCGGCGGATGCGCCGTATTCGCCTTTCCGGACCCCGAGTCGATACGCAGCCAGTTGCTCGGTTTCTGGCGCGACCCCGAGCACGTGCGCTTCTATCATCCCGACCTCATCGCGATGATTGGTGCCATGCATGGCCTCGAGTGCGAGTTCCATTCCCATCGGATCCCGGGGCGGCGGATCGTGCCCTTCTCGATGACACCACCGCCGGAACTGGCGGTGGCAACCTCGACGGCAGAGGCTGGGGAACCGTTCGCGGCCGAGCCGCCGGGGCGGGGCCTGCTGGGCCGATGGCTGCACCGAGCCGGCCTGGGCGGCGCCCGCATCCGGGCACTGGAGGGCGCAGTGAGTGACCTGGCCCGTCGCCTCGAACGGGCGGAGCGACGCGAGGCCGCGCTGAGGGGAGCGGTCGCCCAGTTGTGGGACGTCAATCAGACCTGGGCCTGGGACGACAATGCCGTGCTGCGCCTTCGCAAGCCCGGCTGAGTCCCACCCCGCATCACCCGTTGTCGCGCAACGAATTCAGCAAGGCTGCAAACTGTTCCGGAGATCGCCAATGGTCGCCGCAGACCACGCGGGGAATCCGCCATGGGTCGGTCGTTGGCGCAACGGCACAGCCCTCGGTCGTGAAGGCCCCGAGCAAGCCCAGCCGCGACGCTGCCTCGGGCAGATACTGAGTCGCCACAAACGGCGGCACATCGCCGTACGGATAGGCGAACAGGGCTGGCGGCGATCCCACGGCCCGGGCGATATAGTCCTGCGCCTGGTCGATCTCCCACGCCGCCGCCTGCGCGTTGGCAATCGGGAGGAAGGAGCCCCGACCATCCGCGCCGGGCGCGAATCCGGGCATCACGCCGTGGTTGTGATCCCAGCTGTGATTGCCGATCTCGAACCTCGATGAGGCCACCGCGGGCTGCCACCAGTCCTCGCCGAGCATGGGCTCGCCCGACAGCGCTTCATGTTCGAGGCGTTGCCGGCAATCGGGCGAGGCAATGACGAAGCTGGTTGCCGCCGCGTCGTGGCGCTCGAGACTGTCACGGAACGGCCGCAATTCACCGTGGCTGCCATGCATGAACGGCGAGAAATCCAGACAGGCCCCGTCATCGAAGGTGATTGCGATGCCCCGGTCCACGTCTGCCCACGGGCGCCGGCCGACCAGCGCCTCCGCGATTTCACGCGCTGTGACGATCGGTAGCCCTGAGCGGCGTATGGCCGCGAGATCCGAATCCAGCGCGATGAAGTCGTCATCTGCATAGGCCGGTTGGCCAAATCGGTAGCTGTGGTAGCACAAAATCAGGGCGCTCAAGGGACCTCCGATCTCGCTGGCACCGGGCTGCGGGCCTCGAATGCCTTTTCCGGGCTAGGCCAGGACCAGGCATGCCACGGCGCGGCGTCGTCGGTGATGGCGCCGCACAGGAACCGGCTGACCTCATCGAACGGGTCGGCCGAAGCCCCGTGAGCGAGCACCCGGGTGACGAGCTCGAGCGGGCCGCCGGGTGTGCGCTCACGCACGTAGAAAGCCAGGATCGGCACCTGTCTCTGGGCTGCCAGGGCAATGAGGCCGGTCGGAAGACTGATTTCCCGGCCGAGCAGGTCGGCGCGGCGTCGATACTTCGGCGAGACCCCCGGTACGTCCAGCATGCCGACGATCGACTGCCCCTGCGTCAGCAGCGTTGCCAGCTGGTCGAAGGCATTGCTGGCATAGGTTACCGATGCCGTGCCGAGGCGGGAGGCGACGAAATTGCGCGCGCTCTCGAATAGAAAGAGCAGCGGGCGACCGGGGTAATCTTCGCGCCTCATCGGAATCGACAGGAAGCTGGCGCGCACTCCGAGAGACTTGAGCATGCGCAGGCTCCAGAGACCTGGTCCGTAGTGCAGCGTGATGCCGACGAAGGGCGCTTTGGGGACCGGGTCGCCGCAAACCGTGACACTGCGTGAAAGGGTCGGTTCAGAGCTGAACCAGGCCCGTAGCGCGTCGGTGCGATCACGCAGCTCGAGTCGTCGGTGTCGCCACAGCCAGTCGTTCTCCGGCGTCGCGCCCGACCAGTTACGCATTGCCGCCGATGTTTGGGACAAGGGCACCTCGAACCACCAGTCGGCCTTGGCCAGGCGCCGATGTACGCGGTGGGCCAGGGGCCCTGTCATGAGCGCGCAGAGCACCGGTGTCAGGATCAGCACGACCAGGTCGCGCAGACTCTGGCGTAGCAAGCGCCAGACCCTAGCGCGGCCAGAGCTCAAGATAGATGCTGGCACTCTCATCGGGTTTGCGCAGGTCGAGACCGCGGAATTCGGGGCGCTGCGACTCGCCGAAAGTCACTTCGCGAACCTCGAAGCCGGCAGGTTCTGCAATCGCCGTAAAGGTTTCCAGGTCGTACATGAACGGACCGACCAGGCGGAAGCCGCGGTTGATCACCTCTCCGGGCGTCTCGAGGGTCAGGGGCAGGCCGACGTGATTCTTCCAGGTGTCGATCAGCCACTGGGGATCCTCGAAGTATGCCTTGAGGAACTTGCGCAGGTTCGGCATCAGGACCCGCACCGCGCCACCCGGGGCCAGCACCCGCGCGCACTCCTTGAGGAACGCCGCGCAGTCCTCAAGTGGGATCTGGGTCACGACCTCTTCGCAGAGGATCAACTCGACGCTGTCGTCCGGAAGGGGGAGTGGCTGGGTGATGTCGGCGAGAATGTCCGGCGAGCAGGCCGGGTCGATGTCGAGACGTGTCCATCCCGGGTGGTGACGGTCACCCGAACCGATGCTCAGTTTCATGTTTGGCACAGCTCCGAAGTTGGTCTGGCGGCCGACGCCGAGGGGAAGGGTGCGGTCATCGCGCCTTCCTGCGCCGCTTCCAGCGAATCACTGCCTTGCCCACCCGTCCGGCGATCAGCGCGCTCACCAGCATCGCCCGATGCAGCATGCCGAGGTCAGGGCGGTTCCAGATGCCGGCTTGCCACTGGGTCTGCTTGACGAACTGGATCAGTTCGTAGCGGGCGCGTGGATCGACGAATGCCCGCATCATGGTGCCGATGGCCGGCACGGCGCTCTTGTCCACAAAATGGCCGACGCCGAAGACCTCATTGTGACTGAGCTCGGCGTAGGCCACCGACAGCTCCTGGGGCGAGCGGCTGATCAGGGAATCCCATATCTCGCAGGCGTGCCCGCGAAGCTCGGACGACAGGATGGCGTGGCTGTCCACATAGCGGCCCCAGTGCTCGGCAGCGAGCAGGACGCCTTGCTGGAAGCTGCGGACGAAGCCGTCATGGACCCGGTTCTCATCTTCATCGATATGCCGTCGCGCGACGACACGGCCGTCTTCGCGGCGTTCGTAGCCCTCGGTGCTGCCATGGGGCGAATTGCACAGCATCTCGATGGGGCTGACCGCATCGAGGAAATGCGCGTTCTGCTGATCCTGGTTGAGATCGGGCCCGAAGGCCGCTTTGCGGCAGTTGTCTGGCTGGGGATTGAGGAACCGGGCCAGTGCGAGGTAGAAGCCGGAAAGCCGGGTCGCGGGACAAAGCAGGGCGAGGTTGTCCTGGATGGTGCCGCGCCAGCCGATATCGACGATGCCGGCACGCTGCAACGATGCATCCAGCCCCCGCTGCGCCAGATAGGCACAGAGCAGATCGCGGCTACGGTCGATCTCATCCTGGACAAGGGTCTGAAACGCCGGATCGGCGAACAGTGCCTGCACGCGCGAATCCTTCCAGGGATAGACGACCGGGTCGGTATGGGGGATTTGATGCTTGGCGCAGAGCGCCGCGAGCTGATCGTCATCCACACACAGCGACCTGCCCATGGCCTGCATGGACTGGGTCGCGTAGAGATTCCACAGGCGCATCAATTCGCCTGTGCTGACCGCCTGCAGGGACGGGCAGAAGGTCGCCAGCCGGCTGACCTCAAGAATGTGCGCCGGCGGCAGTTCGCAGCCCGCCAGCGACTGCTGCGGGAAGACGCGGCGGAAAACCTCGATGAAGAACTCGCCTTCACGAGTGAGGAAATACAGGGACTGCAGATCCTCGCGCAGGGCCTGTTCGCCGATGAAGGTGGCGTAGCCGACCAGCAAGGGGGCGCAGCGGGTGCCGAGCAGGAATGCGGTGCGGGCCGGGTCGCCCAACTGGGCGGCGTGTGCCTCTGCATCGCGCTGGATCTCTTCATCGATATGGTTGAGCAGCGTGCCGCGGTCAGGGAAGAGCCGCTCCCGTGCCTGCCGGGCATTGTGCGCATCCGCCGGCAGGTAGTGCACCGCGTCGATCCCGAATTGCCGCGGCATGTCGTGGTCCGAATGCCGATTGTCGCCGACGTGGACGTGGTCGGACGGTGCGATGCCGGTGGTTTCGTGGAGGTGCCGGAACAGGTTGCCGGAGCGCTTGTTGAGGCCGACGTCGCACGAACTGATGCCCTCGGGCGCCAGGTCGGTCAGGCCGTGGTGTTCCAGCAACTCGGCGATCAGGCCGGCAGGCATGTAGAAGTCGGACAGGAACAGGCTTCGCCGGGCGGGGTGCGCCGCCAGGACGTCGCGACAGGCTGGGTCTGCGAAGGTGTTGGCCTTCTCGATCTCGAGCTCGACCCGGACGAGGCGTTGCGCCAGCGATGCTCGGGCTGCCGGCGCCAGCGTCGAGACCCGCTCGAGCAGGGTGATCAGAACCGCTTCAAGCGTATATTCATCGTCGCCGGAACCGGAGGCCGCCTGGCGGGCCAGTTCGCCTTCAATCAGGCACCGCTCCCGCAGCAGGCGCCACGGATCGCGCCACTCGGGCGAGAGCGTCGCGTGCTCGCGGAGCACCAGATGGCGCGCTGCGATCAGCTTGATCAGGTCCGGGTGACACCGGCGCCGGAGCAGGGTGTCCCAGACATCGAGGGTCCGCAGTTCCTTCACGACCTACCTGTAGTCGAGCATGCGCCGCACCTTGCGTGCGCCCCATCCCAGGACGCGGCGCACGGTGGGCGGCAGGCTGTTAACGCGGGCATTGGGGGGCGAGATGAGGCGCTGCTGGATGGCTTCCGGGAGCTTGCCGACGTAGTGCTGCGAGGTGTCCGGCGCCCGGTTGTACTGGCGGGAAACCGCCCCCAGGGCGGGCAGGCGGCCGGCCAGAACCGCCTCGGCGGCGTCGCAGAACTGTTCGGTTTCGCGTCCCAGCGGTCGGTCCGCCATGTACGCGCTGCCGGCTTGCCCCATGGCTTCCCGCTGCTCGGGGGAACTGAGCAACTGGAGGATGCTCTCGGCCAGGCACTCCGGCGTCTGGTGTGCGAGGCGTATGGCCGATTCGGGGAAATCGTAGAGGGTGTTCTCGCGCCACATCTCCACCACCGGGAGCCCGGCTGCCATCATCTCGAAGGGGATCCGCGAGGGATTGGACGAACTGAGGCACAGGCCGACGGCGCACCGGTTGTAGAGGGCGTTGCACGCCTCAAGCGGCAGGAGCCCCAGGTGCTCGTGCTCGAACCAGATGTTCCCCTTCTCCTTCGGCGATGATCCGTAAAGGTAGATGCGGGTGTCGGGCATGTGGTGCTTGACGATGCCGAGCGCCTCGATGCCGATGCGGCTGCAGCGCCGCGGCTTGTCGGGCTGATAGATGAAGCACACGGCGTTTTCACGGGCCGTTTGCGGCTGCGGGCGATAGATGTCGAGGTTGGCGCCGAAATCGAAATGGTAGGCGGGGACCTTGAAGCGGGCGCCGAGCTCGTGGGTTAGCCAGCGGCCGATGGTGATCGGTGTCAGGCCGTAGAGATAGGAGTTCTCCGCCATCAGGTAGGCGTCGCCCATGGGATTGAAGCAGGCCTCCCAGTCCTGGACGAAGTACAGGCGGGCGCAGTCAAAGGGCAGATTGCGGACGATCGCGGCGGAATACCAGATCGTGGCTACTGCCGCGTCGGCCGGTGCCACGTTGTCCCAGCCGAAGCTGACCCGCTCGAACCGGTAGCCGAACAACTCCTCGATGAGGTTCGCGCCACGCCCGGGGTCGGCGTGCGAGCCTTCCAGGTAGAGGTGGCAGTGGTGGCCTCGGGCTTCCAGCGCGCGGGCGTGCTCCAGCATGGTCCGGTGGCCGCCGGAACCTTCGATCAGTCGGGGGATGAACCAAGCAAAGCGTGCCATGGGAAAGTGGCTGTCGTGGGGTGGGGTTGTGCCGCCTCTGCGCCGGCTGTTCGGGCACGGCCAGGGCCGTGTCGGCGGATCGGGCCGGATTATCGCATGGCTGGTGGTTGTCCGCAGGCGGGGGCACCCCCGTCAGGCGCCTCCACCGAACATGCGCTTGAGCTTGCGGGCCACGCGGATGGCCGGGTGCGAGAGGATGCGCGTCAGGCGGGCTTCGAGATCCTGGATGGTCGTCGCCTTCTCGTGAATCTCTTCGCCCATCGCCTGCATCGTGGCGTAGCGGTTCTCCAGCATCTCTCCCTGGCTGGCGATGGTCCTGTCCCGGGCGTCGATCAGATCCGTCTGGTCGCGAATGGTCTGGTCCCGCTGGGCGAGATCCTGCTCCAGTGCCTTGACCCACCGCCAGCGCTCTTCGATGAGTTCCTTCTGCGCCATGATCGCCGTGTCGCGCTCGTCGATGGTGAAGCGCATGGCCTCCATGGCCTTCCAGCGTTCTTCAAGCATGGTGCCCTGGGCGGCGATCTGGTGGCGCAGCCCGTCGATTTCGCCGCAGCTGAGGAAGCTGCTCGCGCCAAGGCCGCTGCAGGCCTGCATCCGCTCGGCCCACCAGCCGCCCTCGGTCGGCAGGGCCATGTCCAGCAGCGAGGCGTCGTCGGCACCGTTCGCAAATTTCACGAAATGGGCCAGTGTCACGGCGGGCGGGCCACTCCGGTTGCGCAGCAGGGCGCAGAAGACCTCATCGAGCGGGCGCTCGTCACCCTGCTGCGCCTGGATCGCGGTCAGGCGGCGAAGGGCGAGGCCCTGGATGAAGCCGTTCTCGTGAATGTGGCGCCAGCCGTCGGCCTCGCTCAGGGTATTGCTCGGGTGCACCCGATAGGACAGCAGGGGCTCGGCGACACGGCAGACCGCGGAGCGGGACGCCGCTTCAAGCGCGAAGGCCCAGTCATGGGTGTAGCGGAGGGCCTGGAACCCGCCGATGGCCGAGGCCAGTTCGCGACGGAAGACGAAGTTCGATGTGGTGATCGCGAGGTTGCCGGCGAGGAACCAGTCGGTGGCGGGACGCGCCTCACACCATGTCCCCAGCTCGGCGTGCTCCGTTGCGCGCTGGTGATCGGGACAGGGTGTGCCGTCGGCGTCGATGAACTGCAGATCCGAAAATCCGAAACCGGCTTCCACCTTGCGCAGGCAGTCGACCATCCGCTCGAGCCGGGTCGGCGCATAGCTGTCGTCCGAGTTGAGGATTGCGACGAACTCTCCCTGCGCCAGCGAGAGCGCCTCGTTCAGGGTCGCGTGGGCGCCCGCATTGGTGGCGTGCCGGACGGCACGCACGCGGGGGTCCTCGATCGCCTCGATGAGGTTCCAGGATTCATCGGACGAGGCATCGTCGATGATGATCAGCTCGAGTTCGCCGAGGGACTGCGCCAGCACGCTGTCGATGGCCGCCTGCAGGTAGCGCTCGTGATTGAAGGAGGGGAGAAGGACGCTGACGGTGGCAGCCATGGGCAAGCTCAGAGGTTCAACCCGCGGGGGGCGGGGGGCAGTTGATCGAACAGGCCGAGAATGTGGGCGATGCGCTCCTGCCCGAACGCATCGGAGTCCGACAGGTCCCAGCAGGCCATTCCCGCTTGGTCCGCCATCGACGCGAATCGCCGGGCAGCCTCGGCCGTCGTGGGCAGCAGCAGCTCGCAGGCCAGCAGCCAGCTCGCGTCCTCCGGTGCGCGTGGCACGAAGTGGAGCCGGCGCGTGCTCCGTAGCCGGGCCAGGGTCGCCTGGTGGCTGGACCAGCACGCCGTCTGGCCGCTGCTGCGCGTGACGACAACGACGGTGTCGTTGCGTGGGCGGGTCAGATGCATGGCGGCGGTCAGGAGTCGCTCCGCAGCCTCGTCATCCTCGGGGTCGCCGGGGTGAAGGCATAGCCGTGCCCGCTCGGGCAGCCCCAGCCAGAAGTGAACGCGGGCCCGGATCTCGGCCCGGTCGGCGCGCAATGCCTCAAGGCGTGGGTGGGCAGCGATGCCGACCGGTGACGGGTCGGGATGGCCCTGGGCCAGCGCCAGCTGCCGCCTCAGTCCGGCGATTTCGGCGTCCCGCAAGGCGACGGTGCCGCGCTCATGGTGAACCGCCGCGCCCAGGCGGACGCAGGTGCGCAGCCTGCGGTCGCGCTCAAGCTGTTGCAGGCGATGCGCGCTGTCCGGCGCTGGCATGCGCACATTGCCGGCCAGCGCCTGTCCTTGTGGCAGCTGCCGGGCGATGGCGGCGACTGAGTCGCATCGATCGGTGACCGCAAGGGCCTCCACCGCGCGCCGCATCTCGGCCAGGGTGTCGTGGCGCAGGGATGCCACGCAGTCGATCAGGCTGGCGGGGCTTGCGTCGATCAGGAGGCCGGTGCGGCCCGCCTCGATGCGGTCCGCGAATGCGCCGACGCGGGTCGCGATGACCGGCAGCCCCAGGGCAAACATCTCGCTCAGCGTGTAGCTGAAGGACTCGGGAACCGTGGACAGCAGCAGGGCGGCGTCCGGGTCGAACTCCTGCACCTGGGCAGCCAGCTCGCCGGGCGCGTAATCGCGAACCTGACGGACCCCGGGTAGCCCGTCGAAACAGACACCGAAGTCGCCGCAGCCCAGCAGGAGCAGGTCGGCATGGCGGGTGATCGCCGAGACCGCTTCGATCAGGATGTCGAGGCCCTTGTGCGGGGCAAGCCGGCCCGGCACCACGAGCCGAAGCTTGCCAGAGCCGCGAGGTGAATGGGAGGGGAGCGGACGTAGCAAGGCGGTGTCGATGCCGTGCGGAACCACGGTGCAGTCTTCGGCGCGAAGCGCCGGGAGCAGCCGCGTCCAGCGTTCGACGACGCTCCGGCTTGGCGCAACGATCTGCAGCCCCCCCTCGCGCACGTGGCTGGCGAGGCGCGCTCGGACCGCCAGCCAGTCCGCTGGCGTCGTGTTGTGCCAGAAGACATTCATCGGGTTGGTGGCGAGACAGGCGGTCAGTTCCGTTTGCTCGCAGCGCGTGCAACTGCGCTGAAACTGTCCGAACAGCGCGGGGCAGAACGGGAACAGGTCGTGCAGCACCCAGGCCGTCGGCAGGCCGGTGTCCAGGGCGTCCAGCGCATGGCCGATCAGGGACGAGACCACGACGGCGGATGCGCCGGTCTGGGCGATGGTCTGCGCAAGGCGTGCCCGGTACTCCGGGTGGTCGATGGCACACGCGCGGATGGGGACCTGAAGTTCGTACGACGCGAGTGGCGTCTTGACCCCGGGTTCGCGCAGCTCCAGTCGAAACCCCGCGGCGTTGCGATGGCTGACCGAATGAAGCACCAGGTTGCGATGGGTGGCGTCTGCCGCGTGGAAATCGTCGAGCCAGCGCTGGATGCCGCCGCCCCAGCCATGGGCGATGTGGAGGCGGACGGGGCGGGTGTCGATGTCGCTATCCGCGCCTCCGGGCCATGAGAAGTCCTCTGGCAGGTCCCCGTGCTCGCGCAGCACACAGGCTTCCTCGCGGGCGCCGATGGCTCGGCGAGCCCAGTCGATCCGATCGCGGAAGCTGGCCGCCGGATCCCGTTCGATGAATGCGCGGACCTGGTCGAGATAGTCCGGGTGTTGCTCCAGCAGCCGCTCGTGGGCCACGCGCTGGAGTGTCGCGCGCTCGTCGCCGAAGCTGACGCTGCCCTCGTGAAACACGAAGGTGTCGGCAGCCAGCAGGTGCGTCCAGCCCAGTTCGCTGGCGCGGCGGCAAAAGTCGTTCTCCTCGCCGTAGCCGCGTCCGAAGCGGGCCTCGTCGAAGGGGCCGGTCTCGTCCAGCGCCTTGCGCCGGATATACATGCAAAATCCCACCGCGGTGGGCAGTTCGCAGTGCTCACCGGCCAGCGTCCTGGCGAACAGGCGGTCGAGCTCGGTCAGGCCGAGCGTCCCGGGGGTGCCACCGCTCCAGCCGTCGAAAGGGTACGAGCAGATCGTGCCGGCGTTGGAGAAGGGGGTGACGGTCGCGACCCGGTCCTGCGCGTAGGCGCAGGTCTGAAGGCGGGCGAGCCAGTCGTTGGCCACCATCGTGTCGCTGTTCAGGAGGACGACATCCCTCGTCGGGTCGAGCGCCATGCCCCGATTCACGGTCCCGACGAATCCGAGGTTGCTGTCGTTGGCGAAGGTGATCACGCGGTCGCGGCCCGACAGGCTGGCAACATACTGCACGACTCCCGGGTCGGGGCTGGCATCGTCGATGATCACGAGTCGATTCGCGGCCCCGAGCCCCGATGTCAGGACACTGTCGATGCATGCGCGTGTTTGCTGGAGCCCACGGTAGACCGGGACGATGACGTCTATGCCGGGCCGATGGGCCATCAGCGGGCTTCCCGCCCACCATTCACGGCGGCAGCAAGGCGCGATCGCATGTCTGCGATCTCGTCCTCGAGATCGCCCAGGTCGATTTCGGCGAGCAAGGCCTTCTTGGCATCGACCGCGGGCAGGGCAATGCTTGCGGCGTAGAGCGTGCGCCGGCCCTCGTCCCGCATGGCCTCGTCGGCGTCGCTGGCGTTGAGCTTCTGCCAGGCCGAACATAGCCATGGGTGCGCGCCACTGAATTCGCCGCGGCGGAAATCCGATGGCTCGGGTGTCACCGCCAGCGCCCCCAGGAAGTCGTTGACGATGGTTCCGCCAGTGAAGGCCTTGCGGTCGAACAGGCGGGCGATGACCCGTTCATGGCCAAAGATGTCCACCCAGGGCCGCAGGCGCAGCGCCAGATCGGCGGAACGCAGGTGATGGCGCATGAAAGGTTCGAGGGGCGTCGCCTCGCCATGGGTGATCTCGTGCCGATAGCGGGAAACCAGAAAATCGATCGGGTCGCGCAGGTAGGCGAGGATGGTGAGATCGGTACCTTCGAAGAAGTCCCGTATCGCCTCGATGGCGCCCGGGTAGTAATTGAGACGACAGTACTCCTCGGAGGACAGGAGCAAGGTCGCGCCCTCTGGCAGATCAGCCAGTTGCTGCCCGTAGTATTCGCTCAATTCGTCAAGCTGGAAATCCCGGTCGGCCCAGGGAAACTTCTCCGGGCAGCAGGCCCACGCGATCTCGGGATGCCCGGTCCAGTGGCTCAGTCCCTGCGGAACGACCAGACCACGCTCGGCGTACTCGGCCGAAAACTGCTCGAGATTGGCCTGGATCGCCGACGAACCGGTCTTGTGAAAACCGATGTGCAGCACCACGCGCTTGCCCTTACCCGCTTGCATTGACAACGTCTTCCTCCCCGCCATTCCCTTGCGCTAGGTGCACCCACGAACAGGGCGACCCGCGCGAGACCGGGTGCGATTATGCAACAGCAGGCGTGGGGCGGCCGAATCCCGGGCAGCCGTCCAGCCGAATACCAGGCACCACTTCGCGGCGGGACAGGGCAGCCTCAGCCCAGTTCAGCGGCGATCGCCGCGTGAAGCCGGGCATTGAGCACCTTGCGGTGACCATGGTCGTCTCGGATCGGTGGCAGGCAGGTGAGGCGTGCGCGAAGCCCGTGGGCCGCAATGATGTTGGTGATGCAGGCGACGAGGCTCATCTCGCCGATGTAGGCTGGCGCGAGCGCGAGAGCGCCGTCCGCCTCGAGATAGCGGATCGCGACCGGGGCGATCGGGGCACCCGCGTCAATCGCGGGCTGGAGCAGGGCGCCGTGGAAGTGCAGCAGGTGGCTGCCGTCGGTGGTCGTGCCTTCCGGGAACAGCGCCACCGGCTTGCCCGATTGCATCAGGCGGACGATCTCGGTGTTCACGATGCGGGCGTGGCCGCGGCTGCCCCGGCGCAGGAAGACCGTGTCGTTGTGCTGCGCGAGCCAGCCGATCAGGGGCCACTGACGGACTTCGGCCTTCGAAATGAACGCCGCTGGCGTCAAGGCATTGATGGCGAAGATGTCGACCCAGGAGACGTGGTTGGCGACGATCATCGCGCCGGCGGGCGGTGTTTCGCCGTGGATCTCGAGGCGAATGCCGAGCGTCGCGACGAGCGCGCGGGACCAGCGCTGCTTGAGGCTCAGGCGGAGCGGGTCGGGCACCAGCGGGAAGATCGCGAGCACGGTCACCAGGCCGAGCAGCAGGATGATGCACAGGCTGGCATAGCGCCAGGCCCGGAGGGGGAGGGGTGCGGTGGCGGGAGTGGGCAGGGTCGTGATCCGGAGGGGCGGGCGCCTATTGTGCCCTGCGAGGCGGTCGCGGGCGGCCCGCAGTCTGGCAGCGGATCATGTCCAGCCCGTGACAGTCACGTGACGCCGCCGTGACGGCGCCCTCTCAGCGCCCCTTGCCCCAGGGGGGCGCAGCCTCGAGCAGTTCGCCTGTCTCGGGCAGGATGCGACGGCGCACCTTTCGGCCCAGGGCGCCGTGCCAGCCGGCGACGAAGGCGGCCCCCTGTTCGAGTTCCGGATCGCCCTCGGCCCAGCCGGCGAGGCGCTGGTTGCCCACCTCGATGTCGTTGAGGTAGCCGAGATCCTCCTGGGCGACGGCCATGGTCTTGCGGAAGCGACGTACCCGGCCAGGCGGAAACAGCGGCTCGAAGAACTCGATCGCGTAGCGAAGGCGCTTGAGCGAAATGCGCAGGTCGTGAACGGCCTCGGGCACGCCGTCACGGGCCTTCGACCAGCGCTTGCGGCTTTGCTTGCGCAGCGCCGTCAGCTGAAGACGGGCGAAGGTGGTGATGTCGGCGCTGGCATCGAGCGGGTTGCCGCGCAGCGCGGCAATTTCCGCGGCCACGCCGATCATGCGGCGCCCCTGGCCCGGCCCGTCGAGCCGGGCGCGGACTTGGCGCCTTGCCGCGTCGCGGGCAGCGATGACGTGCTCGGCCAGGCGCCTGACCGAGTCGGGGCAGGATTCATCGGTCAGGATCGGTTCAAGCAGTTCGCCGTGCAACACGTCAATGTCGCGGGCCTCTCCCAACTCGTCGGCGGCGGCTGCCAGCTCGCCGGACCAGTGGGTGACCCACTCCGCCGGCAAGGTCGGACCGAACAGCTTCACGGCTGACCTCAGGCGCCGCAGACCGACCCGCATCTGATGGATGAACTCGGGCGACGCGTCGTTGGCGGCGGCCGAGGCATTGCGCTGCCACTGGGCGAGGCAGGCCAGCGCGATCAGGCGGAAGGCCTCGAGCGGAGACTGCTCCGGCAGCACCGGTGAGGCGCTGGCTCGAACCGGCCGACGGACCTCGCCCCGGTAGAGGCGCAGGCCCCGCTCGGCCTTGCTGTCGTCCTCGGGGCGCAGGGGCAGGGACTGCGCCAGGGCGCCCGCGAGGTCGTAGAGATCCTGCGCGCGGCCATGGACCAGTTCCAGTTCGACCTCGCAGATCGGCTCGACCTGGTCCCCCGAGCGGATCTCGCCCTGGTCGATCATCAGCAGCACCTCGACACCGTCGGATGGGGTGATGCGCCGCGTGTCGCGTCGGAAGTCGGTTGTGAAGAGTGGCGTCAAGTCGTCGGCGGTGTCTTCGAGAGCGGTCCGGGTGTCGTCGTCATCCACCTGCGAGAAATCGAAGGCGCCCAGATAGGGCTGCTCCCATTCCGGACGGCTCGACAGTCCGCCGGTGGAGGCGCGATACCCCTTCACGGTCTGCAGCCAGCGGCGACCCTGGCGGCGCGTGCGCAGCGCAATGCGGCGCGCGGAGAGCACCATCTCCGGGGTGTCGAAGTAGGTGTTTGCCAGCGCCTGGGCGCGCCCCTCGCGGACGGCAGCCCTGACAATGGGGTGTCGCTTCAGGGCTGCCAGCGCTGACGGTGGGAGGCTCAGCTTGAGTTCCACCTCGGTACTCACGCCACGCTCCCGATCTGATTCGCCATTTCTGCCCACCGCCGGTTCGGAATGGCGCCCAATACTACGCTTTTCGTCGCGCTGAAGTCACCGCGAAACCGTGACCGCGACGTTGTTGGCCGGCGTCCTGGCTTCCGGGGGGCTACACGTAGCGGGCGATGTTCACACTGTCGATCTGCTCGGGCTTCAGAAACTGTTCGGCGTAGCGGAGGTGAATGCCTTCCCGGAGGAAAAGGGCGAACAGGTCCGGGTCGATGCTGCCCCGATCGCGGAAGCCGGCGAGCAGTTCGATCGCCTCGGACAGGGAATTGGCCTTGCGATAGGGCCGGTCCGGGGCGGTCAGCGCTTCGAAGATGTCGGCAATCGCCATGATGCGGGCCGGCACGCTCAATTCGTCGGCGCTCATGCGGCGCGGATAGCCGTTGCCGGTCAGGCTCTCATGGTGGGTGCCCGCATATTCCGGGACGCGCTTTAGCCCGTCGGGGAATGGGATCAGCTCGAGCATCGACAGGGTGTGCATGACGTGGGCGCGGCTGAGGAAGCGCTCTTCCGGTGTCAGTGTCCCGCTCGGCACAGACAGGTTGTGCATCTCGCCATGGTCGAGACGGTACTTGGGCACGTCCACGCGGAAGCCGCGGGCAAACAGCTCGCGGTCCCGAGGGGTGTGGGAGATGCGGTGCTCAGGCCTGTCCTGCAGGAGCCGCTCGCGGCGCGAGGCGCCGGCCGGGGCTGCGGCGTCCGGGCCCAGGCGCTGGTGCTCGGCAGGGGTCAGTCCCAGTCGCCGGTCGAAGTGGCTTGTCCAGGCCTGGTCGCCGATCCGGCGCAGGCGCTCGACATCCTCGGGGCGGGTGGATTCTGCGCCGAGGTTCATGCCGGCGACGAAGGCGAAGTCTTCCGCCAGGCGGGTGCAGGTCTCGGCGAAGCGGGCGTCCGCCTGGGCCGGATCCTCTCCGTCGATCACGGACTGCAGGCGCGCGATATCGGCGTCGCGGCGCAGGATCTCGAAACGCATCCGCACTTCGTGGATGCGGTTGTAGAACATTTCGAGCTTGGCGCCCTTTTCGAGCACGTGGTCCGGCGTCGTGATCTTGCCGCAGTCATGCATCCATGCGCCGATGCGAAACTCCCGCCAGGCGTCCTGGGAGCGGAAGCGGAAGTTGGCATGGACGCCCTCTTCGGATGCCCCGGCCGCCTCGGCGAGCATCAGCGCCAGCGTCGGCACCCGGGCGCAATGCTCGCCGGTGTGGGGGCTGCGGGCGTCGATGGCGCCAGCGATCATCTGGATGATCGCGTCGATCAGTTCCGCGCGCCCCTCGAGCAGGGCGTGGTTCTCGATTGCCACGGCCGCCTGGGCGGCGAGCGCCTCGGCGACCTGCACCAGCGGATGCCTGAACGGGACTACCTGGCCGTCGGTGTCGAGGGCATTGAGGAACTGGAGAACCCCGACTACGGTGCCGGCACGGGATCGCATCGGCACGGTCAGCATCGACTGCGTGTGATAGCCCGACAGGCGGTCCATTTCGTGGGTGCCCGAGAGGTCGAAACGCGGCTCGTCGTAGGCATCGTCGATGACCACCGAGTGGGGGTGGAGCGCAACCCAGGTCGCCAGATGGCGCTCGTTGGGTGCGCCCGTGACCGGATCGTGAAGGGCCAGATGGCTGACCGGCAACGGGTCGCCGCGGGTGCGCAGGGAAAACGCCAGCCGATCCTCGTCGTCGACCAGATACATGGTCGCCGCGTCGCAATGGCAGAGGCGCTTGCCGTGCTCGAGGATCAGGCTCAGAAGCTTGTTGCGGTCGCGCTCTGCCGACAGGGAGATGCCGATTTCAATCAGGCTGGTGAGCTTGTCGACGGTCTCGGCGCTGGTCTGCAGGTTCGACAGGGGGGAGGGGGGCATGGTGTGATCCTTGGATGTGCCGGCAGTCCCGCCCGCGCGGGACCCTTGCGCTACAATCGGCGCGTTATTCCGGCAAGGAGGCTCGAACATGGCTGTCTGGCTGCGATCACTGCGGTACGCCGCCATCCTGCTGGCCTTCACGACGTCAGCTTATGCCGAATCGGATCCCATCGGCTACGTAAAAACACACGCCGGAGCGGCCTTCGTGGACGCGGGCGGAGAAACCCTGGAGGCATTTCCCGGGCTGGCCCTGCGTGAGGGGGATGTGATCCGTACCGGTGACGACGGGCGGCTCGGCCTGACCCTTCTGGACAACACCGTAATGTCGGTCGGGCCGAATGCCGAACTGGTGGTGGAGGAGTACCTGTTCCGCCCCGGCGAAGGCGAACTGGGCCTGGGAGTGCGCCTGCTGCGCGGCACGATGCAGTTCATCTCGGGCGTCATTGCCAAGCTGCGCCCCGAGGCCGTCAAGGTGCGAACAACGACCGGGACCATCGGGGTGCGGGGAACCCGTTTCCTGGTCAAGGTGGAGGATTGAGCGCCATGGCGCAACGCAGTGGGATGCACGGTGGGAATCTCCTGCTGGCCGCGCTGGTTGCCGGCCTCGCAGTGTCGGCATGTGCACCGAAGTCCTGGGTCGTGCTCTTGCCCAACGAGGATGGCTCCACCGGGCGCATCATCGTCAGTGGCCCCGAAGGCCAGGCCGAGGTGGCCGAAGCGGGTACGGCGGCTTCCCTCGATACGGCCGTGCCCGAGACCTTCGATGTCTCGCGGGGAGAGATCGACACGACCTTTGGTGACGCGCTTCAGGCTCAGCCGTCGCCGCCGGCAGTGTTCCGCCTCTATTTCGAGCTCGGCGGTACCCAGTTGACCCCCGAATCGGCCGCCCTATTGCAGGACGTGCTCAACGAAGTCGGGGCGCGGCCGGGCGCCGATCTCTCCATTGTCGGCCACACCGATACGGCTGGCGCCGCCGCCGACAACGAAGCCCTCGGCCTCGAAAGGGCACACTTCGTGCGGGACAGGATCATTGCCGCCGGGCTGAAGCTCGACAGGATCTCGACGGAGAGCCACGGCGAGGGCAACCTGCTGGTGCCCACGGCTGACGATGTCTCCGAGCCGCGCAATCGGCGGGTCGAAATCGTCGTGCGCTGAGGTTCGTCTTCAGTACAGGGCGAAGGTGGTGCCCGTCTCGCCGCGGGCAAGGCGGGCGAGATGGAAGGCCACCAGCGGGTCGTCGGGGCGCTCGCGGTCGAGATCTTCGAAGGCACGCCGGGCGGCAGCGGGGTCGGACGCGAGCAGGTCAAAGGCTGCGTCGTAGGCGGGGTCCGGCGCCGTAGCAGGCTCGAAGATCTGCAGGACCTCGCTGCGCCCCCTCAGGCGCGCGTGACCGATGACGCGAACGGTGGCAGCCGGGCACTCCGCCAGCGTAACGGCGGAAACGCACATCCGGGTGCCAAGCAGCTTGTTGGCCGATTCGAGCCGGGCCGCCTCGTTGATCGGGTTGCCAAGGGCGGCATACTCCAGCATGGCCGACCCGCCGAAATTGCCCACCGTCACCTCGCCACTGTGCACCCCGATGCGGGTCTTGCCCACCCCGTGCCCGCGACCCAGCGGGGAAGCCCGAAACGCCTGCGCAAACCCATCGAGCTCGATCGCACAGTCGAGCGCACGGCGAGCGTGGTCTGGCTGTGCGATCGGGGCGGAAAACATCACTGCAACCGCATCGCCGACGATGCGCAGCAGCGTACCCTCATGGCGGAATGCGATCTCGACCATGCCGTCGAGGTAGGCGTTCACCAGCGCGACGGCCTCCCGGGGCTGCGTGCGCTCGATCAGGCTGGTGTAGCCCTCCAGATCCGTGAAGATGAAGCTGCAGTGTCTTCGCACGCCGCCGAGCTCCAGGGATTCGGGTTGTTCGATCAGGTGGCGCACCAGATTGGGCGAGACATACCGCGAAAACGCACTTCGGATCCAGCGCTGGTGTCGCTCCGTGCGATTCAGGCGTGCCAGGGCGGCGGTGATCGCGCACAGCCCCCAGGCGCCGATCGGCGCAACAGGATCCAGAATCAGACCACGCTCGGCAAAGGCCACGGTGGAGATGCCGACCGTGGCGGCGGGAAAGGCCATGAGCGCGACGGCCGACCCGACACGGAGCGGTTGGCGCGCGACGCGGATCGCGAGCAGGGCGCCGATCGCGAGGACGATCAGCTCCGCCGGCGCGGCCCAGAAGGGGCGCTCGACGACGTGCCCCGTCAGTAGCTGCTCGAGCAATTGGCGGTGTACCTCGACACCGGGAATTGTCTCGCCCAGGGGCGAGACCCGCATGTCGTGCATCAGGGATGCGGAACTTCCCACCAGAACGAAGTGGCCCGACAGGTCGAGGGCCGACTCGCGCTCGAGGACACGCCAGGCGGGGAGATAGGCGCTGTGTCGCAGCAGCGAATAGTGCAGCCAGCGGGCGCCCGTCGCGGTCGCCGAAAGGGTCAGCCGACCGACACGCAAGTGCCCGATACCGCCCGAACCATCACCTTCCACGACCAGTGGCGAGCGATCCTGCGCGACGCGCAGCATCTCGAGCGTCAGGGCGGGAGCGGTTTCAGTGCCAATCCGCAACAGCAGCGGAACGTTGCGTATGACCGCATCTCCGCCGGCATCATCGATGACGCTGAAATGGCCGAGCCCGGCGGCGGCCCGCTCGAGGGCCTCGAGGGAGCCGAGGCGTCCGCCGTAGGCGGGCAGACCCGCCACAATGCCATCGCCGCCCCGCAGGACGACGGTGCCGGGCAGCGCCAGGGTGGCGTGGGGGAGTCGCTGTGCCGCAAAACCAAGCACAACGTGGCTGCTTGCGATGGCGCGGGCGAACAGCATGTCGGGGTCCGGCAGACCCTCGATCAGCGGCCGGATATCCGGGTCGGGCTGCCATTGTTCGATGGCTGCGCGGGGCGCGGTGCGGTCGGGCTCCGTAAAGGCCATGTCGAACCCGATCACCCGGGCGCCCGCGGCATCCAGCTGATCGACCAGGTCCGCCAGTCGCGAGCGTGGCCACGGCCACTGCCCGAGCCGTCGGATGCTCTGCTCATCGATGTCAACCACGGTGATCGGAGTACCTGCCGAAACGCGTGGGAACCAGCGCTGCACCTGATCCTGAAACTGGGTCCGGAGGCTCGCCAGCGGAGGCGGATCGATCAGGAATGCGCCGATCGCAAGCGCCAGTGCAAGCAGTGGCAGGCGTTCGACCACGCGGGACAGGCGGGAGGGCCCGTTGCGCTGGTCGAACGGTGCCGTCACCGTGCGGGTCTCCCGTTCAGTCGCCCGCCACCCAGTGGCCGGATTTGCCACCCCGTTTCTCGAGCAGGCGCACGGATTCGATCACCATGCCCCGGTCCACCGCTTTGCACATGTCGTAGATCGTGAGCAGGCCCACCTGGACGGCGGTGAGGGCTTCCATCTCCACGCCGGTGCGGCCGACAGTCTCGGCCGTGGCGATGCAATCGACCCGACTGTCGCCTTCGTCGATCGTAAACTCGACGGCGACCCGGGTGAGGGGAATCGGGTGGCAAAGGGGGATCAGGTCGGCGGTGCGCTTCGCCCCCTGGATGGCTGCGATGCGCGCGATGCCGATCACGTCCCCCTTCTTCGCGTCCCCCGCGACGATCATCGCGAGCGTTTCGGATTGCATGCGGATCGACCCCTGGGCACGGGCGACGCGGCGGGTTTCTGACTTGTCGCCCACGTCGACCATGTGGGCCTTGCCCTCGTTGTCGAAATGGGTCAGGACATCGCTCATCGGGTGTCTCTCTCGGTGGCCGGGTCTGCGTGCGCCGCGTGCAGGTGAGCGGGAACACGGCGTGGAGGATGGCTATCATAGCACCGTGAAACGACGCCTCTTTGTGCTCTTCCTGTCGGCCACGCTCACCTGTCAGGCGCCCGCCGCGGGCCTGCCTGACCTGGGCGATGTCGGCGCTGGCGATCTCAGCCCGCTGGCGGAGCGGCGAGTGGGCGAGCAGGCGATGCGCGACATCCGGTTCCGCGAGCAGGCTTATGTTGAAGACCCCGAGATCGAGGACTATCTCAACGATCTCGGGCAGCGCCTCGCCGCCCATGCCCCCGAGACGGCGCAGTCCTTCCGCTTTTTCGCGGTCGGCGAAAGCACCCTCAACGCCTTCGCGCTACCCGGGGGATTCATCGGCGTCCACACGGGCCTGATTACGGCGGCGAAGACCGAATCCGAACTGGCTTCGGTGCTCGGTCACGAGATCGCCCACGTCACGCAAAGGCATATCGCTCAACTGGTGGCCAATCAGGGGACAACCGGGATGATCATGCTCGCGTCCATCCTGGTGGCCATCCTGGCAGCGAGCCGCAACCCGCAGGCGGCCGAGGCCGCACTCGCGACAGGGTCGGCTGCTGGCATCCAGTCGCAGCTTGCGTACAGCCGCGATTTCGAGCGCGAGGCGGATCGCGTCGGTCTGCAGATCCTGCAGGGCGCTGGTTTCGATGTGCGCGGCATGGAGGCCTTCTTCGAGCGACTGCAGCGCAGCAGCCGCCTCTACGAAAACAACGCGCCGGTGTACATGCGAACCCACCCGCTGACCACCGAGCGGATCTCCGACATTGGCAATCGCGTGAGCCAGATGCGCTACCGGCAGGTCGCAGGGAGCGAGACCTTCCATCTGGTGCGAGCCAAGCTGATCGTCGACGCCGCTCCGCCCGGGGTGTCCGTGGAGGGCATGCATCTGCTCGACGACCAGGCGGCCGACGTGCGCGGCTATGCCCGCGCGCTTGTCGCCCTCAAGGCCGGGCGTGCCGAGGAAGCCCGGGCCCATGTGGCGAAATTGTCGCCAGAGTGGCGCCAGCACCCGATGGTCGATTTTCTTCTGGGCGAGATCCTGCGGGCGCAGCGTGACCTGAACACTGCAGTGGCGCACTTTCGTCGCGCCGTCGCAGCCTGGCCCGGGCACCGGGCGCTCGCCTATGGCCTGATCGAAACCCTGGTCGAACTCGGGCGTCATGGCGATGCCGTTGTCGAGGCCCGAAGCCGCATCTCGGGCGACTCGGACGACGTGCGGATGTGGTCCCTGCTGTCGCGTGCCCAGGCCGGGCGCGGCAGCAGTTCGGGGCGTCATCGGGCGCAGGCCGAGGTGTTCCGCATCCAGGGCGCATGGCGGGCCGCGGTCGAGCAACTGGAACTGGCGCGGGCGGCCGGCGACGCCGATTTCTACGAGGCATCGGCAATCGATGCGCGTCTTCGCGAGTTCCGACGGCAGCTGCAGCTGGCGCGGGAACCCCGCGCCGACGGATGATCAGGGCGCCGGAGCTCACGCGTTAGAATGCGGCCGGATAGGTCGACGGCACTTCGCCTGGCCAAACGCAATCGAGGCACCGAGACGTGAACTACTTTGACAAGGAAGTGGACGCCAGGGGACTGAACTGCCCCTTGCCGATCCTGCGTGCGAAGAAGATGCTGGCCACGATGGAGGGGGGTCAGGTCGTTCGCGTGATTGCGACCGATCCGGGGTCGGTGAAGGATTTCGCCGCGTTCGCCAAGCAGACCGGCAACGAATTGATCCACCAGGGCCAGGTGGAGGGTGAGGCCGAGGCGTTCGAGTTTTTCCTGCGGCGCAAGGCCTGAGCGTCGTCGAACCGCGTCTCAAGGTGGCATCACCACGGCTCGCGCCGTGATGATGCCTTGCGGTCGACGGGAATCGGACCGACTGAAAGCTGTCGCGTTCCGGTCCGCTTAGCCCTGCAGCAGGCTGAGCACGTTCTGCGGGATCGCGTTGGCCTGAGCGAGCATCGCGGTGCCCGCCTGCTGCAGGATCTGGGCGCGGGTCAGCGCCGCTGTTTCGGCCGCGAAGTCGGCGTCGAGGATGCGGCTGGCGGCCGCAGTCTGGTTCTCGCGAGAGATCTGCAGCACGCCGATGACGCCCTCGAAGCGGACCTGCGCGGCGCCATAGGTCGCCCGATCCGTGTTGACCTTGTCGATCGCGCTGTCGATGGTAGAAATTGCGGCCGATGCGGCACTTGCCGTTGCGACGGTAGTACTTGCCGAGGCGGTGGCGGACGAAACCGCGCCTCCAGAGATGGCCGTGGTCGACACCGAGACGGTCTCGCCCGCGTTGGCGCCGACCTGAAACACCTGCGTGCCGGCATCCGAATCCAGAATCTTGAGGCCGTTGAAGGTGGTCTGGGTGCCAATCCGGTCGATTTCCTGCTGCAGTTGGTCGAACTCGGCCTCAAGGGCCGCCCGGTCACTCGACGAGTTGGTGGCGTTGGCCGACTGAATCGCCAGGTCGCGCATGCGCAGCAGGTGATCCTTGACCTGGCCCAGGGCGCCTTCAGCGGTCTGGGCCAGGGAGATTCCGTCGTTGGCATTGCGGATTGCCACGGTCATTCCGCGGGCCTGGGCGTTCATGCGGGTCGCGATCGCGAGACCTGCCGCGTCGTCCTTGGCGCTATTGACGCGCAGGCCCGACGAGAGGCGCTGTAGTGCGGTGTTCAGGGATCCCTGCGACGACGCGAGGTTACGCTGCGCGTTGAGGGAGGGGATGTTGGTGTTGATGATCGAAGCCATGATGTCACTCCTTGTCGGATTCCCGTCCTATGCAATGGAGCCTGATGACAGGTGACCGTCAGCGGCTCGCAGGACGCCTACTGCAACAAGGGTGCCAGCTCTGAAATGGGAGATTTCGCAGGGCTTTCAGGACATTTTTTGCCGCATGCTCTCGGCAATTCCAGGCCTGAGCGGCAAGATTTCGCGCTGCGGAGGGGAACAAATTGCCGCCCGGACCGGCGACGGTCTGCCGACACCCGTGCCAGCCGGGTGCGGAAACTCAGACGCTGCCGAAGCGGCGCCCGGAGATGAAGGGGCGGGACTGTCCGTCGGGGCCGTAGGTGGCACCCGGCTGCGCGGCAGCGGCCATCAGCACGGTCAGGGCCTGCTGGTTGTGCTGCATGCGCTCGGAGATGAGGCGACCATTGGAGGTGTTCCGTTCGGCGGCCTGCCCGGCAAGGTCCAGGATCCGGTCCCAGTTCCGCAGGGCGTCCGGCGCGCCCTGGAGCGCGCGTCGCATGGATGCATCGTCGAGTGTGAGATGCACGCCGGCAAAGGCCCGGCTGCGCTCGTCGCTCAGGAACTGCAGGCGCCGATAGAGCGCGGTCTTGCGGTCGGCCATCTCAAGAAGGGCATCGGTCTGGCCGTCAAGAAGGAGCGCTTCCTCCTGCTTGAGGAGGGCGACGAAGTCGTCGAGCAGGGCCGACTCTTCCTGCAGCAGGCGCGACAGGAACTGCCGGTCGGGCAAGCGCTCGCTCACTCAGACCTTGTTCGGCTGCGCAGCCAGCATCTGCTTGACGCTGTCGATGAGGCCGTCAGCGACCTTGTTGGCGTCAACCTTGAAGCGGCCATCCGAGATGGCTTGCTTGATCTCGTCCACGCGCACCTGATTGACGACGGGCGTCGACTGGATGGCAGCCTCGGCTTTCTGCATGCCGCTGGAGAGGGACGACAGGTCGACACGGTCACCGGTCGGAGCGGCTGATGGTGGCGCTCCGGTGGTGGCAACGGTCTTGCTGCGGCTATCTCCGGTCTCGAGATTGCCAACAGGCTTGATCGAGTTGTCGATTTTCACGGTAATGGTCCTCGGGGTAGGAATCTGACTGACATTACGGCCAGACTCGGACCCAACTTTAGACCCATTTCGACGCCTTTCGAACCTGCAAGCCCCCAAAATCGTTAAAAAATTTATGGGCGGCGCTGTGTCCGCCCTGCCTTGGGCGGACAGGTGGATCAGGGCGAGACTTCGACGCTGCCGTCCGGCCGGGCGACGCCAGTGACTACGCGGCCGCGATTGAGGCGAACCCGAACGGACTCCCCGGCCCCCGCGTTGTTCATTGCCTTGCCCTCGTTCGAGACCCGGAAACCCTCGCCGACAGTGACGACCCGCACCGCCTGGCCGCGCTTTACCACGGGCGGCAGCCGGAGCATGTGGCGAGTCAGGGGCTGGCCCGCCGAAACGGCGATGCGGGCGGGGTGACCTACTGCCTGAGTCGCGTCTGTGAGGGCGCCATCGCCGTCGTCGGCGAGGTCGCCCCGCCGCCACTCGAGATCGTCGGGCCCCACGACCTGCCCGGACCTCAGGGGCCTGGCAAGCACGAGATAGTCACCAAGCACCCGCACCCGCGCAGGCACATAGGCCGTCCATGTCGCGGGAGCCTGACAACTGACGCCAACCGTGGTCTGCCCCCATGCGCGCTGGCCGCTGGGCAGGAAGGCAGAAAAACGCTCGCAGGGTGGCAGGTGGTTGTTCGGGTCCAGCTCGCCGACCTCGGTCCGGATCTCGCCCGCCAGCCCCGCGGTCTGCCCGGCCAGGAACTCGGCGACGACTTGCCGGACGGGCGCCGGGTCCTGCCGCGCTGACAAGAGCGAGGGCGCGAGCAGAAGCACGAGTGCCAAGGCGGCTGCTGTTCTGCGAGGGAAGTTCATGGCGCGATTGAACCACGAATCGCCTTGCGTTCGCGTTGCACGCTGAATCCGCCGGCGGACGGCAAGGCTTGCCGGTGAGGTGCCGGCAAGCGGTGGCAACTTGCCGCCCGGCGACGCCGGAAATGCTGGGCTTTTGCCGGCCTAATCGCCCGAAAGCACTTGCCGGTGCGGGTCTAGTATCGCTGGCATGGAAGGTGCGTTTGCTTGCGTGCCGACCTTCCGGACATGCCGGAAATCCACCGGCAACGCCACACAGGAGCCCGCCATGAAAGCCCGACTCGACCAGGAACTCGCGTTTCACCAGACCGCGCTCAACCTGCGTGCCTACCGGCAGGAGCTGCTGGCCTCCAACATTGCCAACGCGGACACGCCGAACTTCAAGGCCCGCGATATCGACTTCAGCCAGGCCTTCAGGAGTGCGCTGGGCAACCGCATGGGACCCCTTGCGTTAGCCACAACCTCCACGGGCCACCAGCAGGGCTTGGGCGGGCAGCCGCTCGATCGCTTCGCCCAGTTCCGCGGCGAGGCGCAGCCCAATGTCGACGGCAATACGGTGGATATGGACATTGAGCGCGCTGCCTTTGCCGAGAATGCGCTGCACTACGAAGCGAGCCTGACCTTCATCAACGGCCTGCTCTCCGGCATGCAGCGCGCGATCTCGGGCCAGTAAGGGGAATGCCGCGATGAGCAGCATGATGGATGTCTTCAAGGTCGCGGGCTCTGCCCTTCACGCCCAGTCGGCGCGGCTCAACACCACGGCCTCGAACCTGGCAAACGCAGACAGCGTCGTGGGTTCCGATGGCGAACCCTACCGCGCCAAGCAGGTGGTCTTCGCTGCGCGACCGGTTTCGGGTACGACCGCCGTCGGCGTCGAGGTGACCGAGGTGGTCGAGAGCGCGGCTCCGCCGCGTCTGGTCTACGACCCGGCCAGTCCTGCCGCGGACGAACAGGGTTATGTCGCGATGCCGAACGTCAACGTGGTGGAGGAAATGGTGAACATGATCTCTGCCTCGCGGGCCTACCAGAACAACGCCGAAGTCATGAGCACGGCCCGGACCCTGATGCAGCGCACGCTGCAGATCGGCCAGGGCCAGTAACCGGCTAATCCTCGGAGCAAGCAATGGCCACCTCCCCGATTTCCTCCAACCCGACCGCCGACGTGCTGGCGTCGCTGACCCGCAGCGCCGAGGTGTCCAGTGCCCAGGACGAGGCTCAGAGCAAGTTCCTGACGTTGCTCACAACGCAACTGAAGAACCAGGACCCGCTCAACCCCCTCGACAACGCGCAGGTTACATCTCAGCTCGCCCAGATCAGCACCGTGGACGGCATCGAGCGTCTCAACCTCACGATGGGCAAGCTGCTCGACGGGCTGGCCGGCAACGAGACCATGCAGGCGGCAGCCTTGGTGGGGCGCTCGGTACTGGTCCCCGGCGACCATGTGGATCTCGGTGAAGGCGGCGCGCGTGGCGGATTTCACATTGAGTCGCCGGCCGAGTCGGTGACGGTGTCGATCCGCGACGCGAATGGCCTGGAAGTTGCTCAACTTGACCTGGGCGCACTCGATGCCGGAACCCACAGCTTCGCGTGGGACGGGAACTCCCAGAACGGCACGCCCGCCGCTGAGGGCCGCTACCAGATCACGGTGACGGCACAGAACTCGGAAGGCACGGTTGCCGCCACCGCCCTCGAGCGGGGGACGGTGACCAGCGTGGTCCGGGGCTCGGATGGCGTGAGTGCGGAAGTGGGTTCTCTGGGCATGTTCAGCATGTCGGAAATTCGCCAGATTCTCTGATCAGGAGTTAAGAAAATGGGCTTCCAGACCGGATTGAGCGGACTCAACGCAGCCTCCAAGTCGCTGGACGTGATCAGCAACAACGTCGCCAACTCGGGCAACGTCGGCTTCAAGTTCGCCAACACACAGTTCTCCGATGTCTTCGCCGCCGCACTCAATGGCGCGACGGCTGGCGTCCAGGTCGGCATCGGCACCGCCGTGGGCGGGGTCAACCAGATCTTCAGCCAGGGCAACATCTCGCCCACCAACAACCCCCTCGACGTGGCCATCAACGGCTCCGGCTTCTTCCGGGTCGAGCAGGGCGACGGCTCGATCGCCTACACCCGTAACGGCCAATTCGAAGTGGACAAGGACGGCTTCATCGTGGGCGGCAACGGCTACAAATTGACCGGCTACTCGGCAAATGCTGCCGGTGTGATCTTGCCGGCCCAGCCCTCGCCGCTGCAGGTCGAGACGGCCGACCTGCAGCCGAACGTGACGACCGAGGCCCGCCTGGGCATGAACCTGGACTCTCGGGCGACAGTTTTCGATACTGCGGCCGGTGATCCGGCCTTCGACGAGCTGGATCCGACCACCTACAGTTCTTCGACGTCGGTCTCGGTCTACGACAGCCTCGGCAACGCCCACGTCATGACCCTCTACTTCCGCAAGATCCCGGCCTCGGCCACCGGCGTCGGTGACTGGGAGATGTTCACCCAGATCGATGGCGGGACCGTCCCGACCACCCCCGTCAGCGTCCAGTTCGACAGTTCGGGTGCGCTGACCTCCGCCTCGCCGACAACGGTGACGATCGATTTCGACAACGTTGCCTTCGGCGGAGCCACCGACTTCGACGTGGATCTCTATCTTGACTCCACGACCCAGTACGGCAGCGCCTTCGGGGTGAACAGCCAGACCCAGGATGGATACGCCTCGGGCCGCCTGTCCGGGGTAACGATCGACCGCGATGGCACGATCCAGGGCCGCTACTCCAACGGGCAGTCGCGCAACCTCGGCCAGATCGTACTGGCCAACTTCCAGGCCCCGAACGGGCTCCTGTCCCTCGGCGGCAACCTCTGGACCGAGGGTCCGGCCTCCGGCCAGCCGCTGATCGGCGCGCCGGGTAGCGGCAGCCTGGGCGTGCTGTCGGCCGGTGCGGTCGAGGAATCCAACGTCGATCTCACCGCCGAGCTGGTCAACATGATCACCCAGCAGCGTGCCTACCAGGCCAACGCCCAGTCGATCCGGACCCAGGACCAGATCCTCCAGACCCTGGTGAACCTCCGCTAAGCGCTGATTCGACAACGGGAGAGCACACATGGACCGCCTGATCTACACCGCGATGACCGGCGCCAAGCACGTCCTCGGGCAGCAGGCTGCCGTGTCCCACAACCTGGCGAACGCCACGACCACCGGCTTCCGCGCCGAGATCCATCGGCTGCGGGCGGTCGAGGTCCAGAGCGATGCACCGCTTCCGACCCGTGCGTTTGTCGTCGATGCCTCCGCCTACAGCGACTACAGCCAGGGGCCGCTGCAGGAGACGGGCCGGGCCTTCGATGCGGCGGTGCAGGGCGAGGGATGGTTCGCGATCCAGTTGCCCGACGGCAGCGAGGGCTACACACGCAACGGCAACTTCCAGCTGTCGCCCAATGGCGTGCTGCAGACCGCCCGTGGCTATCCGGTCCTCGGCGAGGGCGGGCCGATCACGATCCCGCCGGACAACCAGGTGCTGATCGGCGCAGACGGTTCCCTTTCGGCGGTTCCGACTACCGGCGCGCAGAACACGGTTAACGTCATCGACCGGCTCAAGCTCGTCAATCCGCCGGCCCAGGACCTGGAGCGTGGTGAGGACGGGTTCTTTCGCCTGCGGGGCGGAGGTGCCGCCCAGGCGGACGAGGCGGTTCGCGTGATCGGCGGCCACCTCGAAGGCAGCAACGTCAACGTGGTGGACCAGATGGTCAACATGATCTCGCTGGCGCGCCAGTTCGAGATGCAGACGCGGCTGCTGACGACCGCGGAACAGGACGACCGGACCGCGACCCGTTTGCTGGCGAGCAACGGCTGATCCGGATTTGGCCGGTAAATCCACGGGTTTTCCGGCCAAGGGACGCCTTGTTGCGGCCCTAAGATGCAAGTGTCCCGCCATGGCGGGACAGCCACGAATCGAAAACGGAGCCCATCATGATCCGCTCGCTCTGGATTGCCCGCACCGGCCTCGACGCCCAGCAGACCCACCTGGACGTCATCTCGAACAACCTGGCCAACGTCTCGACTGCCGGCTTCAAGCGCTCGCGCCCGGTCTTCGAGGACCTCATCTACCAGAACATCCGCCAGGCCGGCGCCCAGACCACCCAGCAGACCCAGATCGCGACGGGACTGCAGATCGGTACCTGCGTGCGGCCCGCCGCCACCGCGCACATCTACACCCAGGGCAACCTGAACCAGACCGACAACGACTTCGACGTCGCGATCAGCGGCAGCGGCTTCTTCCAGATCTCGCTGCCGGACGGGACCACGGCCTACACCCGCGATGGCTCGTTCCAGCGCGACAACACCGGCCAGCTGGTGACCGCGGCGGGCTATCCGCTGGCCGACGCGATCATCATCCCGGAGGACGCCCAGTCGGTAACCATCGGTCGGGATGGCACCGTCTCGATCACGCTGCCCGGCGCGGCCGCCCCGACCCAGGTGGGCAATATCCAGCTCGCCACCTTCATCAACCCGGCCGGCCTGCAGGCGGTTGGCGAGAACCTCTACCTCGAGACGGCCGCGAGCGGCACTGCAACGCCCAACACGCCGGGGCTCAATGGCGCCGGAGTCCTCAACCAGAAGTTCATCGAGACGGCCAACGTCAATGTGGCCGAGGAACTGGTCACCCTGATCCAGACCCAGCGGGCCTACGAACTCAACTCGCGGGCGATCCAGACCTCGGATCAGATGCTGGGTCGCCTGACGCAGCTGTGATGGGGCGAGGCACCATGCGCATACTGCTGCCGCTACTTGCCCTGCTGCTCTCCGCCTGCTCGAGCCTCGAGCCGGTGGCCAGCACGGCAATCCACCAGCCGATGTCCGTTCGCCCTCAGTTGGCCCCCCAGGCGGCACCGGCCAATGGCGCGATTTACCAGGCCAGCCAGACGCGGCCGCTGTTCGAGGACCGCCGCGCCCGCCTGCTGGGCGACACACTGACGATCAACCTGGTCGAAAGCAACACCGCCCAGAAGGCCTCGAATACGAGCGCGACCCGCGAGTCGAGCGTTTCGGGTGGGATCACGACTGCGGCCAAGGTGCCCTTCACAGGCCTTGCCGGGCTCGGGCTCGAGGCCGGCACCACCAGCGACTTCACCGGCCAGGGTTCGGCCGCCGCCAACAACCAGTTCAACGGCACGATCACCGTGACGGTGGTGGATGTCTATCCCAACGGCAATCTGCTCGTCTCCGGCGAGAAGCAGATCGCCATCAACCAGGGCAACGAGTTCATCCGCTTCTCCGGCGTGGTGAATCCGAGCTATGTGACGGGCGCGAACACGGTGCAGTCCACCCAGGTCGCCGATGCCCGCATCGAGTACAAGTCGAGCGGCTACATCAGCGAAAGCCAGAGCATGGGCTGGCTGCAGCGCTTCTTCGTTGCGATTTCACCGTTCTAGGAGCCACTGATGTCGCCGATGTCCGTCAGCCCAGCACGCCTTGCCCGGATCGCCGTGCTCCTCTTTGCAGCCATCGCACTGGCACTTGCCGGCCCGGTGCGCGCCGAGCGGATCAAGGACCTGGCGTCCGTGGCGGGGGTGCGCGACAACCAGCTGATCGGCTACGGCCTCGTCGTCGGCCTGGATGGCAGCGGCGACCAGACCACCCAGACGCCTTTCACGGTGCAGAGCATCATCAACATGCTCGGCAATCTGGGCGTTCAGTTGCCGCCCGGGACGAACCTCCAGTTGAAGAACGTGGCGGCGGTGATGGTGACTTCGAGCCTGCCGGCCTTCGCACGGCCGGGCCAGGCCATCGACGTCACCGTCTCGTCGATCGGCAATGCCAAGAGCCTGCGCGGTGGCACGCTGCTGCTGACACCACTCAAAGGTGCCGACGGGCAGGTGTATGCCCTTGCCCAGGGCAACGTCCTGGTTGGCGGGGCTGGCGCGTCGGCTGGTGGCGCCTCGACCGTCATCAACCACCTCTCTGCGGGTCGGGTGCCCGGTGGCGCGACCGTTGAGCGCTCGGTGGCCACTGCGCTTGGCCAGGGCGATTTCGTGCATCTCGAGCTCAATGACACCGATTTCAGCACCGCCCGACTGGTGGTCGACGCGATCAACCAGGCGACCACGATCGGAACCGCCCAGGCCCTCGATGCGCGGACGATCCGGGTCAAGGCGCCACTGGACTCCACGGCCCGGGTGGGCTTCATCGGCATGCTCGAGAGCCTGCCGGTCCGCCCGGCCATGCAGATGGCGAAGGTGGTGGTCAATTCCCGCACCGGCTCGGTGGTCATGAATCAGGCCGTCACGCTGCAGGGCTGCGCGGTGGCCCATGGCAACCTGTCGGTGACGGTCGAGACGGACACCCAGGTCAGCCAGCCGCCGCCCCTGTCGGGCGGCCAGACCGTCGTCACGACCAATCCGAGCGTCAGCGTCGAACAGACCCCCGGCAGCCTGATCAACGTCCCCGACGGTGCCAACCTGGCGGAGGTCGTCAAGGCGCTCAATGCGGTGGGGGCCGACCCCCTCGACCTCGTGAGCATCCTCCAGGCCATGAAGGCGGTGGGGGCGCTGCGCGCCGACCTCGAGGTGATCTGAGCCCATGAACGGCGCGGAATCCATCAATGCCATCGACCCGCGCAGCTTCAGCGAACTGAAGCGGCTGAGTCGCGACGGCAACTCGCCCGAAGCGATCCGGGCCGCGGCGCGGCAGTTCGAGGCCCTGTTCCTCAACATGGTCCTGAAGGCCATGCGGGACGCGTCGCCCAAGGACGGCCTGTTCGAGAGCGACCAGTCGCGCATGTACCAGTCTCTGCTCGATCAGCAACTGGCCATCGAGCTCGCCAACAGCGGCGGCACCGGCTTTGGCGACGTCATCGCACGCCAGCTCGGCGCGGAGCCCGACCCGGCATCCCGGCCTGCGGCAGCGCCGGCGCCGACCCTCGGCTTCGACCGCCTCGCGGCGATGGCGGTGCAGCAGGCGGCAAATGCTGCCGACGGGATTGCCGCAGGCGGCGACAACTTGCCGCTGGCAGCCGCCGGCGAGGGCGCGCCCGGCGGCATTCCGCCTCACGCCAAGGCGTTCGTCGACCGGGTCTGGCCCCACGCCATGGCCGCCAGCCGCGAGACCGGCATCCCGGCCCACTTCATGGTGGCCCAGGCCGCCCTGGAAACCGGCTGGGGACAGCACGAGCTGAAGCGTGCCGACGGCAGCGCCTCCCACAATCTCTTCAACATCAAGGCCGGGCGGGACTGGGCGGGCGCTACCGTGGCCCTCGATGCGGTGGAATACCGCAACGGCGAGGCCTACCGCGAGCCTTCCCGCTTCCGCGCCTACCCGGACTATGGCGAGGCCTTCAAGGATTACGCGCGCCTGCTGGCCGACAACCCGCGCTACGCGGCGGTTCTGGGCCAGCGAGATCCTGCCGCCTTTGCCCGCGGACTGCAGCAGGCCGGCTACGCGACCGACCCAATGTACGCCGACAAGCTCGAGCGGATCATCGGTGGGAATACCCTGCGGGCAGCCCTTTACGGCGGCTGAACGGCGCGGTTGGACAAAACTGGCAAAGCTCTTGCATAGCTGAATCGACAGCAACCCGCGCAAGGGAACCCAAATGGCCAGTCTGCTCAACATCGGAATCACCGGTCTGAACGCCGCCCAGGCGGGACTGGTGACGACCGGCCACAACATCTCGAACGCCGGCACGCCGGGCTACAGCCGCCAGACCGTCGTCCAGAGCACCCAGGATCCGGTCTTCTCCGGCGCCGGCTTCTTCGGCACCGGCACCAAGATCGACAGCGTCAAACGCGCCTACAGCCAGTACCTCGAGAACCAGGTGCTCGCAGCCGACACCCGCCGCGCCGAACTGGAGACCTACACCGCCCAGATCGGCGAGCTCGACAACCTGCTGGCCGACGCCGACGCCGGCCTGTCGGCGGCGATGGCGCAGTTCTTCGAAGGCGTCCAGGACGTGGCGGCTAATCCGTCGAGCGTGCCGGCCCGCCAGTCCCTGCTGTCCTCCGCCGAATCGCTGGTGTCCCGCTTCCAGACCCTGTCCAGCCGGGTGGACGAGGTACGCGACAGCACCGAGACGCTGATTGCCGGCTCGGTCGATCAGATCAACACCTACGCCCGCGAGATCGCGGACCTCAACGTCCAGATCACCTCGGTGCAATCCGCCGGCAACAGTCTGCCGGCCAACGATCTGCTGGACCAGCGCAACGAGTTGATCCGCCAGCTCAATCAGTACGTGCGGGTCAGCGCCATCGAGGAGTCCAACGGGGCCGTGTCGGTGTTCATCGGCACCGGTCAGTCGCTGGTCATCGGTGGTCAGGTGTCGACCCTGTCGGCCACCGCCTCGCCGGAGGATCCCTCGCGCCTGGCGATCGGCCTCGAGACGCCGTCGGGTGGCCGCGTGATCTTCCCCGAAGGGCTGCTATCTGGCGGCCAGCTCAGCGGTGCACTGGCCTTCCGTCGTGAGTCCCTCGACCCCGTGCAGAACCAGCTGGGGATGATCGCAGCCGGCCTCGGGCTCACCTTCAACGAACAGCACCGCCTCGGCATGGATCTGGACGGCGCCTTCGGGGGCGACTTCTTCGAGGGCCTGGCGCCTACCGTGAAGGGCATCAACGGGGCGGCCAGCCCGGTGACGGTGGACTTCGATCCGGCGGGCGCCGAGAACCTCACCGGTGACGAATACATGCTGACGGTCGATTCGTCGGCAGCACTGGGCTATACCCTCTCTCGCCGCTCGGACGGTCAGGCGGTCACGGCCGCCGACGTCGGCCTGAGCGTCACCCTGGGGGCGGCGGCCTCGCTGGTTGATGGCGACGCCTTCCTGGTGCAGCCCACGCGCAATGTCGCGCGGGACCTGTCGGTCGCGATCCAGGATACGCGCCTGGTGGCCGCCGCCGACCCGGTGGTCGGCAACACGACCCTGGCCAATACGGGCACCGGCAGCCTGTCCCAGGTGCATACCACGGTGATCGGCAACATGGACGGTACGCCGGCGGACAACAAGCCGGACTTCTCCGACATCGTCATGACCTTCAGCGCGGCGGCCAATACCCTGACGCCCGCAGGCACCGGCCTGACCTTCACCCCGGCGACCCTGTCGTTCAATCCGGCGACAGAGGCGGCGGGCAAGACCTTCACGCTGACGGCCAACAGTGGTGGCTCTTCGTTCCAGGTTGAATTCCAGATTGCCGGCGCGCCGGACAATGGCGACACCTTTACCCTCTCCGCCAACGCCACGGCCACCGACATCGGGGTGTCGGACAACCGCAACATGGTCGCCCTGGGCGAACTGCAGTTCAACAAGTCGCTGCTGGTCCGCCGCGACGCCAGTGGTGCGCCGGTGGCCGGCACTGCCACCGCGACCTTCCAGTCGGTCTACTCGCAGCTGGTCAGCACCGTGGGGAGCAAGACCCGCGAAGTCCAGGTCGGCGTGCAGGCCCAGGAACGGCTGGTGGAGCAGGCAAGCGCGTCGAAGGAGGCCCTGTCCGGGGTCAATCTCGATGAAGAAGCGGCCAATCTCGTCCGTTATCAACAGTCGTACCAGGCGTCGGCACGCGTGATGCAGATTGCCGGCAGGCTGTTCGACGAAATCCTGTCGATCGCCCAGTAGGGCCCGGGAGACGATCATGAGAGTCACCACATCGCTGATCCACGACACCGGCGTCGGCGCCATCCAGGACCAGCAGAGCAAGTTGCTCCAGCTGCAGCAGCAGGTGGCCACCGGACGCAAGGCGGTCACACCGGCGGACGACCCGATCAGCACGGCGCGGGCGCTGGAAGTGGCGCAGTCGAAGAAGCTCAACAGCCAGTTCCAGACCAACCAGGGCTACGCCAAGGATGCGCTGGGCCTGGCGGAGAACAAGCTCGTGGGCGTCAAGGACCTGATCACCTACATCCGCGAGCAGGCGGTGGCGGCGGGCAACGGGTCGTACAGTCAGTCGGAGCGCAACGCGGTGGCGACCGACCTGCGCAGCCGCTTCGATGCGCTGTTGTCGATCGCCAACAGCCAGGACGGCACCGGCGAGTACGTCTTTTCCGGCTTCAAGGGGGACACCCGGCCGTTCAGCGGCAGCCTGGCCGGCGTCACCTACAACGGCGACCAGGGCGAGCGGACGCTGCAGGTGTCCGCGTCCCGGGTCCTGCCGGTCTCGAACAGCGGCGACGAAGTCTTCATGAAGGTGCCCGGGTCGTCGAACAGCCTGTTCGGCGTCATCTCGGACTTCATCGCCGACCTGGAGAATCCGGCGGCGAGCATGCCGGCGGCCGTCAGCACGGCGCTGACCGATCTCGACGCCTCGCTGGACAATGTTCTGCGGGTCCAGGCGTCAGTCGGTTCGCGGGTCAATGAGGTCGAGGCGCTGGAAAGCATCTCGGCCGATCTCGACACCCAGTACGCCCAGACCATTTCGCGCCTCGAGGATGTGGACTACGCCGAGGCCATCAGCGACCTGACTCTGGAGCAGACGTTTCTGCAGGCCGCGCAGCAGTCCTTCCTGCGTATCGCCAACCTGTCGCTGTTCAACTTCCTGAACTGAGCATGCGAGGCCTGGCGCTTTTCCTCTGCCTCGTTCCGGTCCTTGCGGCCGCTCAGACCGATCCCGAGTTTGATCGGCTGTTCGGTCCGGCCGCCGGGTCGCCGCCAGCGGTCCGAGTGGGCGACGCGACGACGCCCGATGCCGTCGAGCGTGACAGCGAGCAGCGCGACGTCTCCCCGGGAAGCCGCTTTTCGCTGGCGCCCTGGTCGGTTGCCCACGAGGATCTGGGCGGCGGCCGCCACCGGCTGCGATTCGAACTGGCCACGCTTCACACCGGTGGTGATGGCGAGGTGCGTGCGCGGGTGGTCCGCTGGGCCGAGGCGATGGTGCGGCACAACGGGCTGGCGGGCTACGAGATTGCCCGGATGGAGGAAGGCATCGAGTCGGGCTGGTTCTTCGGCCAGCGCTACGCCGAGGTCGAGGTGCGCTTCATTGCCTCGGAGACCTTTGGCGTCTTCTGAGGCAGGTCTGCCGCCCGGTCAACGCAGCGACTGCATCAACTCGCCGACCGATTCGAAGCCGACATTGAAGAGGTACTGCATGGTCGGCGCGAATGACTCCATGGTCAGCATCAGGATCAGAAAGCCGGCGCCCAGGGTCACCGGAAAGCCGATCGCGAACAGGTTGAGTTGGGGGGCCGCCCGCGTCAGCACGCCCATCGCGATGTTCACCACCAGCAGGGTCGCGAGGATCGGCATCGCCAGCAGCAGGCCGGCGGAGAACAGCGTGGCCCCGAAGCGCACCGCCACCATCCAGCCATCTCCGTGCAGGGGCGTGGTACTGACCGGAAGCCACTCGAAGCTGCGGATCATCACGTCCACGATCAGCAGGTGACCATTGAGGGCGAGGAACAGCAGGCTCGTCACCAGTCCCATGAACTCTGCCACGACCGCGGTCCTGCCGCCGGAATCCGGATCGAAGAATGCGGCGAAGGAGAGGCCCATCTGCAATCCGATCAGCTCGCCAGCGACATCCACTGCGGCAAAGGTAATGCGCATCATGATCGCCATGCCGACGCCGATCAGGAACTGCTGGGCCATGATCGCCAGCCCGATGCCCGAGCCCGGGGAGACGTCCGGCATGGGGGGGAGCGAGGGCAGCACCGCGACGGCAATGCCGAGGCCGATGGCGACCCGGACGCGGATCGAGACCCCACGGTTACCGTAGAGCGGCGCAGAGCTGATGACACCGAGGATCCGCACGAGGGGGAACATCATCGCGGCCAGCCACGCATCGAGCTGTGCTTCGGTGATGGTCAGCACGCCCGGACGCCTTAGCCGATCATGCCCGGGATGGATGAATAGAGGCGGCGGATGAAATCGGTGATGTGGGTGATCATCCACGGACCCATGGCGACGAGGGTGACGAAGATGGCCACCAGTTTCGGCACGAAGGTGAGGGTCATTTCGTTGATCTGGGTGGCTGCCTGGAAGATGCTCACCAGGAGGCCCGTGGCCAGGGCGGCGATGAACAGCGGCGCGGATACCATCAGGGTCAGTTCGACGGCCTGTCGGCCGAGATCGATGACAGTGGTCGGGGTCATGGGTGTCTCCGATGGGTCAGCCGAAGCTGCGGACCAGCGAACCGATCAGCAGCGTCCAGCCGTCGACCAGCACGAAAAGCATGATCTTGAAGGGCAGGGCGACGATGACCGGACTCATCATCATCATGCCCATCGACATCAGCACCGACGCCACCACCATGTCGATGATCAGGAAGGGCAGGAAGACGATGAAGCCGATCTGAAAAGCGGTCTTCAGCTCGGACGTGACGAACGCCGGCACGATCACCCGCAGCGGCAGGTCCTCGGCCTTCTCGACCGGCTCGCTGCGTGCCAGCGTGGCGAAGAGTTCGAGGTCGGGCTGCCGGACCTGGCGCAGCATGAAAGCCTTCATCGGCTCCGAAGCGCGGGAAAGCGCCTCCTCGAGCTGGATGGTGTTCTCCGACAAGGGCAGATAGGCCTCGGAATAGACTCGCTCCGCCACCGGCGACATGACAAAGAAGGTCAGGAAGAGGGACAACCCGAGCAGCACCTGGTTGGGGGGCGAGGTCTGGGTACCCATGGCCTGACGCAACAGCGAGAACACGATGATGATGCGGGTGAAGCTCGTCATCATCAGGACGATGGCCGGCACGAAGGACAGCAGCGTCAAGAGGACGAGCGTCTGGACCGTCAGGCTGTAGCTGGTGCCGCCGTCGGCGGTGGGGGTGCTGGTCATGGCCGGCAGGCTCTGGGCCAAGGCCTCCGGGGCGAGCCCCATGAGGGCCAGCAGCAGGGCGATCGGCAGTACGCGCGTCACGGCCGGCGCTCCAGCACCTGGCGCACCCGTTCGGCGAAGCCGCCGGCAACGGCCTGCGGCGCGTCGGGCGTCTCGGGGCGTGGAAAGCTTGCCGCGTCGAAGGCGTGCAGGCCTTCCACCTGCCCTGGTGCCACGCCGAGGACGAGCAGCTTGTCGCCGACCTCGACCAGCACCACGCGCTCGCGGGGGCCGACTGCAGCCGCACCGACCACCTTCAGGCTCGAGGCAGCAGGGCCGCGGGGCAGGGAGAGTTTCTTGATCAGGAGCAGGGCGCCGAACATCAGGGCCAGGACCAGGCCGAGCCCGAAGATCATCTGTCCGACCGAACTCGCGAACCCGGGGGCGTCCTCGGCACAGCGGGCCAGGCCAGGTGCCATCAGGACGGGAGGCACGAGCCAGTTGCGCAGCAGGGTAGCGGGGCTTTTCGTCGACATGCTCCGAGACTACCCTTCGGAAACGGCAATCTTTGCCGTAATTAGGCGGCAAACTCTTACTCAATTCAGCCTTTGGGTCGCCGGCCTTTGCCGCGACCGGGCCGGGACTGCATGAAGGCGACGAACCTCATTCCCATTGCACGCGCGGATATCCAGCTGGGGCAGCCGCTGCCCTTCTCGGTGTTCGACCGCAACGGACTGCTGTTGCTCAAGGAAGGCTTCGTCGTCCACATGCAGCGGCAGCTGGACAACCTGATCGTTAACGGCATGCGCAAGGAAGGCGCAACGGTCGGTCCGCCGGGCGGCCTGCGACGGGAGATGCCGTCGCAGCAGGAGGAGGAGCATGCCACCTTCGAGGTGCTGGACCTGGTCAAGCTGCGCCTCAAGCGCCTGTTCGACAACTACCGCGTCGGGCGCGCGGCCGATGGCTTCGTCAGCCGCGTCGAGAACCTGGCCAGCACCGTGCAGGAGGCATGCACCCACGATGCCGATTCGGCGCTCGCCAACCTGCATCTAGACTACGAGAGTTCGTATGCGGTCATCCACCACACCCAGGCGGCGACGGTGTGCGAGCTGATCGGCAAGAAGCTCGGGGTGCCTGAGGAGGCGCGCCTGCAGCTGATCTGCGCTGCGCTGACCCACGATCTGGGCCTGCTCGACATCCAGGATCGCCTGGACGCCCAGGAACTGCCGCTGTCGCCCGACCAGAAGCGCCGGATCGACCAGCACCCTGCCGACGGCGACGCGATTTTGCGTGCCCTGGGCGTCAGCAACGACACCTGGCTGGATGCGGTGCGCCATCATCATGAACGTATCGATGGCAGTGGCTATCCCGATGGCCTGGTCGGTGAGGCGCTGCGCATCCCGACTCGCATCCTCGCAGTCGCCGACATGTACAGCGCCATGGTCCGTGACCGGCCCTATCGCAAGGCCATGGTGTCCCGGGCGGCAATGCGCCAGCTGATGCAGGAGCAGGGCGGTCGCATTGATGAGCGATTCATCAAAGTGTTGATCCGCGAGGTGGGTGTCTTCCCGCCTGGGGCCATCGTCAAGCTCGCCAGCGGCGAAGTGGCGGTGGTCTGGAAGCGACAGAACAATGCCACCTGCCCGATCGTGCAGGCTTTCATCCGGCCCGACGGCATGCCGATGCTGACACCGCGCAAGCGGGACACCGCGATCGAAACCTACGCGATCGAGGGCATGGTGCCCTTCGCGGGGTTCCGTGGATCGATAGCGATCATCCGCGCCCTGTGGGACATGAACTAGCCACCACCCATTGCAGCCAGGAACGACGCATGCAGACCATCCAGTGGAGCGCCGACTACTCGGTCGGCGATGACGAGATCGACCGCCAGCATCGGCAGCTGATCGCGGTGATCAACCGTCTCGGACAACTGCTCAGCGGCGGTGTCGATGCCGATGGTGCGACCCCTCAGCAGATCTTCGACATGCTGGCGGACTACGTGACCTCTCACTTCGCCTACGAGGAGCAGCGCATGATCGACGCGGGCTATCCCCTCGACAAGGTCGAAGCGCATCGGGGCGAGCATCGGCGCATCCTGAAGAGCCTGCAGCGCTTCGAGATGCAACTCGAGGACGGCGATGACGCGGCGCTCGAGGAGCTGATGCCCTTCCTCTACGGGGACTGGCTGACCAACCACATCTGTGCGGTGGACAGCGACTATGCCGACACGCTCGCGGCGGCGCGCAAGCCCGGTTGAACTGACGCCGCGGTCAGGGCTTGGGCGCCGCGGGCGGCGAGCCCACTGATGCGAGATGCTGGAGCAGGGCGGCCGTGATCTCCTGCTCAACGAAACGGGCCCGACTCGCCGGACAGAACAGTCGCATCGAGAAAACCAGTTTGCCGCCATCGGTCGTGCGCAGGCTGACCTCGGCGTCCGGGCCGGGGAGGTCGATGCCGAACTTGCGGTCGATCTCGGAACCATGGGCCTGGGCGAGTTCGGCGAATGGCGCCAGCGCCGTCTGGCAGCGGGATTCGAGCCAGGCGAGGGTGCCGGCCGGGTCGGCGACCGGGTCGGCCGTGATCGCCACCTCATGGAGCACGAAGGGTCGAATCTGTCGGCCGTTACGCACCGGATTGGTCAGGAACAGGCTGTTTGGCAGCACGATCCGGTGGCCGGTGTGGGCATACCCGCCGGCGGCGTCGGCCACCTCGAGCAGGGTCGTTGACAGCAGATTGAAGTCCGTGACCTCGCCACGCAGGCTGCCAACCTCGATGTAGTCGCCCACCGAGAAACTGTTGGCGCCGGTGCGCAGCGCGAAGCCGCTGACGCACATCAGCAGTTCCTTGGTTGCGAGCACCACGGCGACCGTGACGGCCGTCAGTGAGAGCAGCAGGTTCTGCACCTGGCCCAGCCACAGCAGAAGGAGTCCCAGGCCGGTCGCCAGATTGAACGCATTGCCGATGTAGAAGATCTGCCGCCGGCGGCGCGGGTCGAGCGCATCGGTATCGCCGCGCACCCGCCGGATCGCGGCCCGGCGCAGCAGTGCGAGGCCGCTGATCAGCAGCAGGGAAAGCACCACTCGGACGATGACCTGCTGTTCGGCTGGAAGGGTGTCGAAAGGCATTCGGGCTGAGCTACGATGGTCGAGTCGCGAGCATACTCCGGGCTCCTCCCTGTCGGCCAGCGAGGAGGGCGTGGCGTGAAATTGCGGCTAAAGATCCCCCTCACGCAGCCGTCAAGATCGCATGAAGAAAAGGAAGAAGCTCCTCCCGCTCGGGATGAAGAACCAGGTCAAGACCGAACTGCCGGCGCTGATCGCGCTGGAAGCCGTCGGCCAGCCCTGGTTCTGCGACGACCATCTGACCGACATGATGTCGGTGGCCATGGTCTGCATGGTGCTCGCCGAGCCCGAAGGCGAGATTCACGAAGCCGCTTCCCGGCTCTTCGTCGAGCTTGGCAAGCCGGAACTGGATGCCGATGTGCTGCGTCCGCTGCTGGGCAAGACCAGCGTCTGGCTCCAGCGTCAGCCCAACGGCAAGGTCGAGCGGGCCATCGACCAGTTGCTCGGTACCCACTGCAAGGGCGCCTGAGGTCGGCGCTGTTCAGGCCAGGTCGCGGATATCCACTGCCGCGTCGCGGCCGAAATCCTCATCGACCAGAAACGCGATCAGCCGCCTTGCGCTGTCTTCCGGCCGCTGGAGGTGGCCGTCCGCCTTGAGTTGGCGAAAGCGGCCCACCGAGGGGAAGCGGTCGGCGTCCACCGCGCGGATCTGGTCCTGCATCGCAGTGTCGATGACACCGGGGGCCACGCTCGCGATGTGCAGACCCGGCTGCCGATCCTCGATCACCGCGCGGGCATGGTGGTCGAGCGCGGCCTTGGTCGCGCAGTAGATGCTCCATCCGGCATAGGCGGATCTGGCCGCTCCGCTCGAAACATGCAGGACCCGCCGATCGAGGGCGCGCCGGGTCGCCGCGACAAAGGCATCGGTGAGGATCAGGGGCGCCGCGACATTGACGGCCACGGCCTGGGCAATCTGCGCGCCACCCTGCTGCCCGACCGGTCCGATCGGTGCCAGCATGCCCGCATTGTTGATCAGTGCGATACGGCCGTCCGTGTCGGTGAATGACCGCCACGGGGCTCCGCCCACGAGCGCGTCGATCGCGCCCGGGTCGGCCAGGTCGATGGCGACTTCGCGGAGGCTGTCGGGGAAGTGCGCTGCCAGCGCCGGATTGCCCCGCCGGGAAAGGCCCAGTACCGAGCAGCCGCGTGCCAGCAGGGCGTCGCACAGGGCGGCGCCGAGGCCGCCCGAGTGGCCGGTGATGATCGCTCGCATGGTGGATGTCCCTCCGTTCGATCAGGGGGCAGAGTGTGCCAAGGCCCGGCGGCGCTGCCAATACGCAACGCCGCGCAGGTTCGCGGCGTCGGGTGGCTCCAAGGAGGGCGGCTCAGTTGCGGAGCTTTCGCATCCGTTCCGAGGGCGTGATGATGTCGGTGAGGCGGATACCGAACTTGTCATTGACCACGACGACCTCGCCCTGGGCGATCAGGGTGCCATTGACGAGTACGTCCATCGGTTCCCCCGCCAGCCCGTCGAGTTCGACCACCGAGCCGTGGGCCAGTTGCAGGAGGTTGCGGATCGACAGCTTGGTACGCCCGAGTTCGACCGTGAGCTGGACGGGGATGTCCATGATCATGTCGTAGTCGTTCATCGTGCCGCCGGCCTGTCCGGCATTGCCGAAGTCCGGAAACAACTGGCTGGCCGGTTTGGCCTGGAAGGGCGATTCACCCGCGTCATCGGATGCGGCTTCGCGCAACGCGGCCTCGACGTCCGCGTCGCTCATCTCGCCGTCGCCGTCTTCGGAGGCGGCCTGCTCCTGCATGGCGGCAGCCCAATCGTCGTCTGTGATCTGCTCTTCATCAGCCATGATCTTCTCCTTGCGGTGCCGGCTCGACCTCCTGTTGCGACAGGAATCGCTCGACCTTGAATGCGTAGCGTCCGTTCTGGACGCCATATCGACCCTCGAGGACGCCGACCTCGTCCACCTCGGCCTGGATGAACTCGCGAACGTCGAGGGGGATGACGTCGCCCGGCTTCATGTTCACGATGTCGCCCAGGGTGATCGTCGCCGATCCCAGCTTGGCGACCAGCCGGACCTCTGCAGCCTGCAGCTGTCGGCCCATGGTGTGCACCCAGCGCTTGTCCTGGGTGAGATGATCGCTCTGCATCGTCGAGTACAGCATCTCGCGGATGGGCTCGACCATGGAGTAGGGCAGACACACGTGCATCTCTGCCTGGGAGCCGCCGAACTCGAGCGAGAAGGTGTTCGATACGACGATCTCGCTGGGTGTCGCGATGTTGGCGAACTGGGAGTTCATCTCCGAACGGACATACTCGAACGTCAGCTGATACACCGGCGCCCAGGCGCGGGAGTACTCGGCGAAGACAACGCCGAGCAGGCCCTGGATGATGCGCTGCTCCGTCGGCGTGAAGTCACGCCCCTCGACCCGGGTGTGAAAGCGACCGTCGCCGCCGAACATGTTGTCCACCACCAGAAAGACGAGGTTGGGGTCGAAGACGATCAGGCCCGTTCCACGCAGGGGCTTGGCGGTGACGAGGTTGAGGTTGGTCGGGACCACCAGGTTGCGGAAGAATTCGCTGTACTTCTGGACCTTGATCGGCCCGACCGAGACTTCGGCGTTGCGATGCATGTAGTTGAACAGGCCGATGCGCAAGTAGCGGGCGAAGCGCTCGTTGATGAGCTCCATCGTGGGCATCCGCCCACGGACGATCCGCTCCTGGGTGGCCAGGTTGTACGGGCGTACGCCCTCGCCACCTTCTTCGGATTCGTCGCTGTCCTCAGATTCTCCCGTGACACCCCTCAGAAGGGCGTCAACTTCGTCCTGGGAGAGAAAGTCCGATGACATGGTCTGCCCCGCGCTCCTGACCTACTGCACGATGAACGAGTCGAACAGCACGGCCAGCACCGGCCCCCAGGGCTCGGCATTGGCGGTGCGCCGGCTGCGTTGCTTCGGTGGTTCGAAGCCGAGCACGTAGTTGGTCTCGATCATGATCTCCTCGGCGAGGATCTCCCGGCCCTCGATGTCGGCCACCTCGGAGGGCAGCTTGCTCGAGAGCAGCAGGTTGATCCGGTGGCGAATCTCCGGCATGAAGATCTTCAGGTCTTCCTGCACGGTCGCGTCGACGACCTTCAACTGGATGACGGCCTGCAGGTAGTGGTCGCCCTCGCCAGGTTGCAGGTTGACGGTGAAGGGCTCCAGCGGCGTGAAGGTCGGCGGCTTGCTCTTGTCCACGACGAGCTTCGGGGGCTCTTCGGCGTGGGCTTCCTCGGCTGCGTGATCGTCGCTCTTCTTCGACATCAGCAGGAATACGACCCCGCCTGCTGCGATCAGCAAGAGCACGACCAGCACGATCAGGATGATCAGCAGTTTCTTGCCGCGCTTGGGGGCGGGTGCTTCGCCTTCCTCGGCTTCCGGTTTGGCTGGCGCCTTGGCCATCGGTCACTCCTCTCGTACTGCTTGAATTGTCTCGCGACCCCACCGCAACCAAGCGCGGATAAGCGGTGGCACTTCCCCGCTATTCCATCGCTCAGGCGAAGGTGTCGATCATTCCGCTGCCCTGGCGAATCCATTGCCGGGACCCTTCCATGGTATCGGCCCCCGCGGCGAACTCTGAACCTTTGAAGCCCCCGCCGTGCCGCCCGTCGCCGCCCTGCCGCTCTGACTGGGTGCCGACATGGCTCTCGCCCAGCTGGATGCCGGCTTCCGCCAGCATCTCCCGCAGACGCGGCATGGCGGCCTCAAGGGCTTCGCGAGCGGCGTTGCTGCTGGCCAGAAACTGAGCCGTCGCCTGTTCGGCCGAGACGGTCAGGGAGACCTCGACCCGTCCCAGGTGGGCCGGCGTGAGAATCAACTCGGCCTTGCTTTCCCCGCGCCCGGCAAACAGCACCACCCGCTGCCCGACCTCGTCGGCGAAACCGCTGCCGTCGGCAGGTGTCGAGATGAACGCGGTGGGTGTCGGTGCACCGGACGTCGCTGATGTCCGGACGCTCATTGCAGGGGCGGGTGCGTGGGAGATCGCCTGGGACGACGATGGCGCTGAGTCGGCGCCTACGCCTTGCCCGGAGGTCGCGGCCGCTCCCTCTGCCCGCAGCGCCTGGGCCTGCAAGTCGGTGCGCGCCGCAACGACTTCCCGTATCGGGGCAGGGCGGGCGCGCAGATCGGAGGCTGGTTCTGCCTTGGCCTCACCACCGGAGGCCGGCTTGGCATCGGTAGCGGCGGCGCCCGTGTTCTGGGTGGCAACCAGCCGGGCCTTTGCGAACTCGCCGCTCTGGGTGTCCTGCCCGCCGCCGTCTCCGGTCGCAGCGGTGTCGCCGCCGGCCGGCGAGCTGACACCGGCTTGAACGGACGCGGCGACTGTGGCGGTGCCTCCGGCCTGGGTTGGCGCAATGGATGCCTTCGGGCTGAGCGCTGCGGCAACTTGTGCCGCCATCGCATTGCCGGCCGCGGCAGCCGCTGCCGGGTCGGAAGCCGTCTCCGCCTCGTTGCCGGCAGGGGGCTGCGGGGTCGTGGCGGCGCTGTCCTCGGGTGCATCCTCGGGTGCCCTGGTGTCGTGAGCCCGGGTCTCGTCGCTCCGCTCGGCAGGGTCCGTGCGCGATGCTGCGGCCCGGCTGGGCTGCGATGCGGGGGGGCGGTCGGGACGCGGCCTTTCGGTTGCCTCGGGCCGCGCTGGCGCCGCTTCGCTGCGGCGCTCCTGCTGGCGGCGCTCGTCGATCTGCGTCTGAAGCGTGCGCGAAAACTCGCCTTCCGAAGCGGAGAATCCCTGTTCTGGCGCCTCGTTGCTCGGGCGCTGCCGGGTCTCGGAGGCAGCGGCGCTGCGGGTGTTGGCGGTGAGAAAGATGTCGGGCATCGCCGTGGGTCCTTGGGAGCAAGCTTGCTGCACACTCTGCAAACGCCGTGCCAAAGGGCCCGGCGGTGACTCGACGGCGCCTGACTGCTTTGGTGGCGGCTGCTGCCCGGCAATCGGCCGCTGCCGTGTTCAGCCTGCTTGCCGGTGGTGACTACTCTTCCCGGTCGCGGCCGAACTTGGCCGCGTGCTCGTCCGTGAGTTGCTGGTCCTGGCGGGCTTCCTTGCGCTGCAGTGCCTTCTGGTGGCGCTGGGAGAGGGCGTCGAAGGCCTTCATCCGGTTGCGTTCGCTGAGCCAGGCCTGCTGGCCGGCTGCGGTGCGTCCGCGCGCTGCCTCGACAATCTTCTGCTGTTGTTCGATGGCTTCGTCGAGGCGGTTGATGAATGCGGTGAAATTGCGCCACTCGTCCGGCCCGATGCCGGTCCGGGCGGCATCCATGAAGCGGCCCTGGTATTCGCTGCGGTACTCCTGCAGCAGCGCCAGCTTCCGGTCGTCCTCCTTCTCCGCGCCAATCAGCTCGCCGAGCTTTCGGGCGGCGTCATCGGTGCGCTCCTGGGCCAGATCGAGCAGTTTCTGAAGCGGGAAGTTCTCGCTCATCCGTCAGTTCCGGGGGCGAACAGGGCCTCGAGCTTGAGCACGGCGTCGTCATAGCCCTCCCGCTCCTCGATGCGCTGCTGGAGGAAGGACTCGAGCCGTGGATAGAGGGCCACGGCCAGATCGAGCACGGGATCCGCGCCGGCCTGGTAGGCGCCGACCGCGATCAGATCGCGGGAACGCTGGTAGCGGGAGAACAGTTGCTTGAACTGGCGGACCACGTCGAGATGCTGCGGCTTGACGAGGTTGTGCATGGCCCGCGAGATCGACTGTTCGATATCCAGGGCCGGATAGTGGCCCTGGTCGGCGAGGGCGCGGGACAGCACGAAGTGTCCGTCGAGGATCGCTCGGGCCGAGTCAGCGATCGGGTCCTGCTGGTCGTCGCCCTCGGTCAGGACGGTATAGAAGGCGGTGATGGAGCCGCCCCCTTCCGGCCCGTTGCCGGCACGCTCGACCAGCGCCGGCAGTCGCGCGAAGACGCTTGGCGGGTAGCCGCGGGTCACCGGTGGTTCGCCGATGGCCAGGGCGATCTCGCGCTGGGCCATGGCATAGCGGGTCAGGGAATCCATGATCAGCAGCACCTGCTTGCCCTGGTCACGGAAATACTCGGCAATGGTCGTGGCGTAGGAGGCGCCCTGCAGGCGCATCAGCGGACTCGTATCCGCAGGCGCAGCGACAACGACCGAGCGCGCGAGGCCTGTCTCACCGAGGTTCTCCTCGATGAACTCCTTGACCTCCCGGCCCCGCTCGCCGATCAGGCCTACAACGACGACGTCGGCCGCGGTGTAGCGGGCCATCATGCCGATCAGGACCGACTTGCCAACGCCCGAGCCGGCGAACAGGCCGACCCGCTGGCCGCGGCCGACCGTGAGCAGGGAGTTGATCGCACGGATGCCCACGTCCATCGACTGGCGGATCGGCGAGCGTTGCAGCGGGTTGGTGGGGCGGGCCTGGAGCGACCGGCTCGCCTGGGCCCGCAGGACACCTTTCCCGTCCAGAGGGCGACCCGCGCCGTCGATGACGCGGCCGAGGAGCTCCTCGCCGACCGGCAGGTGCTTGGCCCGGTCCGAGGCGCGGCGCCGGGGCTCGATGCGCTCCCGCGCCTGCAGCGAAGGCTGGACCGGCTCGACCGGCAGGACCAGGGCGCCGGGCGCCAGACCGAAAACATCGTCGGTCGGCATCATGTAGAGCTTCTCGCCATGGAAGCCGACGACTTCGGCTTCGACAGCGCCACTGCCGGGCACCATGATCCGGCAGCCGGAACCGAGGGGCAGCTTGAGGCCCGCGGCTTCCATCACCAGGCCGTTGATACGGGTCAGTCGACCATAGAGCTGGTAGGGGGGGCTGGCGCTGGCGAGTTTGCGCGAGTCATTGATGAAGGCGCGCCACACTTCGCCGTGGTGTTCCATCAATCGGCCTCTTCGTCGAACTGCCGGTCACGACCGAGATTGTCCATGATCCGCTTCCAACGCGTCTCGATGGTGGCGTCCAGTTCACTGCCGGTGGCCTCGAGTCGGCAGCCGCCCCGGGTGATCGACTCGTCATCCACCAGGCGGTGTCCCAGATGGGCCAGGTGGTCGCTCAGGTACTCGCGAACCAGGGCGGCGTCTTCCGGGTGGATATGGATCATCGCCTTGTTCTGTGGAAACTGCTGCAGCGCCTCGCGCACGGCGTCCAAGATGGTCTCCGGATGCTCGCGAAGTTCGCGGCGGACCAGATGCTTCGCCACCTCGACGGCCAGATCGAGCAAGCTGTCCGCCACCTCGGCATCAAAGGCCTGGAGGGCAGTGTCGAGGTTTTCGACGAGGCCGTGCAGTTGCATCGCCTCGACCCGGCCCCGTGCGGTTCCTTCCTCGTATCCGGCGTCGTATCCGGCTTTGCGCGAGGACTCGTAGATCTCCTCGATCTCCTCTGCCGTCGGCAGCTTGATCGTGGGGAGGTCCGGCTCGGCCGGCACTGCTTCCGGAGAGGCGTCCACCCCGGTGGGCGCTTCGGGCGGCGCTTCCGGCTGCCGTTCGGGCGTGCGGATCGGCTGATCGTCGGCGCGACGGCCGAAGTCGGGCGGTTGCCAGGGTTGATACATGCCCGAGGCCTGGTGGCGAGAGATGGTGCTCATGGCCGCGCCCCTGTTGCCGGCGCCTTACACGAAGGCATCGTCGCCCCCCTTGCCGCCGAGCATGATCTGGCCTTCCTCGGACAGACGCCGCACGATCTTCAGAATCTCCTTCTGCTCGGCTTCGACTTCGGACAGGCGGACCGGGCCCTTCGATTCGAGATCCTCGCGCAGCATCTCCGCGGCCCGGCTCGACATGTTGTTGAAGACCTTGTCCCGCAGTTCCGGTGGCGCCCCCTTGAGGGCCACCACCAGCGAGTCCGACTGGACCTCGCGCAGGATGGTCTGAATGCCCCGGTCGTCGATGTCCAGCAGGTTCTCGAAGACGAACATCTCGTCGAGGATCTTCTGGGCCAGGTCCGGATCGTACTCGCGCACGTTGTCGATCACCGCCGTCTCGGCGGCGGAGCCGACGAAGTTCAGGATCTCGGCCGCATGTCGCACGCCGCCCATGGCGGCCTTCTTGACGTTGGTGGAGCCCGCGAGCATGCGGGTCAGCGCATCGTTGAGTTCCTTCAGCGCCGCCGGCTGCACCCCGTCAAGGGTCGCGATGCGGAGTACCACGTCGTTGCGCAGGCGCTCCGGAAACTGCTTCAGGATCTCGCCCGACTGGTCGAACTCCAGATGCACCAGGATTGTCGCGATGATCTGAGGATGTTCGTTCTTGATCAGGTCCGCGGCGGTGACCGCGTCCATCCACTTGAGGCTCTCGATGCCGGCCGTGTCGGAGCCTTGCAGGACCCGGTTGATCAGGTGCGCTGCCCGATCATCCCCGAGCGCCTTGGTCAGCATCGCCTTGATTTGCTCGTGGTCTGCCTCGAGAGGCGATCCCTTGAGGGCGTGCTGGTCCAGTTCGTCGAGCACCCGCTCCACCTTCTCGCGGGGCTGGGAATCCATGGCCGCCATGGCCGCGCCGAGCTTCTGAACCTCGCGCGGTCCCAGGGCCTTGAGCACCTCGGCCGCCTCGTCGGGGCCGAGGGTCATCATCAGCGTCGCCGCCTTCTCGAGTCCCTCATCGCTGCTCATGTGCGGTCGCTCCCAACCAGTCCTTCACCAGATTCGCCACCATCTTCGGATTGTCCTTCGCCATCTGGCGCGCCCGAGCCAGCTTCTGTTCATAACTCTGTGCGGCCGCCGCTTCCGGCGACAGGGAAACTTCTGCGCCTTCCTCGCCTTCCTCGTCGCCTTCCCCTTCCGCGTCCTCGCCTTCCTCGGTCTCCTCCTCGTCCTCGGCGGCCGGCGGCGGCATGACCTGTCGCATCAGTGGCCGGATCACGCCGAAGGCGACGAAGGCCAGCACACCCAGCAGGATCAGGTAACGCAGGGCCTCCTTGGCGATGGCGATGATCTCCGGATCCTTCCACAGCGGCAGTTCCGGCAGCACCTCTTCGGGCGACACGGTGAAGATGCTGTTGGCGACGTTCAGCGTGTCGCCCCGGGCCTCGGTGTAGCCGACGGCCTCGCGGATCAGATCAGTGATCTTGCGCACCTCCTCGTCGCTGAGCGCTGCGGTCTCCGTTCGCCCGTTGGCAGCCGTGGTCGTGCGGTGGTTCAGCACGACCGCCACCGACAGACGCCGGACCTGGCCGACCGCGCGACGCACGTGCTGGATCGTCTTGTCCAACTCGTAGTTGACGACGGAACTGCGGTTGGAGTTCTTGATCGTGTCGGTGCCATTGCCTTCGCCGCCGGCGGCCGGCGCGGTGATCGGTGCCGTGGCGGGTACCGGAGGCTGGTTGGTCAGCGCGCCGGGGACGCCCTGCGGACCGAAATCGCCCGTTAGTGCTTCGCTGTTCTGCTGACTGCGGATGGCCTGGTCGGGAGACGGGTTCGGCTTGTAGGATTCAGCGGTCTGCTCCGAGCGATTGAAATCGACGTCCGCCATGACCTGGGCGCGGAAGTTGCCGGCGCCGACGATCGGCGTGAGGATGGTCTCGATGCGGTCGATGTATTGGCGCTCGATTTCATCGACGTACTGGAGCTGGGTCGGGTCGAGTCCCGAGTTGCGGTCGGATGTGCGGGTGAGCAACTGGCCGTTCTGGTCGACCACGCTGACCTGGTCGGTGGCGAGCTGGGGTACCGACGAGGCGACCAGATGCACGATACCGGCCACCTGCGCATCGTTGAGACTGCGTCCGGGCAGCAGGTTGACCATCACCGACGCGGTCGGCATCTGCTGGTTTCGCAGGAAGGCGGTCTGCTTCGGGATCGCCAGATGGACGCGCGCGCGGCCGATCGACGCGACCGACTGAATGGTGCGGGAGAGCTCCCCTTCGAGTGCGCGCTGGAAGTTGACCTGCTCGTGGAACTGGGAGACGCCGAGCTTCTGGCCCTCGAGCAACTCGAAGCCGACCATGCCGCCGCGCGGCAGCCCCTCGGCGGCGAGGCGAAGACGCACGTCGTGCACGACGCCCTCGGGCACCAGGATCGCCTGGCCACCCGGGGAGAACCTGTACGGCACGTTCTGCTGTTGCAGGGCAGTGACGATGGCGCCGCCGTCACGTTCCTCCAGGTTGGAGAACAGCACGGCGTAGTCGGGCTCCTGGCTCCACAGCCAGACGCCCACCAGCAGAGCGATCGCGGCGGCCAGGGCGGCGGCGGCCGAGAGTTTCTGCCGTTGCGTCAGATTGCTGAAGTTCTGCAGCACCTGTCCGACGCCCGAGGGCGGCGGTGGTGCGGCCATTGCAGTGTCGGCGGTAGCCATGTCGGGTTCCTGCGTACAGCGCTTTACCGGATGGGCGCATTGTCACGGGGGCACGTCAATCCCGATCCCGGAATAAGCGGCATTTTTTGCCGGCTATTTGCCGCTCCGTCCCGTTCGACCGGCCGATACAGTGGCGGCACTGAACTGGAACAGTCCGTCCATGGTCACCGAACCTCACCCCACCGCCGACGAAACCGTGCTGCCGCGCATGAGCGCGGCCGAGCTGGCCCAGGCCTTCGCCGCGTTCAGCCAGGCATCGGAAGAATTGTCGTCCGCCTATGGCGCGCTGCAGGGGCAGGTCAGTCAACTGACCGAGCGCCTGTCGGTGCTGATGGAGGCGCTGCCGGCGGGTGTTCTGGTGCTCGACCGGACGGAGCAGGTCGTTCAGGCCAACCGGGCCGCGGAACGGCTGCTTGGGGCCGGACTTGCCGGCCAGGGCTGGCCCACCGTCGAGTCAAGCTTCGCACCGACAGAGACCCCGGGCGAATGGCGCCATGAAGCGGGCGCGCACGCCGCCCGCCTGGCGGTGGCCAGAACGCCGCTGGAATCCGGCGAAGGTTCGATCGTCCTCCTCCACGACATCAGCGAGACGCACCGCATGCGGCTTCAGGTCGAGCGTAACGAGCGACTGGCGGCGATGGGCGAAATGGTGGCGGGGCTGGCACACCAGCTGCGGACGCCATTGTCGGCAGCGCTGCTGTACGTGGGGAATCTGTCCCAGCCCGAGCTGGGCGCGCCCGACCGGGCCAGGATCGTGGACCGGGCCCTTGAGCGGCTGCGTCTGCTGGAACGGCTCATCCGCGACATGCTCCTGTTCGCCCGGGGCGACACCCAGGAGCGGGAGCGATTCGGCGCCTGCGAACTGGCTGCCGAACTGACCCACACCCTCGAGCCGGTGGCACGCGCCCGCCAGGTCGTCTTCCGGGACGCCTGCCTGTGCCCCGATGCGCGGCTGACCGGTGATCGCAAGGCCCTGGCCGGCGCGCTGACCAACCTGCTGGAGAACGCCGTGCAGGCCACCCCGGCCGGCGGCGAGGTGAGCCTGGAGGTGTCCCGCGAGGGTGAACTTGTCCGGTTCCGGGTGCGCGACAATGGCAAAGGCATGGATGAGGATCTGCAGAGCCGGATCTTCGAGCCGTTCTTTACGACACGCTCCGAAGGTACGGGGCTGGGGCTGGCGATTGCGCGGAGCGTGGCGCGGGCCCACGGGGGCGATATCGACGTGGCGTCGGTCGCCGGAGCCGGAACGACATTTACCCTGAGCCTGCCCGACGCGTCGGGCGCAGACGGCTCGGCAGCGGAAGACGTCCATGAGTGATGCCCTCGACATACTCGTCGTCGAAGACGATGCCGCCCTGCGGGACGCGGTGGCGATGACCCTCGAAATCGCCGGTCACCGGCCGGTGCCGGTCGATGGCGGGCCCGCGGCCCTGGCAGCGCTGGAGTCCCAGGCTTTTCACCTGGTCCTGACCGACCTGAAAATGGAACCGATGGACGGGCTGGCCCTGCTGTCTGCCGTCCGCGCTCGGCTGCCGCAGTTGCCGGTACTTTTGATGACCGCCTATGGCGATGTCGAGAAGGCCGTCGCGGCGATGCGGGGTGGGGCCTGCGATTTCCTGATGAAGCCCTTCGAGCCAGCCACCCTGCTCGAGCACATCCGGCGCTACGCCGTCATCCCCGGCGGAGGCGAGGACACGATCGCGGCTGATCCGGTGACCCGCAACGTGCTGGGCATGGCTGCGCGGGTGGCAGAGACCGACGCGACGGTGCTTTTGACCGGCGAGTCGGGCACCGGCAAGGAGGTGTTCGCACGCTACATCCACAGCCATTCGGCGCGAGCCGCAAAGCCCTTCATCGCGATCAATTGCGCCGCGATCCCCGAGAATCTGCTCGAGGCCACCCTGTTCGGCTACGAGAAGGGCGCCTTTACCGGCGCGGCCCAGGCCCAGCCCGGCAAGTTCGAGCAGGCAGAGGGCGGCACCCTCCTGCTGGATGAGATCTCCGAGATGCCCCTGGGCCTGCAGGCCAAGCTGTTGCGTGTTCTGCAGGAGCGCGAGGTCGAACGGGTGGGGGGCAAGAAGCCGATCGCGCTCGACATCCGCGTTCTTGCCACAAGCAACCGGGACATGGCGGGCGAGGCGGCGGCCGGTCGTTTCCGCGAGGATCTCTATTACCGACTCAATGTGTTCCCGCTGGCGATTCCGCCCCTGCGCGAACGCCCTGGCGATATCGTTGCGCTGGCCCGACACTTTACGACCCTGCATGGTGAGCGACTGAAGCGCAAGGCCAGACTCTCGCCCGAAGCCGAGGCGGTCCTGGTCCAGTACCCGTGGCCAGGCAACGCGCGAGAGCTGGAGAACACCATGCAGCGCGCCCAGATTCTCGCCACTGGAGAGACCATCGGGCCCGACACCATCGGCCTGTGCCTGCCCCAGTGGCAGCCGTCCGGCCAGGCGGCCGCGACGCCGGCCGTACCCATCGGGCCGGTCGGTGCGGCAAATTCTGCCGCTTTGCCGGCAAATCCTGCAGCCTCCGCCGCGGGCGACCGGCCGAGCAGCATGAAGGATCTGGAGCGTGAGCACATCCTGGGCACCCTGCGCGAGGTCGGCTGGTCGCGCAAGAAGGCGGTCGAGAAGCTCGGAATCTCGGAGCGGACCTTGCGGTACAAGCTCCAGCAGTACCGCGAGGAGGGCTACGCGGTCGAGTAGCAGGCCACAGCGCTGCGGCCTGCCGTGCCGGGTGGGGTCCGTGGCATGCCACTTGCTGTGCTAGACTGCAAACACCGCCTCTGGACGGAGAGTTGAATCATGGACACCCGCGGAATCGAACAGATGCTGACTGAACTGCGCTCCACCGCGCAGGCGGCCGGCGCTGCCAAGCCCGCGCAGGAAGCGGAAGGCGCAGCCGGTGTCGAGTTCAGCGAGGTCCTGCAGAATGCCCTCAAGGACGTCAGCGCGGCCCAGCAGGAAGCCCGGCAGATGTCGAAGGACTTCCAGGCCGGTGATCCGAACGTCAATCTCCAGGATGTGATGGTCAATCTCCAGAAGGCCAACCTGTCGTTCCAGCAGATGGTGCAGGTCCGCAATCGCCTGGTCACCGCCTACCAGGACATCATGAACATGCCGGTCTGAGCGGTCTTTCGACCTGGCTGACAAGATAAACCCCGCTGCGGCGGGGTTTATTGCGTCTACGGGGGATGCGGCACCGCGGTCAGAGGCGGCGCGAACGGGCGTTGCGCTCACGCTCAATCTTCAGGATGTACTTCTGGATGGTGTTTTCGGCGCCCCGGGGCAGATCCACGAACTGGCAGCCTGCCCGCATCATGGTCATGCCATTGCGGTTGGTGACCTGGAACATGTTGCGGATCTTCAGGCGGGTGCTGATGTCGCCGAATTCGGGCAGTAGCAGCGAGCAGCCGTCAAAGACCATGTCGGGAGACAGCGCGAGCCCGCGAGGGGGTACCAGGACGCCGATGCCGCCGCCTGAGATATCGACCACGCGAGCCTCGAAGGTCCTGACCGACTCGTCTGCCGGCACCGGGATGTTGCACGTCACGGAATGGGCCACCGGCGTGATCAGCCGGAAGTACTCGCGGCGCTGCAAGCGCAGCAGCTTCTCGGGCCAGGGAACGACGAGCGCCGCATGCCCTTCATGAACGCCGGGGCTGACCGGCGTGCAGGTGAACTGGACCTTGATCTTTTCGAGCAGGGCCGAGAAGGTAATCGAATTGGCCTCGAGGGCCCGCTGTCGGGACAACTCATCGCCGGGCGCATCGAATACCAGTGTTGCGCCGCTGCGATCGGCGGCCAGAAGCGATGTGAGCAGGAAATTGCGCTTGCCGTCCGGGTGGGCCGAGACGATGCAGCGCTGCTGGATCAGGCCGCTGAGTACGGCGGCCACCTCGAGTGGGTCGCGCAGGACGTATTCCGAGAAATTGTCGGCGTCGAGGAGTTCAATGCGATTGCTGTCGTTCTTCACGGCCATGGCGTCGCTTGCCGGGGACTCTGTCGGGGAGGAAGGGCTCATGGTATCTCCGGCGACCGCAGGTTCGAAGTGGTGTCATGACCTGCGGCGGCGCTCAAGGGACGAAGGCAGATCGTGGGCGACCGGGGCGGGGCTGTCGCTCACCCCTTGCTCGAGGCGATACAGCCAGGCCAGCAACTCGGCGATCGCGACGTAGAGCTGGGGCGGGATGCGCTCGTCCAGGTCCACCTGCATGAGGAGTGCAAGCAGTTCCGGGGACTCATGCACATACACACCCGCCTCGCGGGCGCGTTCGATGATCTCGTGGGCGATCAGGCCCTTGCCCTTGGCGACGACCTTCGGCGCGGCTTCGCCGGCGGTATAGGCCAACGCGACCGCTTCGGCACGGAAGTCTTCGTCCAGTTCGCTCACGGAGTTTCTCCGGAGGCTGGCGTCGTCGTGATCCGCAGGTGCTTGAGCGTAAGGTCGACGGCGGCAAGCGCTTCCTGCAGATCTTGACGAGCCGCGTCGAGGGAGTCGGCGGTGTCGCGGTCACCGGCCGTGAGGTCGAGGCGAACACCGTCAGGGGCCAGGCTCAGGCGCGCCTCGATGCCCCCCAAACGGGGCAGCGCCAGGCGCAGCGTCGTCTTCCAGGCGCCGTCTCCTTCTTCCGACCCGTCGCCTTCCCGGTCCTCGGGCGATTCGATTTCGAGCGCCAGTTGCTGGCCAGGCCAGATAGTGCCCTGCCAGGCGTAGGTGTTCGTCGCCAGGGCGTCGAGTTGCTGGTGCACCAGAGGCATCAGCCGCTCGGGAACGGGCTGCGCCGAGTTCTGGCCGATGTGGCGTTGTGTCGCGACGCCCTGGTTGGCTGCCTGCACCTCTTCGGCGTCCTGGCCGAGGGCCGCAGCGACCGAGCCTGTCGTCGAGGGGGGTGCCGGCGCCGGCGCGGACTGCGCCGGGGCGGGCTGGGCGCCGCTGGTGGATGCTGCCGTTGCTGACGGCGTGGCCGAGGGCAGCAGTCCGCTCAGCCCCGAATTGCGTCCTCGGGTCAGGAGGCTTTGCGGTTGCTTGAGCAGGCTCTCGGTGCTCACCGCGCCCGACAGCCAGCGGGCGAGCTGGGCTTCATAGAACAGGCCGCTCTCAGCGATCGCCTGGCGGAGCGCCGGGGCGATCTGGGCGGCAACCTGACTCGGGTTCTGGGGCGGTACCGGCAGCAGCGGCTGTCCGCCGGCGAGGGTCGCCGGGGGCGGGGCGGGCTGGCCGGTCAACAGGAAGCTGATCATACGCCCGGTCTGACTGAGATTGGTCGCGACGGCGGCGCTGCCCGGATCGGCGATCGTCGCGACCAGGGCCTTGGGCGACGCATGCGTGACGACAAGGTCGAGGGTCTGTCCCGAGCGGGCGGTGTTGCGAGGCAGGGTGAGGGTGTACTCGCGACCGTCGATCAGGGCGCGGAAGGTGTTTGCCGACTTGGCTTCGCGCAGGCTCGCCAGAATACGGTCGCCCGGCAGAAAATCCGGGAGGTCTTCCGAGATGGGCTGGGCGTTCTTGAGCGCACCGACCTCCCGCGGCTCCTTCGAGAAGAAGGTGGCCTCGGAGAGCAGCCGCAGCCTGGCGGTGAGGTCAGCCGGGATCATCGTTCGCCCCCGATCTCCGACCCGTCAGCGCGATTGCCGAAACGCGCCGTAGGTGCGATCGAGGTCGAGAGACCGATCCTTCCGTGCGAGCAGATCCCGCAGGCTGTCGCGCATCGGTCCGACGACCTCGCGGATTCGGTGATCATGGCCCTGCATCTCGCGGATCAGGGTGCCGATCCGCGCCTGCTGCGGGATCGGCAGTTGAGCCGCTCCGGTGGGGGGCAGGGCCGCGATGGCCTCCCGCTGACGAACCAGGTCGTCGTTCAGGGAGAGCAGTTCATCCCAGGCGTTCGCCTGGGCCGCCTCGACCATGCGGCGGGAGACCGTCGCCATGTCTTCGAATCGATGGAGGAGGTCGGAGCCCGGCATGGGTTCAGGCCGTCTCGGCAGCCATGTCCGCAATGTCGAGCCACGCACCACGCAACTCGGTCAGCAGCCCGCTGACCTCGTCAAGAGCGGGGCGGCTGTTCTGCAGGTTGGCCTGGAGGAGGCGCTGAGCCATGTATTCGTAGAGCGCCGCCAGCCGGCCGGACAACTCGCCGCCGGCCTCCATGTCGAGGCTTGCCTTGAGGCCATTTGAGATGATGTTGATGGCCTTGGAAATGGCCTGGCCTTTGCCCGGGATGTCGCCCGACTCCATCGCTACCGCCGCGGAATTGACCGACAGCAGAGCGCCGTCGTAGAGCATGACGATCAGCTGGTGGGGGCTGGCGGTGCTGACTTTAGTTTCGACGCCGACCCGTGCATAGGCGCTGGCTGCCGTGTTCTTCTGACCAAACATCAATGATTTCTCCGTGGGTGTCAGCTGCTGCCGCTCAGACCCTGCAGGGCGGTCAGTTGCTGGGCGAGGAACGAACTCGTGCCGTTCATGCTCGCCATCAGGGTGTCCAGAGCGGCGTACTGCCGCCGGTAGCGATCCTCGATTGCCGTCATGCGGAGTTCGAGTTGCTCGATCCGGTCGTTGAAGCCTTCCTTGGTCTGGTTATAGCTCGCCGTTCTCGATTCGATGGTGCCCTCGACGCCGAGCATCGTCCCGAGGCGTTCGGAGAACTGTGTTGCAAGGCCGGTCACGGTTCCGTTGCCGGCGAACAGACCCGCCACGTCAAGGGCAGGATCTGAGAGTGCCTCGTCCAGACGGGCACTGTCGATTTCCATGTTGCCTTCGATCGAGAAGCGGATGCCGATGTCCGACAGGCGATTCAGGCCGCCCACCGTCGCGCTCAGGTCGGACGAGCCGATGGTGCGCAACTGGTCGCGAATCGAGCGCACGGAGGCATCGGAATTGAGGGTGCCCGAGGTGCCGGAATCGGCATTGAAGCTGGTCTCGGTGCGAATCAGACTGTTGAGGTCGTTGAAGGCGGTGACGAAGGCCTGGATCTTGGCCTTGACCGCGTCCGAGTCCTGAGACACCGCCAGGGTCGTTGGCGAACCTTCGTTTTCGGCGGTGAGGTTCAGGGTCACGCCCTGAATCGCGTCGGTGACGACGTTGGACGAGGCCGTGATGTTGATGCCGTCCACGACCAGGCTGGCGTCAGCGGCCGGAACGGTCTGCTCCATCGAGCCGGCGAGGGGCGCCGTCGGATCGAAATCGAAACCTGCAAGTCCCGACAGACGGACGACGTTGTTCGTGCCGGAATCCTTGGGGCTGATCACCAGCCGCGCCGGATTGGCGCTGCCGTCGTTGATGATCGAGGCCGTGACGTCGGCGTCGAGATCGTTGATTGCGTCGCGAAGGCCCTCGAGCGTGTTGTTCTCGGTGGTGATGGTGACCGGGTAGGTTCGCGCGGCATCCGGCGTGTAGGCGCCGCCCGTGAGGGTGCCCAGCTCAAGGGTCAGGGTGCCGGTGGGGATCGTGGCGGTGCTGCTCGCCATGCCGGGCGCGGCCAGCTTCTGGGTTGCGGCGAGGGATTTCACCTCGACGCTGTGGTTCGCCACCGTCGCCGTCGTGCCGGCCGATGCGCTGAACACCGTGCTGTCGCCGACCGAGGTCTTGAAGACGGAAAAATCTGCCGCCGTCTTGATGTTGTTTGCCGCCGTCTGGAGCGCCGACATGGCGCTCTTGACGCGGCCGAGTGCCGATAGCCGCGTGTCGACGGTGCTGATGCGCGACTGCAACTGGGTGATCGGCTGCCGTTCGAGTTGCATCAGCTGACTGATGATGGACTCGACGGCGAGTCCGGAACCCAGGCCTGCCGAAGTGATCGTGCCGGCCATTGTCGCCTCCTGCCAATCAGGCCTTTTGTTCGAGGAGGAGCCCGCTGAGCTTGTCCAGCGCCTTGGCGATGGACAGGATTTCCTCGCTCGGGATCTGTCGGATGACTTGGTCGGTGGCGCCGTCCATGACTTTCACGACGGTACGGCCGGTGTCATCGTCGACCGTGAATTGCAAGTTGTGTGCCACGGGTTCGACCACGCGGCGGATGTTCTCCAGCGCGCGCTCGAGTTGCTGGCGGTCGACCGGGGAGCCGGACTTGGCCTCATCACCCTTGGCGACCTCTGGTGACTGGCGGGCCCGATCGGCCTCGGCGACCGTGCTTCGCCGCTCGGCTTGTTGCGCCTTGGGGTCTTCCTGGGCCGGTGCCTGGCGCGCCTGGAGTGCCGTGGATTGCGTCAGGGCGAGCTGGCTGGCGGGTATCGATTGGACGGACATGATGTACCTCCGCGGATTGCAAGCGCGGGAGAGGGCCTTACAGCCGTCTCCCGCGCGTTACCTCTGGAAGTCCGCCTTAGCCGAGGAGACTCAGCACGTTCTGCGGCAGAGCGTTGGCCTGAGCGAGCATGGCGGTGCCAGCCTGCTGCAGGATCTGTGCGCGGGTCAGGGCTGCCGTTTCGGCCGCGAAGTCGGCGTCCATGATCCGGCTGGCGGCGGCTTCCTGATTCTCGCGGGAGATCTGCAGCATCGAGACGACGCCTTCGAAGCGCACCTGGGCGGCACCGTAGGTGGCGCGGTCGGTATTCACCTTGTCGATGGCGGCGTCGATCGTCGCGATGGCGGCAGACGCGCCGCTGGCCGAGGCGACCGTGGTCGAGCCCGAGGCGGTGGCGGCCGACACCGCGCCACCCGAAATCGCGGTGGTCGTCACAGAGATCGTCTCGCCGCCGTTAGCGCCGATCTGGAAGGACTGGGCGCCGGCGTTCGAATCCAGGATCTTCAGACCGTTGAAGGTGGTCTGGGTGCCGATCCGGTCGATTTCCGCCTGGAGCTGGTCGAATTCCGATTCCAGCGCGGCGCGGTCGCTCGATGAGTTGGTGGCGTTCGATGACTGGACTGCGATGTCACGCATTCTCAGCAGGTGTTCCTTGACCTGTCCCAGCGCGCCTTCGGCCGTCTGGGTCAGCGAAATCGCATCGTTGGCGTTGCGGATGGCCACGGTCATGCCGCGCGACTGGGCGGTCATGCGGGTGGCGATCGCGAGTCCGGCTGCATCGTCCTTGGCGCTATTCACGCGCAGGCCGGAAGACAGGCGCTGCAGCGAGGTGGCCAGAGAACTTTGCGACATCCCGAGGTTCCGCTGAGCATTCAGGGACTGGATGTTGGTGTTGATGATGGCAGCCATTTTATGACTCCTTGATTCCTCTAGTTTCAGTCGAACGCCGGGTTCATTGTGGCCGGCGTTCCAGCGATGTACGGCAGTGTTGTGCCGTTGATGCCTATTACGGGATCGATGTCAATAACTTGAGGAACTATTTGGGGCTACAGGCCGCTCAGTCATCGACCGAGGAGCGCTGACATCCATGGGTCGAGATTCGCCTCGAGCATGTAGTTGGCATGGACCCAGTCGCGCAGGTGGCTACCGCTGGTCCGCAGCTGATCACGGTCGGCGAGCTGGCACTCTATGGCGTCGATCCAGGCGTCCGGGCGGTTCTCCAGCCGGATGACCGGCGGCGCGTCCGTCCGGTAGGGGTCGATATCGGTGCAGACCACGGGCCAGCCGAGAGCGCCGTACTCCAGCAAGCGGAGGTTGCTCTTGCATTCATTGAATGGGTGAATCTCAAGCGGCGCCAGGGCCAGATCGAGTCTTAGCGAAGCCATTTTGGCGGCGTACTCAGTAATCGAGACGAAGGGGTGGACCTCCTTGACGTAGGGCTTCAGGAACTCCGGGCACATGCCCATCAGGACGAAGTCCACCCGGTCGTGGAGGGCCGCCATGATCGGTTCGATCAGCTTCAGGTCGCCGGCATGCTGCATGGCCCCGACCCAGCCTACACGCGGCCGGTCGGCCATGTTGAGTTCCGCTTGAAGGCTGCCCCAGACATCCTGTTCCAGACAGTTGGGCACCACCCGGATGTCGTCGATCAGGTCGGCAAAATATGCGCGCAGGGGCTCCGTCGTGACGATCAGGCGGCGACAGTGTGAGAGCGACTCGCGCAGACGCGTCCTCGCCTGGCGGGCGTGCAGGGCGTAGTGGGGGTTGTCCCGCGGCAGGTCGCCCAGTCGGTCGTCGATCGTGCCGATGTGGTCGATCTGCGGATTCAGCCGGGCCGACTCGGCGAGTTGCCGGATCATGCCCGGCTCGATGCAGCTCTGGTAGACGGCAACATCGGGCGCAAGGCGCGCGATCTCGGTCGCCGACAGGCTGCGCAGCCGGTTGTCGCCCACGGGATGGATGATCGTGCATTGCGCGAGCCCCGCCCGGGCGAGCGCCTTGAAGGGCGCCACGACCCGGTACTGTCCGGCGCCCGTTGTCAGCGGAGCGCCGAGAAAGCGCGGCCGGTCCCGGAACCGCGGGTTCCAGTCGGCGACCGCCTGAACGTCAATCTCGTGTGATGCGTGCAGGCTGTAGTTCCGGTTGTAGTTGCGGTCGTTGGCGATGCGCGGCATGTGGCGTTCGAGGACCGAGCGGCGCTCGCGCTCGAGGCAGGCTTCCCATTCGGCACGGTCCGGTTGCTCGCGGGTCGCCTCGGCGACGCTGATCCCCTGGTGGTGGGCCACGTCCACGCTGCCCAGCCAGGCCAGGCGGCCACCCGATGCGCCTGCCCTCAGGCAGAACTCGGTGTCGTGCAGCAGGCGCGGCGTCGCCTCGGCATCGAAGCCCCCGAGTGACTCGAAGTCGCTGCGCCGCACCAGCAGGCACGTCCCCGACAGGGCGGAGACGGCCTGGTCCACCTGCAAACGCAGGTCGAAGCCGCTGTCCAGGATGCCGGGCACGCCGGTGCCGAGGTCACCGGCCACACCATTCAACCCGAGTATGCGACCACTACCCACGATACGCGGCGGACCGTCGGTGCTGCTGATCAGGCGCGGTCCGACCGCCTTGAGCGAGCCGGCGGCGGCGTGACCGACGAGGGCGTCGAGCCAGCCCTCCTGAAAGTACTCGGTGTCGTCGTCGATGAACAGCAGGTAATCCGAGGAAGCCAGTGCCGCGGCCCGGTTGCGGAACGCCGCCGGCGCAAAGGCGCCCGCTTCGCGGATGACGCGGCAGCGCACGCCGAGGACCTGCCCCTCGATCGAGGCGAGGTAAGCCTCCAGGTCGGGGTCCGTGACCTCGTGGGCGACCACCAGGATCTCGTCCGGCGACTTGCCGGCTGTTGCCAACAGGGTCTCGAGGCAGCACCTGAGGTAACCCGGCTGCGCGTGCGCGAGCACCACCACGGAGACTGTCGCGTCCGCAGGCCGGGCGAACCGCACCCGGCGAGTGTGCTGGAACCAGCCTTCCGTGATCTCCGCACGGGTTCCGATCTGCTCGAAGTGGCGCGCCAGGAGGGCCATTTCGGCCGCATCGTCCGCTGCGATACCCGGCAGGTGGATGAGTGGGTCGGCAATATGGCCGATCGTATCCAGGCCCGTCTGGGCGAAGATCTTGAGCAGCAGGCCGAGGGGAGACGGGCTGTGGACCTCGGCGCCGCCGGTGAAGGCATCCAGCGCTTCCCGGCAGATGAAGGCGGAGGCGCCGATGTAGTTTCGTGAATACAGAAGCTCCGGATTGAAGTCCGGCTTGAAGTGCGGCTCGGCGCCGCCATCCTCGGCGCTGGTGACGTCATGGTCGGTGTAGAAGGCCAGCCACTGGGGCGAGGCGTTGACCTCGTCGGCGATGGCCTGCAGCGCGTGGTCGTCCAGCATCGCGCCGGCAGGCAGCATGGCGTAGAAATCGGCGTCGCGGGTTGCCCGCAGCGCGTCGAAACCCGGGCTGCGATCCGGGTCGCTGACCCAGCTGATCTGTTCGATGCCTTCCAGCTCGGGGGGCGCCGAGATGCCCGGCGCGAAGATGGCGAGTTGCCACTGGGCGTACCACTGGCGCGCGAGCGAGTCGATCGTGTTGGCCAGCAGTTCGCCCCCGCTGCCGTCGACGACGAGTCCGATCGCAAAGCGCGGGCTGAACCGCCAGCTCGACATCATTCGCTCGGCGTGAAGCTGGCCGTCGATCTCCTGGGGCGTCCGCCGGCTGCGCCACAGGGCATAGGCGGCCTGCCGCGCGGTGACCTTCCGGTCGGCCAGATCCCGTTGCGTGGTCCCGGCCCGTGCCTGGGTCTTGTCAACCAGCTTTTCCAGCTCGCGCCAGTAGTTGCGCTCCACCGTCCGGTAGTAGTCGGTCAGGGCAGGCAGAAGGGCCCTGGCCTCCGCCAGCGTGGCCGGGTCATCATCGCGGACGAGTCCATCGTTGAGCCCCAGGGACGCGCCGAACAGGTTGTCGAGATCGACGTAGGGGCTGGGCAACTGGACGATCGGGCAGCCGCACAGGCGGGCTTCCATGGAGATCGAGGTGTTCTCGAAGCAGTAGATGTGCGTGCTTCGGCGGAAGAGATCCCCCAGGGCCTCGTGGGTGGCGGGAAACTCCTTGGTGATCTCGGTGCATTTGGCCGCCAGGTCCGGATAGGCCTCCCGGCCCTCGGCGTAGCGGCCGAAATAGATGCACGCGCCCTCGCGCCGGTCGTCGTCGGGGTTGTCCCGATTGTGGAAGATCGACGTGTCGCACGCCGGCATGTGAAGCACACCTTCGGCCTGGGCGACGACCTCGAGCAACTCGCCGTTGTGCAGCCAGAACAGGTCGCTGTCCTTGAAGTTCGGCGTCTCGCCGAGCAGCCCGGGCCGGTTGAGGATGTAGCGCACCACCACGTCGCAGTCGAGTGGGTTGTTGCCGATGATCTCGGGATAGATCGCGATCGGTACCACCCCGGCCCGGCGGTGCATGTCGCGGACCGAGTCGGTGAGCAAGGGCGTGCGCAGGCGGGGGCTCATGCCGCTCGCGGACATGTAGGCCTCCTCCCCCAGAAGGTTCAGGCTGTGGCAGAGCTGGTGCATCACCCGGATGCCCGAGGAGCGCCGGTCGTAGGCGGGCGCCATCAGGTAGTAGGGGTGACGGCGTTCGCCGTACAGCGTGGCTCGCTTGTTACGCTCGCGCATGGAACTCCTTCCTCGTTCAGTGCCGGATCGGCGATGGCAGGGGGACGGCGGGCGTCCGCGGCGTGGCCTGCGGGCCGGTCAGTCCTCGCACAGCACGGTGAGCCCGTGCCACCAGTATTCCGCGGTCTGGCCCAGATGGGGCCGGCGGTTGAAGGTCAGGTTGTAGCCGTAGGCCTCGAAGTGATAGCCGGCATCGGGCGCTTCGGCCTCGACGCCACTTAGCCACAGCAAGGGCGGATAGCCGTCCCTGCGCAGCAACAGGTCCGGCGTTCCCACCAGCGCCGCGGCTGTGTCGAAGGCGCCCGATAGCAAGAAGCACGCGGGCAGTTCGGCGAGCCGATCCACGGCGGCAGGCACCGAAAATTCGGTCAGGCACGGGAAATACAGGCCGCAGACCTCGCCCTGTGCCATCGCAGCGAGCAGGCGCTCGTGTCGAGCGCCCGGCCGGGACGTGAGCTTGCCGGCCGTGCCGGCCGGGTGGTGGTCGACGAAGTCGTAGTCGGGCAGGTGGGCCCGGTAGGCGTTGCCGACGGCGGGAAGGAATCGTGTATCGAAGGTCTCGCCGATGTCGTGCACGGACAGACGGGGCAGGATGAAGGGCACCGCGACGCCCCGCAGCACGTTGCGCGTGAGCGGGTCGGCTTCGAGCTGCTGGCGGGTGCTGGCGATGCGGTCGCGGAAGGACTCGAGCGATGTCTCGAGATCCGGCGCCAGGTGCTGGGCGGTTCTGGCCAGAATGGCGGCTGGGGCGATTTCCGGCTCGCCGAGCCGGAAATAGCGGCGCGACTCCCTGTGTACCGGGGCACTGGTACGGCCGGGCAGGCAGCGCCCGTGTGCGTCGAACAGGTCCGGGCCATCCGGTTGCGGCATCGATCGGGTCCTCTACTGGGTGTCGGGGCGGCTGGCGTTCAGGCCGGCGTGAGCGTGTCGTGGTCGGAGAAGCCGTCGCCCCAGCGCAGGGGCAGGTGCGTGGCGCCACGCGTCTTCTCGGTGTGGATGCGGATGAACTGCGGATCCTCGCCGATCAGGCAGTCGGGCCGGTGCGGGCCCAGCCAGGGGTTTCGCATGCCGCGTGCGAGGATCTCCTCGAGCGGCGTTTCGCGCACATTGCCGAGCGAAAAATCGATGTAGGGGCAGGGCGTGACTTCGCCCGTCGAGGTCACGGTGATGATGCCCTTGACGGTGATGCAGCCCTTGAACGAGCCATACGAAGGTGTCATGTGGGTGAACACCGGGAACTGTTTTTCGAGCTCCCGCACCTGATCGGCGTCTTCCTTGGTGATCACGAACTCCGGATGTTCGGTGCAGGAGCCGGTTGGTTTGGCATAGGACACATACAGGCCGATGCCGCGATCGGCGCAGAACTGACACATCTCGCGGAACTCGGGGCTGGCCGCCCGGCCCTTGACGAGGACGGTCGACAGGATCAGGTTCAGGCCGGCTTCAAGCGAGGCGTCGATGGCGCGCATGACCCGCCTGTAGGAGCCCTTCTTGTTGCGGAAATTGTCGTGATCGGCCTCGATCATGCTGTCAAGCGAGAGCTGTACCTTCTCGACGCCGATCGACTTCAGGTGGCGGGCACGGGCCGGGTCGAGGAACCAGCCGTTGGTGTCCGTGATGACGTAGTGTCTGTCGGGGTCGATGGCCTCGACGACCGCGTCGAAGTCCTTCATCACGAGGGGTTCGCCGCCGGTGATGACGAAGCGGGCGAGGCCCAGCTCGTCGGCCTGGCGAGACAGGGTCCGGATATCGTCCAGATCGATCTTGCGGCGCTCGTCAGAGATCTTGAAGACCTTCTTGAAGTGCCGGTCCATGTAGTACTCGGCCGAGCAGTGGGTGCACTGGAAATTGCACAGGTAGCTCTTCTCGACGCGAATGATCGGACTGATCTCGCCGCGTTCCTCCATCGCGGAGATGCGGGCAAGTTTTGCCGCCACATAGGGCTTCCGGGCGGCAAGATCGTTCCGTTTGGCCGCCTCTCCGGCGGTCAGCTTGTTGTCTTCCGTTGCGGTGCAGCTCATGCGATGTCTCCTGTCGGGTCGGCCTCGGGGTGGCCGTGGCCACGCTCCGCGGTGCCGGTCACGGCCGGCTTCGACGCTCCCTGCGAGTACGGCGTGGGGACGATTTTCTTTAGGGCAGGCAGCAATTTCCAGACCAGCCGGCCGCATGCGTCACGCTGCCTTGCGCACCTGCCTGAGGTAGGATCGCCTTCGAACCCTCGCCTTGGCCCTTTCCTGTCCATTCGAATCGCATGTTCGACCCGACGCACCCGATCGTAACCGAGGATATCGAAAAGATCCTCGCCGAAGCGCTGCCCTGGGAGGCGCTGGCCGGGCAGCACGTGCTGGTGACCGGCGCCACCGGCATGCTCGGTGGCTACCTCACGCTGTGCCTGCTGCGGCTGGGGCGGATGCGTCTGAATGGCCTGCGCATCAGCCTGCTCGTGCGCGACGCGGCGCGCGCGCAGGCGCGTTTCGGCGATCTCCTGTCCGGCGCGGGCGTCGATGTGGTGAGCGGGTCCCTGCAGTCGCCTCCACAGCTGCCCGCAGGGATGCCCGATCTCATCATTCACGCGGCCAGCCCGGCGTCCCCAAGGGACTACGCGACACATCCGGTGGATGTGATCCGCGCCAACGCCGCCGGGACGATGGCCCTGCTGGACGCCTACGCGCGTGGTGGTGACTCACGCTTCCTGTTCCTGGGCTCGGCCGTCTATGGCTCGACCGAGAACCTGGGGCCGGTCGACGAGGACAGCTTCGGTGCCGTGCCGACGCTTGACGCCCGCAATTGCTACATCGAGAGCAAGCGCATGGCGGAGACCCTGCTGGAGAGCTGGCGGTGTCAGTATGGCCTGGACTATCGCATCGGGCGCATCTTCCATACCTTCGGCCCGGGGCTGAATCTCGACGACGGGCGGATCTTTTCGGACGTGCTGCGAGCTGCGCTGGCACGCCAGCCGATCGTGTTGACCAGCGACGGCCTCGCCCGCCGGGCCTTCTGCTATCTGGCCGACACGGTATCTGCGTTTTTCCACCTGTTGCTGGCGGGACGGCCCGGGCTGGCCTGCAATATCGGCAACCCCGACAACGAACTGACGATTCGCGAGTTCGCCAGCCTTGCCAGCCGGCTGACCGACCCGCCGCTTCCCCTGCACTTCGCGGCGCCGGATCTGTCCGCCTACACTCCGGCTCGAACATCACGCGGCCAGCCGGATATCACCCGGATCCGCGCCCTCGGCTGGCGGCCGGCCGTGACGGCGGCCGATGCGCTGGCCAGGACCTACAGGAGCTTTCTGCCATGAAGATTGCCCGCCTTCGGGACGCCCACCGATCCGGCGAACTGCCCAAGCCCTACTATCTGGGCGCGGTCTTTGCCGCCACCCGCCCCCTGTTCGAATTGCAGGAGATGCTCGAAGGCAGCCAGTTGAAGGAGATCGTGGTGGGCGAGGATGGCGTGCGCGTGCGCACGCGGCTCAACGATCTGCAGCTGGTCTTCGATCCGCAGGAGGTCAGCTCGCTGGTGTCAGGCCTGCTGGCCTTCGGCGACACGGAGGCAACCGAGCGCGAGGTGCTGCTGTCCGCGGCCGGCCCGGCGGCGACCATCCTGGACATCGGGGCCAATGTGGGCTGGTATTCCCTGCATTTCGCCAGGGTCGCGCCCACCGCGCGGATCGTCGCGTTCGAGCCGATGCCGCCGATCCATGCGCGCCTGCTGGCGCATCTTCGGCTCAACGACATCGAGACCGTCGAGCCCGAAAAGCTCGCGCTGCAGGACGCGGAGGGCGATGGCGTGTTGTATTTCCATGCAGCGGAGACAGGGGCCACCTCGGCCCGCAACAACCGGGGCTTCGACGGCGCGATCACCGAGGCGGTTCGCACCACCACCCTCGATCGCTACTGCGTTGACAGGGGGTTGTCACCCGACCTGATCAAGTGTGACGTGGAAGGCAGCGAATTCGCCGTGGTCCGCGGTGGGCTGGAGACCATCCGCCGCTGCCAGCCCGTGATCTTCCTCGAACTGCTGCGCAAGTGGAGCGCGAACTTCGGCTACCACCCGAACGCGGTGCTCGAGGTCCTGTTCGGCCTCGGCTATCGCGCCTGGGCGATCGAGTCGGACGGCATCTCGGCCTGCGCCGAGATCACCGAAGAGACCGTCGCGACCAACTTCCTGTTCACAATGCCCGCCCGGCACCAGGGGCTGCTCGAGGACCTCGCTACCCGGATCGCCGTGCGCGGGGTCTGAATGCCCGTGGGCATCAGGCCGAGGTGCCGGCGAGCTGGCGCAGCGCTGCCGCCTGTTTGGCGAGAATCGCCAGGTTCTCGTCCGTCTCCAGGCGATAGTTGAGGGTCTCGGGCGATTTCGAATCGAAGCGGAAGGCCCGCAACGCATCGTGGATGCCCTGCAGGAAATCCGGCGCGATGGGTGTCAGGATCGAGCTGATTTCGTGGGCGCGGAGCATATCCAGCGCGGTCCTGGCGATGCCGTTGGCGGTGAGCAGGCGACCGATCTGGTTGGCCCGCGCCATGTAGCGGGTCCGCGTATCGAAGATATCGAGGTCGTGGAAGATGTTGTCGTATACGTGGATCGCCTCTTCCTTGTAGCGATTGTCGCGCTGGAGCTCCGAGGTGCTCGAACTGCCGTGCATCCGGTAATAGCCGAGGCGCTTGTTCGAGACGTAGGTGGGGCCGAGGGACGCCAGGCGGGCGAAGATGTAGTGGTCGATGAAGCCGCGTCCGTCCCGCCGCAGGTGCGCATCGAAGTGGCCGAGGCGCGCCATCGGCTCGCGTCGGATCAGGGCGAACGAGTAGATGATCCAGTTGGTGAAGCACAGATAGGGCAGCAACGGGTTCGGCCCGTCGGGCAACTCCGGGATGAAGGTGTACATGCCATTGGAGAGCCCGTCGCCGACGATGCGGTGCGCCAGGCCGTAGCCGAAGGTGCAGTCGGGATGCTTTTCGAGCCCGCCGGCGAGCTCCGCAAGAAAGTTCGGGAAGATCACGTCGTCCCCGAGCATGAGCTGGAAATACGGTGCGTCGGTTTCGACGAAGGCCTTGCAGGCGTTGGCCACCATGCCCAGGTTGGTCTCGTTGCGCACGTAGCGCACCCGGCTGTCCTCTTCCGCCAGTTCGCGACAGATGGCTTCCGTGTCGTCGCTCGAGGCGTCATCGAAGACCGTGACACGGAAATCGCGCATGGTCTGGCTCAGACAGGATTCCACGCACTCCTCGATGAACTCTTCCTGGTTGTAGGCAATGACGGCGATGTCGACCAGGGGCATGGCATTCGGCTCCTTGATGGGCGCGTTGGGGGCGGGGCGGTCAGGTGCGTGCCGCGGGGGCTCGCCGGAGGAAGAGGGTGTCGCTCAGCACGAAGGCATAATCGAAATCCCCACCGGACAACAACTCGTCGCCGGCACGCCGGGGACCATCGCCGAAGCTCCAGACGTAGTCGTCGAGCATGAGCCAGCCGTAGTCGGCGAGGTGGGGCGTCCAGTTGCGGATGTCGGCCCGGACGCAGTCATAGCGGTGGTTGCCGTCGATGTGCAGCAAGGCGATGCGGCCGGTTACCGGAACCGGGTCGAGTCCGTCCGCGTGCAGCGAGCCCGAATCCGCTGACTCCCGGTAGCGCGCGATGGCGTCGTCGGACAAGGCCCGGATGTAGCTCGTGCCGGGCGTCGACGCCGCGGTCGCGAGGAAATTGCGGAAGATCTGCTCGAAGTCGAGGTGCGCGGCCTCCTCGTTCACCAGGCGGGCGGCCGGCCCCTGGTCCGACTTCTCCGACACCGTCCAGGGGTCCACACACAGGGTCGCTCCGATGCGGTAGTGCCCGGCCAGCCAGGAGAGCGCCTGCGCCGAACGCCCGTAAAGCGAGCCGATCTCGACCACGTCGCCGGCGGGAGCCAGTCGGGAGATCGTGTAGAGCGCGGCCAGCTTGTCTTCGTCGGTTTCTCCGGGGGTATGCAGGAAGCTGCGATGGAGCCCCGCCAACTGGCTTTCCGTCAGTGCCGGGGCCAGGCCCCGTGGCGATTGCGCGAGGGAGCGGGGAAAGGCATCCGGTGCCTGGCGCGCCGCCCACTCCAGGCTGGGCGAGAAGGCTGCCCAGTGGCCGGCGAAGGGATGGGGGGAGCAGAGAAAGAAGGGAGCCGCCAGTCGCCTTCGCAGGCCATTCAGGTGGGACCATACGACGTGGTGGGGCGCAAGGACATGGGTGATCCGGTGCGTCGAAAGGGCCGCCTCGAAGGCATGGTCGAACCCGGCCTCGCTGACGAAGGGCAGGTGTACCCGGTCGTCCAGTTCGTCAATGGCCGGCGCGGTGGAGACCGAACTGGCGCCGACGATCTCGAAGCCCAGGGAGCGCGCCGTGCGGACGAATGGAATTGCCGAGTCCATCGTGGCGGGAAAGACCAGCAGTCGTAAGGTGCTCATGGGTCGGCGCGGCCTCCGGTCGGGGGCGATGGGTTCATGGGGAGTGGCGGCTCGGTGCGGGGCAATCCATGGCGGTCATTGCAGGGCCACGATGCGTGACAGCGCGCGGATCAGGTCGTGTCCATCCCAGATGACGCCGATGTCGAGCGCCTTGCCGACCGGGACGACCCGGTCGATGCCGGGCAGGCCGAGGGACAGGATCCGCTCGGTCAGCGTCGTCCGATCGATGCCGAACGTCGTCAGGGTCTGGTATCGCGCATCGACAATCGACGCGAGCGCATCGAATCCGTCGATGCGGTGCTCGAGGAACAGGCCATGGCTGCCCCGGTGCGCGGCGATGTCGGCGGGGAGTGCTTCCAGGGCGATTCGGTAGATGCCATTGTCGTGGGTCACGCAGGGCCCGGTCGCCGGCAGGTCCGCCGCCAGTCGGCAGGTGGCAGCCAGCTTATCGACGGCCGCCACGGCGGGCAGCTCATAGCGCTGCGCGACTTGCCCGGCGAGGGCTGGCCAGAAGCGCGCCTGGGCATCAAGGGTGTCCGCGTGCGTGCCCAGCCAGAGGACGAGGTGAGGCGACGAGCAGGCATTCTGGTCGAGCACGAAGGCGTCGCGATAGAAGGCGTCCGCCAGCCGGGCGAGCTCGTCGTCGTCCGCGGCGTTCACCGAGGCGGCGTCGAGCAGACAAAGGGAGTAGCGATCGGCGAAAGCGATTTCGACGCAGCGGGCCGGTGTCGGCATGCGCCGCAGGTGGGCGATGGTTTCGTCACCGCCCCACAGGATCCGCGCCTGGCACCGGGCGGACAGGGTGCGAGTGATCTCATCGCTCCTGGGGTAGCTCAGCAGGCGGTTCATGCGGGCGATGCGGTGGTGATCCGGCGAGGCGAACAGGTCGGCGATCGCTTGGCAGACCAGGGCGGCCTGGGCTGGCAGCGATGCCGGCACCCTCACAAGGTTGGGATTGCCCGCGAGCAATCCGAAAGCCATCGAGAAAGCGAAATTGATCGGTACGTTGGTGGGCGCGACGTGCAGGGTCAGGCCCCGCCCGATGCGCTGCTGGTGAGCGCCGAAGTCGCTTGCGAGGCGGGCCAGGTTGGCCGGCCGGCACCAGTAGGCGAAGGCGACCACGTCGGGAAAGGTCCGCGACGCTGGCGCCTCGAGCAGGTCGCGGGAGAGAGCGCCGAGGAAGGCGAGGCTCTCCGCCGAGTAGGGTTGCAGCGGCCGGGATTCGAGCTCGGCAAGGGGGGCGCCGGCCAGTATCGTGAGAGGGAGGTCCTCGAGCGTGTTCATGTCCATGGGCTCAGCCGGGGGCCGCGTAGGTGTCGCTGCAACCGCGGGCCTCGGCACGGGGGGCGCGCCCTTCGACGGTGAAGTAGCGACCGAGCCGGCCACAGGGGCAATCGTCCTCGCCACGCAGGGTGCCCAGGTCATCCGTCAGCAGGGCGTGGCCGGGATAGCTGCGGGGCAGGACGGACAGCACCTCGATCAGCCCGCGGCGGCCGGGCGGGAGGGGTGCGAAGTCGCGGGGATCGCGCATGACGACGTCGGAGAAAACCGGGGCGTGCAGATGGCCCTGGCCGCAGGCCAGGTGGATCGAACCCGTCTGTTCGACCATGCCGTAGTAGTCCACCACGCGCTCAAGGCCACAGCGTTCGGCCAGCGCGGCACGAAAGCTCGCCGGCGGAACGGCTTCGTCGGCGAGCTTCTTCCAGCCGCCGCCATGCAGCAGGACACCGCGCTCGAGCGGCAGTTGCCGGCCGAGGGTGGCCAGGGGCTGGACCAGATGGCGCCAGACCATGTACGTGAAACCGAACAGGAAGATCCGGGGCGCGTCGCGGTGCTTTTCGAGAAACGCGTCGATGCGGGGCAGGTCGAGCTGCATGTTGTCGTCGAGCGCGTAGGTGACGTCGCGACCGAACAGCGAGAAGCCCAGGATGCCGGCACCGCGCGCCGAAAAAGCCGTGCGATCCTTCAGGACCGAGGGTGTGTCGATGACGAGCATCGGATGACGCTGCTGACCCAGCAGGCTCGCCATCAGGCGGGCCAGCACCTTGCTCTGCAGGGCCGCCGTCTCGCGGTCCAGGTAGATCCGGGAGACCGCCTGGCCGCTGGTGCCCGACGAGGTCAGGGTCTTGACGACCTGCCCGGGATCGACGCTGCTAAGGTCCATGTCCTTGAACACGCGCACCGGTAGGAAGGGGACGGCGGCAAGCCCGGGCCCCCGGGCGATCGCTTCGCCCAGCACCGTTAGCATGCGCTGGTAGGGGGGGCAGTGTTCGCGGTGCCAGGCCGTGAGCTGTTCCAGAATCTGTCCCAGCCGGGCGGCCTTGTCGGCGGCGGGGAGACCGTAGGGGTCCATGGCCAGGAGGTCGGCGAGGTCGGGGAGCATGGCGCTCGCGCTCATGCGAGCACCTCGCCCGCCAGGGCGTCCAGGGCCGCGTAGCGGATCTTGCCGGCCTCGCCGCGGGGAAGTGCCTCGACGCCGACGACCTCGATCGCGCTGGGATGCACCCGCAACCGCGTCGCGACCCGGGCCTTGATGGCCTGCCCGGCTTCAGCATCGACGGACACCGCGTAGATGCGCAGGTGATCGTCGCGGCCGGCGCAGGCAGCCTCGATGCCGTCGCGGGCCAGCGCGTCGTCCACATCCTGCAGGTTGGTGCGCAGGCCGAACAGTTTCAGGAAACGCTTGCGGCGACCGACGATGTAGTAGTCGCCATCGGCATCCCGCGTCGCCATGTCGCCGGTGCGGAGGATGCCGTGGTTGTCGTCGCCGCGGGCGAGATCGGCGTGGCCGCGGGCATAGCCAAGGGTGACGTTGTCGCCGCGGAAGACAAGCTCGCCGCAGGTGTCGGGCGTGTCGATCCGCTCGCCGGTCTCGTCCTCCAGCCAGAGCGCTCCGCCGGGAATCGCCCGGCCGATGCTCCCGGCCTTGTCGATGGCGCGCTCCGGGGCGAGGAAGCTCATGCGTGCCGTGGCCTCCGCCTGGCCGTACATGGTGTAGAAGGCGATGCCACGGGCGGCGCACTCGGCGGCGACGGCACGCGAGCGCTCGGGCGCCATCCGCCCGCCGGCCTGGGTCAGCGTCCGCAGGTCGGGCAGGTCCATCCGCCAGAAGCGGAGCTTGTCCAGCATCTCGTAGTGATAGGGCACGCCGCCGAACGAGGTTGCGCCGGACTGCCGGATAAAGGCCCAGAAGGCCCGGTCGAAGAAGCTGCGGTCGGTCAGTGCGATGGTGCAGCCGTGCAGCACATGGCTGTGGAGAATCGACAGGCCGTAGGTGTAGCTCGGCGGGAGCGTGGTGATGGGGCGATCGTCGGGCGTGATGCCGAGGTAGTCGGCGATGGCCTCGGCATTGGCGTCGACATTGCGGGCGGACTGGCGGACGAAGACCGGACTGCCGGTGCTGCCGGAGGTGCTCAGCAAGAGGGCCAGGTCGTCGTGGATGGGGTCGTCGGCAGCGTCGCCCCCGGCGAGCAGGAGATGGTCTTCGAAGCCGAGGATTTCCGCGTGTTTTGGCAAGGCATCCCGCTGTTCCCGGGGCACCCACAGGAACGCCGGTCGGTATGCCGCGATCAGCGCATTCAGCGCCGGGCTGTCCAGGGTGGGGGAGATCAGCGCCGGCACGCCGCCCGCATGAACGATCGCCAGGTAGCCGAGCAGGGACGAGGCGTCGTTCCGGCACAGGCAGAACGTGAGTCGCCGAGCCACGTCCAGCCGGGAGAGCTTTGCCGACAGCGTGAGTGCGGCCTCGTAGGGCCATTCCCGACCGTCGTCGGTCAGTGCCAGTATCCGGTCCGCGTGGCGCTCGATCGCGTCGGCGAGTCGCATCCTGTCGCCAGCGTGCTCAGAGGTTGACGCCGTACTTGCCGAGGATGTCCATGCCCTTGGTGAACGACGAGAAATCGACGATGTCGTCGACCTCGAGGGCGATGTCGAAGGCATCCTCCAGGGCGGCGATCATGCTCATGTGTCCCACCGAGTCCCAGGTGGGCACGCACTGGTAGACGAAGCGCTCGTCCAGAGCGCTGGCGTCGACGCCGAACGATTCGACAAAGATGTTGGTGTAGGTCTCACGCGGTGTCATGTCGGTTTCCCTGCTAGGTGCTCTGCGGCGCATTCATCAGATCGAGGATGTCCGCCACGCTCTCCAGGCGCTTGATCTCGCTGCCACCGACGTCCGCCCGCCCGAACTGCTCCTCGAGCAGGATCACGAGTGACAGGGCCGCCATGGAGTCCCAGGTGTCCAGCGACTTGAGCGGGGTTTCCGGCGTGATGTCGGTGGGCGACACGCTCAGCAGGTCGGCGACGAGTTCCAGCTTTTCCGATGTATTCATGTGGGCTAGCCAATGGGTCGGGCGGGATTGCCGATCATCTTCGCGGACGTGGGGACGTCCTTCATGATGATGGCGCCGCCACAGAGGAAGGACGCGTCAGCGACGCGGATTTTGGGCAGGACTTTTACGCCCGACCCGGCAAAAGTCAACTCGCCGACGGACGATCCGCCGGCCAGATCGCAGAAGCTCATGATCGAGCAGAACGGGCCGACAACCGCGTCGTGGCCGACCCCGCTGTGGGCATTGATCGTCACGTGCTCTCCCACCCGGGCATTGGCAGCGACCAGCGAATAGCCCTGGATGATCGCGCCGGCCCCGATGTGGGCGAAGGGCGAGACGAGGCAGGTGGGATGGATCAGCGTCTCGAAGTGCACCCGGTGTCGCGTCGCCTCGACGATGCGGCGTTTTGCCACCGGATCGGCGATCGCCAGAAGGGCGTGGGGCGTGTCTGGCAGGCTCGCCAGGTGCGCGATGTCGCCGGCGACGGCAACGCCATTGACGACGGTGCCGGCGGGCATGGTGTCGTCGATGAAACCCCGCACCCGGTAGGTCGGCGTGACCGCATTGAACTGGACGACGGTATCCAGCACCTCGCGTCCGAATCCGCCGGCTCCGATGATGAAGAGATCGATCATGCTCGGCTCAGGCATTGATGAACGGCTTTGCGTCCTCGTGCAGGGCGTCGATCCGGTCGTCGAATCGGGTCGTGCAGATGCCGATCGGCAGGATCCGGGTCCGGTCGAGCGTGACGGTCCCGATGCCGAGGGACAGGCCGATCCCGAATCCGCACAGCAGAACCAGGTCGGAGACCTCGGCCGCCGTGTCCCGCGCGTAGTGATCGCAGATCGTCGTCGGGATGGTGGCGGCGCCGGTGTTTCCGTAGCGGTCGATGCTGATGGGCAGCTGCGCCTTGTCGATCTTCACACGCTTCGCGACGTTGCCGAGGATGAAGAGGTTTGCCTGATGCAGGAAGAACTGAGCGATGGTGCTGGCGTCGATGTCGAAGTGCTCGTAAAAGGCCTTGAACAGCTTCGGGACCTCCATCACCGAGAACCGGAACACCTCGGTGCCGTCCATGTAGCCGTCGTAGTCACAGCGGGACACGCCCGGCTCGATCTCGACCCGGGTCGTGTTGCCGAAGCGGTGACGATATCCCCCGAAGGGCACGATGAGACTGCGGAAGCCCTGGCCCTGGGTACGCAGCGTGAAGCGGCCCGCTGGCTGCGAATCGCCGCTTCGCTCGAGGAGCGTCGCGCTGCCCGCGTCGGTCGACAGCATGGTCAGGGCGCGATCCTCCGGCGAGCAGTGCTTGCTGACCGTGTCCCCCGCCAGCAGGAGCACCCGGTTGATCCCCCGGGTCTGGAGGTAGGACATGGCGGCCGAGACCCCGTAGACGTAGCCGGAGCAGGCGAGGTTGATGTCGTAGGCGAGACACTCTTCGCTCAGGCCCAGGCGGTGCTGGAGCACGCACGCGGTCGAGGGGGCGATGTAGTCCGGCGTCTGGGAGACGAAGAGCAGGGCGTCGATCGACTGCCGGTCGATGTCAAGATCGGTCATCAGCCGTTCGGCCGCGTCGGCGCACAGGTCGGAGCAGGTCATCTGCTCGTCGCAGATGTGGCCCTGGACGATGCCCACCGTCTTGATGAACTTGTCCACCCCCTCCTCGCCGATGAAGTCGGTGAATTCCTCGCTGCGGCGGACCCGCTCGGGGACGCTGACGCTGATGCCGGCGATCCGGCAATGGGAGTATTCCAGGTTGGCCATGGGTGTTGCCCTAGTCGAGTGTGCTCAATGGTCCACCGCCGTCGATGGGGATGTGGCTGCCGACGATGTGCCGGGAATCGTCCGACACCAGGAAAGCGATCAGGGCCGCGATGTCGGCCGGATCGGCCATGCCGGAGAGCTGCGCCCTGTCGGGGTCGAAGTCGCCGGTCAGCTTGGCGCGACGCAGCCAGCTGCGCGTCATCTCGGTGTCGACCAGCCCCGGGCGCACGGCGTTGAAGCGAATGCGCTTGCGCACGCACTCCTTGGCGAGGGTGGTGATGCAGGCTTCGAGCGCGGCCTTCGAGGCGCTGTAGGCCGTCTGCCCCTTGCCGCCGCGGGTGGCAGCGATGGATGACAGCGCCACGACGCTGGTCAGATGCGGGGCATTCGCCTTCTTGCCCGCCTCGATGAGCCGCGACAATTCCACGAAGGCATAGACATTCACCCGCATCAGGGCGTCCATGCGCTCGTAGCTCAGGGCGCGCAGCGGCAACGTGGCGGTAACCCCAGCGGCATGCACGAAGGCGTCGACCCGGGGTGGGAGGGCGGACGCGATGCCCCGGATCGACGGGGTGTCGTGCAGGTCGCACATCACGCACTGGTGGCGGGCGGGGTGCGACAGCTGCGCAATCCGCTCGGCAAGTCGTTCCTCGCTGCGCCCGATCAGGGTCAGGGAGCAGCCCTCGGCGGCCAGTCGGCGGGCAACGGCGAAGCCGATGCCCGAGGTGCCGCCGGTCAGGACCACCTGTTTGTCTTTCATGAGCCGTGTTCCCGGCCGAATCGCCGGAACGGCGGGTGCGCGGGGCAGTCAGTCATCGGCAAGATGCTCCGCTGCGATGATCTCGTCGGCCGCCACCGGCACGCGCAGCGTCCTGCCGACAAGGCGATCGATCTGCGTCGGCGCGAAGCCGGTGCCCGGGCGCTTGGCGTCCAGGTCCCCGGCCCGCAGCACGTGCCCCGCGGGCAGGTCGCGGATCGTGACGAGGCTGCGGCGCATCTTGGGGCGCTGGGCGGCCTCGGCCGCGTCGAGGATGCGCGACGCTCCGCCGAGCGCGACCTGTACGCTCCGGCAGTGGCGCACCATCGTGGCCATCTCGTCGGGCTCGGTGGCCATCTGGTTGTCCATCCCGATCCGGCTCTTGTCGAGGGTGAAATGCTTTTCGATCAGGCAGGCGCCGAGGGCCACCGCGGCGGCCGGAATCTCGACGCCCTGGGTGTGGTCGGAATAGCCGATCGGGCAGTCCGGGAACTCGCTGCGCAGGCCGAGCAGATTGTGCAGCCGGATGGACTCGGGTGCTGCAGGGTAGACCGAGACGCAGTGGAGGATGGCGAGGGCGTCCTGACCGGCCTCATGGATCGTGCCGACCGCCCTCCGGATCTCCTCGGTGGTGCCCATCCCCGTGGATAGCACCAGCGGCACGCCGAGGCGGGCGAGGTAGTCCAGGTAGGGGAGGTTGTCGAGCTCCATCGACGCGATCTTGATAAAGGGCACTTCGCAGGTCTCGGCGAGCACGCGCGCCTCCTCGCGGGAATAGGGCGTGGACGCGAAGTCCATGCCCACCGTCCGGCAGTAGCCAGCCAGTTCCGCGAGCTGCGCGTCCGACATCGAGAATTTGCTGACGAAGCGCCTGGCGATCGGGTTCTGGCGGTAATGGGTGCTCGAGTAGAGCGTGTCGGTGGTCCAGGACTGGAACTTGACGCAGTCCACGCCGGCAGCCCTGGCGCTGTCGATCATGGCGCGGGCGGTTTCCGGGTCGCCGAAGTGACTGGTGTTCAACTCGGCCACGATGTAGGGGTCGTGGTAATCGCCGAGCGCGCGGCCGTTCCTCAGGGTGATGCGGGCCATGGTCTATCCGTAGCGGGGCAGGGGGCGGGGTATCCCGGGGGGTCGCCCGCCCGTTGCCGATGAAAAGGGAATCGGCCGCAATGCCGCGGGCTTGAGGGGCGTGGCGGGGCCTGGCCGGAAGCGGGGCGGCTGCGTCCTCATTGGTCGATGGGCGCGACGATCATTTCGGACAGGAAGACCTCCCGATCGATAAACGGGGCCTGGTCCTCCAGCGGACGCCGGACGACTCGCCGGGTGATCTCGCTGCGGGTGTGACCCAGCTCGATGTAGCCCTGGTCGGGCCGGCCCATGATTTCGCACAGCACGGGCCCGGGCTCGGCGAAGCAGGCGCGGAGGGCATCGGCGAGGCCGCCGGGGCCGTCGATGCGCCGGTAGGCGAGCCCGAAGCAGGCCGCGACCTGCCCGAAGTCCGGACAGCTGACGCCGTTGTCCGGGTCGGTGCCGATCGTCCGGGTCCGGAACAGGCCTTGCTGGCGGCGGCGGATGATCGAATAGGCGTTGTTGTTGATCACCAGGATCTTGATCGGCAGCTGGCGGTAGCGGAGGGTCTCGAGCTCCTGCAGGTTCATCATGATGGAACCGTCGCCGATGACGGCGATGGTAGGGTCCGGGCGTGCACTGCAGGCGCCGATGGCGGCCGGCAGCGCGAATCCCATGGCGCCCTGGGAGGCTGGGTGGAGGCACCGCATGCCCGGGCCGAAGCGGACGTTGGTCGGCAGGATGACCTCTGCCGAGCCCGAGTCGGTGACCAGGGTGGCCGTGGCCGGAAGCGCGTCAGACAGGGCTTCGGCCAGCACGTAGAGGTCGACCCGGTCGGCTGCCGTGAACGGTGCCTCGACGGGGGAAAAACGGGTTTTCCAGTGCTGGCACCTGTCCACCCAGGTCGCCGGTGCCGGCGCGGCCGGCAGGCTGTCGGCGGCGGCGAGAAAGGCGGCCACGTCGGCGACCACCAGTCGGTCGATCGTCACCGATGCCTTGGCGTGCTCGAGGGGGTCGATGTCGACCACCATCACGCGGGCTTCGCGGGCGAATTTGCAGGGCTCGGTGCCGGTCGTCAGCGAGGTGAGCCGGCAGCCCAGCACCAGCACCAGGTCGGCGTTCTGCACCGCGAAACTGCCGGCCCGGGAGCACCCCATGGCACCGATTGATCCGACACACAGCGGGCGGGTGCTGCCATAGGTGTCCGGCGCCGATGCCGCGTAGGTCACCGGCAGGCGCCAGCGCTCGACGAAGCGGGCGAAGGCGTCCGAGGCCCCGGCCGACCGCACGCCGCTGCCGATCAGCACCACGGGCCGCTTTGCGGCGGCCAGCGCCTCGACCACCGCGCGGACCTCGTCCGCCGCGGGTGCCGCCGCCTCTGCTGGCGGAGGCGGGGGCACCTCCTGTGCGAGCTCGGGCGGCACCATGGCACTTTGCAGGTCCAGCGGGATGTCGAGCCACACAGGCCCCTTGCGCCCCGTGGTGGCGAGGGTGATGGCCTTCTCCAGCGCCGGCACGATGTCGGCGGCCCGCGTCAGCATCGTCGCGTATTTGGTGATCGGCTCGACCAGGGCGACGATGTCGGCCTCCTGCTGGCCGTAGGTGCGCAGCCCGATGCCGGTGTGGCGTGTCGTCTCTGCGAGGGTGTTCTGACCCGATATGAAGACGCAGGGTACGCCGTCCTGCCAGGCCGACAGCACGCCGGTGATGGCGTTGGTTGCAGCGCAGCCGGTCGACACCAGGCAGGCGCCGAGTCCCTCGGTGGCCTGAGCGGCGCCGATCGCGGCGAACGCGGCAGACTGCTCGTGGTGGGTGCAGACCGCCGCCAGCTCCGGATGCCTGGCCAGGGCGTCGGTCAGGAACAGGGCGCCGCGCCCGGTCACCAGGAACACCTGCCGGACGCCGGCCGAGTGGAGGCGGTTCATGAGGTAGTCGGCGACGCGCATCGTCCGTTCTCCGTTCCGCGGGTTCAGGGCTTCGGCGTGAAGCCGGCGAGCACGTCGGGCAGCACGATCACGAAGTGGGCGGAGCAGGCCGTTTCCCCTTCGACGTGGCTGGTGGCGGTGCCGCGGGCCACGCCGCGCCGGAACGAATCCAGGGTGGCGTCGATCACCAGCACGTCGCCAGGCAGGATGCGGCGCCTGAACTGGACCTTGTCGATCGAGGCGTAGTGGGTCCGCATGCCCTTGTATTCGTCGAGGCACAGGAAGGTCATGATGAAGGTCTGGGCCAGGCACTCCACCTGCACGAAGCCGGGCACATTGGGGTCGTCCTCGAAGTGCGCCGGGAAGAACCACTCGTTGTAGGCGAAACACTTCACTGCCCGCGCGGTCTTGCCCGGCACCACGGCGGTGACCCTGTCGATCAGCAAGACCGGGTGGCGGTTGCGCTGATGTGCCTGAATGCCGTTGATGTCGAAGGAGAGGGGGGCGTCGTCTTGGGTCATCGCTAGGGTTCCTGTCGGCTGGGGCGGCTCAGCGCACCTCCAGCAGGGTGTCCAGAACCGCAGCCACGTCGTCCGGGCCCAGGCCGGGGTGGATGGGCAGACAGAGGACCTGGCGGGCGATCCGCGCGGCATTGGGCAGGCGCGCCGGCGCTGCGCTGGGAAGGCCGCGATACATCGGGAAGGCACTGATCAGCGGGTAGAAGTAGCGCCGCACGAGGATGTTGGCCGCCTTCAGTCGGTCGTAGAGGGCATCGCGGCTGATCGGGTGGTCGTCGGACACCAGCATCGGGCAGTAGGCATGGTTCCAGCGGGTTCCCGGGGGAGGCGGGAGGAGGGTCAGCGTGGGTACCGGGGCGAGGGCTTCGGCGAAGCGACGGTGGATCTTCGCGCGGGCTTCGAGAGCCACGTCGATGTGTTCGAGCTGCAACAGGCCCATCGCCGCGCTGACCTCGTTCATCTTGCCGTTGATGCCGGGCGCGACGACGGTGACCTCGTCGGCGAAGCCGAAGTTCTTCAGGTGGTCGATGCGTCGCTTGATCTTCTCGTTGGGGCAGATGATGGCGCCGCCCTCGAAGGTGTTGAAGACCTTGGTGGCGTGGAAGCTCAGGATCGACAGGTCGCCATGTTGCAGGATGCTCGTGCCGTCCCGACGCACGCCGAAGGCATGGGCCGCGTCGTAGATGACCTTCAGGCCATAGGTGTCGGCAATCGCCTCGATTCGCTCCACGTCGCTCGGAAAGCCGTAGCAATGGACCGGCAGGATGGCGCTGGTGGTCGGCGTGATGGCTTCCTCGATGCGTTCCGGGTCGAGGTTGCAGGTGGCCGGGTCGATATCGACGAACACCGGCTTGATGTTGTTCCACAGCAGGGAATGGGTCGTGGCCGCAAAGGTGTAGGGCGTCGTGATGACCTCGCCGGTGATCCGCAGGGCCTGCAGCGCCGTGACCAGCGCCAGGGTTCCGTTGGCGAACAGGCTGAGGTGCTCGACACCAAGATAGTCGGCCAGTGCGCCTTCCAGTTGATCGTGGAACGGGCCGCTGTTGGTCAGCCGCCGCGTCTGCCAGATCGCCTCGAGGTAGGGGATGAAGTCCTCCAGGGGCGGCAGGTGGGGCTCCGTGATGTAGATCGGTGTCTTGCGTTGACTCACGTGGGTCGGCTCCCCGGTGGGCGTCGTGCCGGGTGGCCGCCGCCGTTGATCTGCGGGATGTAGATTCGGTGTTGTTCGATCAGCGCGTCCGGCGCGCCCGCGTGCCATGCCCAGTCTCCGTGTCGGGGCGTGTCGGGCCGGAATTGCCGGGATGCGTCGGGCGCGGAGGCGAGGCGGCAGGCGTACAGCAGCGAAACGAAGTGGCCGCGGACGTCCCGCTCGGGATGGAAGATCTCGTGCACGGCGATGGGCGACTGGCTGGATTCGACCGATGCACCGAGCTCCCCGGCCGAGACCGCGGCGATGCGGTCGGCGACGCGCTCCCGGAATCGGATGATCCCGCCCGGGACATGCCAGCCCGGGCCGTAGAAGGCGTCGTCCCGCCAGGTGAGCAGGCAGCGACCGGCGTCATCGTGGATCAGCAGGTCGACGTTGACCATCGGGGTCAGACGGCTGACCAGGTGGAAGACGGGCTCCGGCAAACCCGTCGTGGCGGGGCCCGTCGCGTCGTCGATGGCCGCGATCGCCTCCGCCAGTGTGTTTCGCGCTTGCCGGGTGCCGTTCATGGCCGAGGCCCCGAGTTCAGGGTTTGCAGGCTGTCGCCCTCAAGCCGCGCGATCGTGAAGCGATCGCCGTGGCGCTCGGCGATGATGCGCGCGACTTCATCGGAATAGCTCGCGGCGAGCACGATCACGGCATCCACGTCGCCAGCCTCAAGGCGCTCGGGCGGCATGATGGGGAGGTGCGTGGCCGGCGTGAAGCGCCCCTGCTTGAACGGCGCGGAATCCACCACATAGGCGAGGCGGTCCTTGATGCCCAGCAGGCTGATCAGGGCCAGTGCCTGGTGGCCGGCGCCCCACACTGCTACGCGGCGGGCATCGAAGCGGTCCAGAAAATCGGCAAAGGATCGGCCGAGGGCCGCCTGGGCGGTAGTGAGTCCGGAGATGTCCAGCGGGCGGCGCCTGCGGACGGTGGCCGAGAGCAGGTAGCCGTGCCAGAGTTCGCTGCAGGAGAGCACTTCGAAGCCATTGCGCTCGAGCAGGCTGCTGAGGGTGGCGCGCGTGAAGTAGAACAGGTGGTCGGGGATGAATTCCGCGAACAGGCCGCGCTCGAGGATCATGTCGAAGTTCGGGACCTCGACCATGCCGATGCCGCCATCGCGGAGTTGGGCGGCAATCCCCCGCAGGACACGGTCGGCGGCAGGCAGGTGCTCGAGGAAATTGAGTATCACGAAGCCATCGAAGGGGGCGCCGGCAAGCCGGCTCTCGGGCCCCTCGATGAAGCCGGTCTCCACGTTCAGCCCGGCCGCCCGGCAGGCGTCGGCTGCCTCGGCCGAGTACTCGAGGCCGACCGCGTCGGCGCCCGACTCGCCCAGGATGGCGAGGTACTCACCGCGACCGCAGCCCACCTCCAGGATCCGGCCGCCGGAAAGTCCGTGCCCTTCGAGCCAGCTGCGAAACTGATCGCGTCGAAACCCCTGCATCTCGGGAGAAATGCCGGCCGCCCGGATGACCTCACGGTAGTAGGGAACCGGCGCGTTGGCGAGTTGGGCCAGGCCGCAGGCCGGGCACTGATGCAGGCGCAGTTCGACACCCCGGTCCCGGTCGAGCCGATCGACCGTGGGCAGGCCCTGGGCGGCGGCGGGCATGTCGTGCTGGACCAGCAGGGGCCCGCCCATGGCGGTGTCGCAGATCCGGCAGGCGGGACTGGCGCTGCTGCTCATTTGCGGTCGGGTTCCCGCTGGGCTTCCCTGCTCGCGGGCAGCAGGGGAATCAGCATCTCCTTGGCCAGGACCGACAGCGGCAGCAGCGGACTCATGTCCTCCAGCGGCATCGAGATGATGGACCCGTCGGCCCGCGGGATCGCCGCGCACTTCGGGGCCAGGGTCTCGTCCGGCCTGAGGCGCACATCGATCAGGCAGGGGCGCGGCAGCGCCATCGCGCGGGCCAGATCCTGATCGAGCGTGGCGGCCTCGTCGATGCAGAGGTAGGGCAATTCATAGACGGCCGCGAGGCGTTCCAGGTCGGGCATCATCAGGCCGGCCTCGGGGCCGGTGCCCAGGTAGCGCCCTTCGAAGTAGTTGCGCTGGGTGTTGCGGATCGAGCAGTAGCCCGCGTTGTTCATGATCATCAGGCAGATCGGCAGGCGCCGGCCGGCCAGGGTGGCGAGCTCCTGAAGGTTGAGCTGCAGGCTGCCGTCGGATTCCACCAGCACCATCGGCTCGCTGCCATTGCCCAGGCAGGCGCCGATCGCCGCCGGCAGGCCATAGCCCATGGCGCCGAGGCCGGAGGTCAGGAAGATGCGCTGCCCCTCCCGGTTGCGGAAGGCGGTGTAGAAGGCCTCCACGCCGAGGCCGGAGCTGCCGGTGCCCACCAGCGAGCCTTCCGGCACCACGTCGGAGAGCCGGTCGGCGAACTGGAAGTGGCCGATCGCGCCCTCGGCCGGAAAGGGCTGGCCGTGGGTGATCGGATAGCGCGCCCGCCAGTCGAGGATGCGCCGACGCCAGTCGTCGCAGTCGCACGGGGCGGTGCAGGCCGCGGACAGCGCATCGACGAAGGCCCCGGCGTCCCACGCGAAGCGGTGGGCGATGTCCATGTCGAGCTTGTCGATCTCGTGGGCGTCGATGTCCACCACCACCTTGGTCGAGGCGCGGGCGAAGCCGGCCGGGTTGTAGGCGGTCAGGATGTTGTCGAGGCGGCAGCCGACGCTGATCAGCAGGTCGCAGTTCTGGACCGCGAAGTTCGCGCCGCGCAGGGCCACCACGCCCGGCCGGCCGGCATTGAGCGGATGGCTGTAGGGCAGCAGGTCGGTCGCGTTCCAGGTGGTCGATACGGGCACGCCGAGCCGTTCGGCCAGGGCGCGCAGGCGTGCGCTGGCGCCGGCGAGGCGGACCCCGTGCCCGGCGAGGATCAGGGGGCGCCGGGCGCGGGCCAGCAGATCGGCAACCGGACCCAGGTCGGGCGTGGGCAGTGTGCGCGTCACTTCGGCCGGCGCCGGCTGCAGCGTCGCCGGATCGATCGGCGCGGCCTGCACGTCGAGGGGCACGTCGATCCACACCGGGCCGGGGCGGCCGCTCTTCATGATCTGCAGCGCGGCCTCCAGGTGCAGGCGGATCTCGCCCGGGTCGGTGACGGTGATCGCGTATTTGGTGATCGACTTCACCATCGGCACCACGTCCACCTCCTGCACGCCGCCCTGGCGCAGGGGCCGGCCGTTGAGGCGGTCGGCCCGCTTGGCCTGGCCCGAAATGACGAGAAGCGGCACGGAGTCGATCCAGGCGCCCGCGACCGGGGTGATGACGTTGGTGGCGCCCGGTCCGGTGGTAACCAGTGCGACGCCGAAGCCCGGATTGTCGGGGTGGCCAGTCCGGCCATAGGCCTCGGCGGCGATGCCGCAGGCCTGCTCGTGGTGGCAGGGCACCGGCGTCAGGCGCGACTCGCAGGCGAGCCCGTCGTCCAGGTGCATGGCGCCGCCGCCGGGCAGCACGAAGACGTGGCGCAGCCCCTCGTCGGCGAGGCGGCGCATGATCCAGTCGGCGACCCTGATCGTCGTCATCGCGTTACATCCAGTAGGTCAGCAGCGTCTTGCGCCGCGGATTCTGGCCGATGGCCGGGTCGGTGTAGAAGGAGTCGTCCTTGAGGTGGGTCGAGGAGATCTCCTCGAAGACCACGCCGCTTGCCGTGTGGAACTTGTGCCGTACACCGCGATTGACCGTGATCACGTCGCCGGTCTGGGCTAGCCGCTCGATGCCGTCGAGCCACAGGGTCAGTTCGCCGTGGAGGACGACGAAGGTCTCCTCCTTCTGCTCGTGGTACTGCTCGGGGTGGGTCTGGCCGGGCAGCATCACCAGCAGCTTCTTGCAGTACTCGCGATTGACCACGGTGACCATGGTCAGGCCGAATTCGTCGAAACGCGCCATGCCGTAGTGGTGGGAGAGTTCCAGGTCGGACTTGCCCGGCACGACGATGTTGCCGGCCTTGAGCAGGGCCTTGACCGCCGTGACGGCCTCCATCACCTGACCCCGCAGATGCTGCACGGTGATGTCGCTGCGCCGGACCGGCTGGCCGGCGGGAATGTCGATGCGCGCCGTGAAGCGGCTGTATTTCGACCAGTCGTTGGCGGTCAGCTGGTCCTCGACCGGCGGAAAGGCGAACTCGATTGCCCCGGCTTCGATCTCGGTGCCTGCCGCGACGTCGGCGGTGGTGAATACGCCCCGCCGCAAGGCGTGCAGGCTGGTCCGCTCGGTATCGGAGGGCTCGTAACGCGTGCTCGAGCCGCAGATGGCGCGGGCCTGCCGGGCCGCGGCGAGCCAGGCGCGGATCTGCGCCGGATCGGCCGAGTAGGCGTTCGCCGCGTAGCGCTCGGTCGGCAGCACGACGTGTTTCTCGAAGACGGTGGCGCCTTTGGCGAGGGCCATCATGACCGCGACGGTGTTGTCCGGCGACTCGTGGGTCGAATAGCCGATGCGGCAGTCCGGATACCGGGTGCGCAGCAATTCGATCTGGTTCACCTGTAGCGACTCGTCCGCCGTTGGGTACTCGGCCACGCAGTGCATCAGGGTCAGCGCCTTGCCCCGGTGCAGGAAGAAACTGACGACGTTGTCGATCTCTTCGAGCGTCGCGGTGGCGGTGGACGCGATGACGGGCCTGTCCGAGGCCGCGATGCGCTCCATCAGCGGCCAGTCGCCGAACGAACAGCTGGCGATCTTGATGGTGTCGATGCCATGGGCCTCGATGCGGTCCACCGAGGCCTCGTCGAACGGGGTGCACACGGTCTGGAAGCCCTGGGCACGCATCTCGGCCACGAGGCCGCGGAAATCGGCGTCGGAAAGTCGGGTTTCTTCGAAGCGCTTGATGTACTTGACGTCGGTCCGTCCGCGCATCGAGCGGTGGATGAAGGTGTCGAGGTCCCGGTACTGCAGCTTGAAGGCGAAATCGAAGTCATCGTCGAAGCCCTCGCAGGCCCCGCGCATGGCGCGGATCGTGGCGACCCCGTGGTCCGGGTCGCCCATGTGGTTGTTGGCCATCTCGAAGACGAAGAGCGGTTTCATGGTGTCGGGTCTCAATCGAAATCGCGCCCCAGGAAGACGCGGATCTGGTCGGCGGCGTAGTCCAGCATGTCGATCGTCAGGCCGGGCCAGACGCCGATCCAGAAGGTGTCGTTCATGATGCGGTCGGTCTGCTCCAGGCTTCCGGCGACGCGGAAAGTCTTTCCCTGCAGGTAGGGCTGTCGGGTCAGGTTGCCGGCGAACAGCAGGCGCGTCGCGATGCGATGCTGGTCCAGCCACTGCAGCAGATCGACCCGGTTGAGTCCGGCCTCCGGCCGCAGCGTGATCGGAAAGCCGAACCACGAGGGCGTACTGCCCGGTGTGGCGAATGGCAGCTGCAGCGCATCGGCGCAGTCGGCGAGGCGCGCCGACAGATGGGCAAAATTGGCCTTCCGGGCGGCGACGAAGCCGGGCAGGCGATCCATCTGGGCGAGCGCGCAGGCGGCCTGCATGTCACTGATCTTGAGGTTGTAGCCCAAGTGCGCATAGGTGTACTTGTGATCGTAGCCGCGGGGCAGTCCGCCGAGTTGCCAGTCGAAGCGCTTGCCGCAGGTGTTGTCGCAGCCGGGCGCGCACCAGCAGTCGCGACCCCAGTCCCGGAACGACTCCGCGATGCGGCGCAGGGCCATGTCGAAGGTCAGCACCGCGCCGCCCTCGCCCATGGTGATGTGGTGGGCCGGGTAAAACGACACGGTGGCGAGGTGGCCGAAGGTGCCGACGTGCCGCTCGGGTTCCGGCGCCTCGGCCAGCGACCACCGCCGCGGGTCATCCGCCGTCGGCAGCCGCGGGCGCCAGTCGGATGCGTCATCGGGCAGGCGATAGCGCGAGCCCAGCGCATCGCAGCAGTCTTCAATCAGCCACAGGTCGTGGCGAGCGCAGAAATCCATCACCGCCGCCAGATCGAACGGGTTGCCGAGGGTGTGGGCCAGCACCACCGCCCGGCTGCGCGGCCCGAGCGCGCCCGCAAGGGCCGCGGCGTCGATGTCGTAGGTGCCCGGTCGCACATCCACGAATACCGGGATGGCGCCGTTCTGGAGGATCGGATTGACCGTGGTCGGAAAGCCGGCCGCGACGGTGATGATCTCGTCGCCCGGCTGGATCGCCGCCGGGCCGAGCCGTGGCGAGAACAGACTGGAGACCGCCACCAGATTGGCCGATGACCCTGAATTGACGGTGATCGCGTGGGGCAAACCGAACCAGTCGGCCAACCGCTTCTCGAAGGCCTCGTTGAATCGCCCGGTTGTCAGCCAGCCGTCGAGGGCGGCCTCGACCATCGCGAGTCGCTCGGTTTCGCCAACGACCTTGCCGGATACCGGCACCGGCGTGAGGCCCGGCTCGAACGGGGCCGGCTTGGCTTGCGCGGCGCACCACGCCGAGACGGCGTCGCGGACGGCCTGTCGGCCCGGATCGCTCAACGCCGCCCCCGGCTGCGCTCGAAGCGCTCGATGCGGTCTTCGCACAGTTGTCGCGCGTCTTCACCGGCCGCGTGTCGCTTGTACCAGTCGCCGGTCAGCGCCACGGCCTCCTCGAAATTGAAGCGCGGCTGCCAGCCCAGATGCACCATCGCCTTGCTGCTGTCCAGCCGCAGCATCGGTGCCTCGCGGGGCTGGGGTGAGCGGTCCCGCGACCAGCTGGCGCCGAGCAGGGGGCACATGTGCTCGCACAGGGCTTCGACGGACTCCATGTCCACCAGGGCGGGGCCGAAGTTCCAGGCATCCGCCGCGTCGGCGTGGCCGCCGAGCAGCCGCGCGCCCAGCATCAGGTAGCCGGAGAGCGGCTCGAGGACGTGCTGCCAGGGGCGGATTGCGGACGGGTTGCGGATCAGCGCGGTGCGCCCGGCGCGGGCGGCCCGCCACAGGTCGGGCACCAGCCGGTCGCTGGCCCAGTCGCCGCCGCCAATAACGTTGCCCGCGCGGGCCGTCGCGATCAGTGGCGCGCCGGGCGTGTTGCCGTAGCTGGCCCGCCACGCCGAGGTCGCCAGTTCGGCGGCGGCCTTGCTGGCGGAGTAGGGGTCGTGTCCGCCGAGCGGGTCGCTCTCCCGGTAGCCGAGGGAGGCGGCATCCTCGCGGTAGCACTTGTCGCTGGTGACGACGACGATCGCCTTGACCGAATTGGTATGGCGCGCCGCTTCGAGCACGTTGGCGGTGCCCATGACGTTGGTGCCGAAGGTGCGCAGCGGCTCCGCGTAGCCCCGGCGCACCAGGGGCTGGGCGGCCAGGTGGAAGATGATCTGGGGGGCGAAGCCGGCGACCGCTTCGCGGACCAGCTCCGGATCGCGGATGTCGCCGATCAGGGATTCGACCCGGTCGCCGATCCGGGCTTCCGTGTACAGGGACGGATCGGTGTCCGGTTCGAGGGCGAGCCCGCTGACCCGTGCGCCCAGGCGCGTCAGCCACAGGCTCAGCCAGCTCCCCTTGAAGCCCGTGTGGCCAGTCACCAGCACGCGCTTGCCCTTGTATGCGGTGTGCGTCATTTCCAGATCTTCCAGGGGGCGCGGCCCGACTCCCACAGCCGCTCGAGGTTGTATTTGTCGCGCAGGGTGTCCATGGGCTGCCAGAAACCGCGATGAACATAGGCGCGGAGCTGGTCCCGCTCCACGAGGCGCTCGACCGGCTTCGATTCCCAGTGGGCGCCGTCGCCATCGATGAGGTCGAGCACGTCGGGCGACAGGACAAAGAAGCCGCCATTGATCGGGTTGCCGTCGCCGGCCGGTTTCTCCTTGAACCGGGTGACGACATCGCCCGCGAGATCGAGTGCGCCAAACCTGCCGGGCGGGGTCACTGCGGTCACGGTGGCGGCACGTCCGTGCCCCTTGTGGAATGCGAGGACAGCGGTCAGGTCCACATCGGACAGGCCGTCGCCATAGGTGAAGAAGAAGGTCTCGTCCTCGTCGACGTAACGGCGAACCCGCTTCAGGCGCCCGCCGGTCTGGGTGTGCTCGCCGGTATCGACGAGGGTGACGCGCCACGGCTCGGTGTGCTGCTCGTGGACCTCCATGCGGTTCTCGCGCATGTCGAAGGTGACGTCCGAGGTATGGAGGAAATAGTTGGCGAAGAATTCCTTGACCACGTAGCCGCGGTAGCCGAGGCAGATGATGAACTCCGTCACGCCGTGGGCGGTGAAGTGCTTCATGATGTGCCACAGGATCGGCCGGCCGCCGATCTCGACCATCGGCTTGGGCTTCGACTGGGTCTCCTCCGACAGCCGGGTGCCGAGCCCGCCTGCCAGGATCACGGCTTTCATGTCCGCAAGCTCCATTTTCCTTTGTGGCACAGTTTAGACGGCGTGTGCCAGGCCGATGCGCCGAAATGACGCGGCATATCGGCCCTATTCAGGGTTTTTCGAGCTGTGAGGCGAGCGCCTCCGGCGAGGCCGTGCCGGTCCAGCCGGCCCGCATCTCGTCAGGTGTCAGGCTGCCGTATCCCCAGTTCGCGGCGAAGAACGGCAATGCGTTGGCGTCGGCCGACTCGCCATCTTCCGGCCGGTCGCCCACATAGACTGCGTCGGCCGGGTCGATGCCCCGGTCCGACATCAGCCGCGCGATCATGGCGGCCTTGTTGGGCAGGGGAGGCTTGAAGATGTCTAGGGCATAGACCGTGTCGAACCAGGCGTCCCATCCCAGGTGCGCCAGGATCAGGCGGGTCGGGTGAATCCGCTTGTTGGTGGCAATGTGCAGGCGGCACCCGGCGCCCCGCAGGCGCTGGAGCATCCCTGCTACGCCGTCGTAGGCCGCGGTGGCCCGATACCCGGTGGTGTCGTAGCTGGCCTTGAAGGCCCCGGCCAGGCGCTCAAGCGTCGCTGCATCATCGCTGCCCGAGAGCAGCGTCAGCGTCTCCATCAGCGGCGGACCGATGATCTCGGGCCCGATCGCGCGTGCGGTCGGTACGCCTGTGTCGGTGAAGGCCTGGCGGAAACTGGCGAGGATGGCGGGCGCCGAATCGATCAGCGTGCCATCGAGATCGAACAGGACGTGGGAATATCGCGGTCGGGTCATGGACGCATGATACCGACTCGCGGGGTGCGAGGGTCAGGCGGTCATGACGCGGTTCTTGCCCGCCCGCTTGGCGAGGTACATGGCCCGGTCGGCGCGTTCGATGGCGCCATGGGCGGGTTCCTCATCCCCGATCCGCGTGACGCCGGCACTGAAGGTGATCAGCAGCTTCTTGTTGTCGGCGAGGAAGTAACGCTTGGTCAGCGCCCGCTGCAGGCGGGTAAGCGTTGCGGCAGCATCCTCGGTGTCGGTGTCGGGCAGCAGGACGAGGAACTCCTCACCGCCGTATCGGGCCACCGAGTCCTGCGGCCGGACGTTCTCGCGGATCACGTCGGCAAGGTGTTTGAGCGCATCGTCGCCGGCGCGGTGGCCGTAGGTGTCGTTCAGTTGCTTGAAGTTGTCCACGTCCAGCAGACCGACGCACAGAGGCGTCTTGCGCCGGCGGGCGCGGGCGATCTCGCGTTCGAGCGCATCGTCCATGCCCTTGCGGTTGAGGGTCCCGGTGAGGGGGTCGTGGCGGACCAGCTCGCTGGCCTGGTCGAGTTCCTGCTGCAGGCGGCCGATCTCGACGTTCGCCATCTCGACCTGGTCCTTCAGGGCGTTGATCTCAGTGTGGGAGCGCTGGGCGCTGTCCTGGGCGACCCGCGTCTGCTTCAGGATCTCCTCGACCACGTCGGACAGCTCGGTGATGGCCTCGGCCTTCGCCACGCGCTCGGCGCAGCGGCCGATCGCGTCGTGGTATTCCCCGGTGGTGGCGCTGAACTCGGCCAGTCGGTCCACAAAGCCCGCGAGCATCGTCTTCAGCCGGCGCTGGGCTTCGGTGAGCTCCTGCTTGAGGTGGCCCTGCTTGTCGATCACGTCGCGCAGGCGACGTTCGACCTCGTCCAGGGTGCGCACGTCGAGGGGGCGCGAGAAGGCCTCGGTCAGGACCGACAGCTGGCCGTGCAGCCAGCGGTCGTCGAAGACCAGCTGGCTGATGTTCTTGAGGATCAGCTGCAGGACACCGATCAGGCCGCTGCGCACCGCGAGCTGTTCTTCGGCGACCCACTCGAGGCGCTGAATGACGAACTCGAGCTTGTGCTGGTAGTCGCCCTCGAGCAGGTGGGCCGGGGTCTGTCGCAATTCGCCGGCCAGATCGCGCAGTTCGCCGACCAGGTCGGGCACGTCGACGATCAGTGGCGACAGGCCGTTGTCCAGGAGCTGGGCGATGACCGAGGCGAGGGAATCAGCCGACAGGTCTGCCGGCATGGCAGGCAGCGGCGCAGTGGTGATCGGCTGAGATGCCGCCGTCGCTGGCGCCGACGCGGGCGGGCGGGCGGGCGGCTCGGTGCTGCGGGCCTCGGCAGGCGGCGGACCGTCGTCGGCCTCGTCGTCCGGTGCCGGGTCGTC
>JAGRGD010000050.1 GCA_020445665.1 Rhodocyclaceae bacterium
ACGGCCGACGGCGCTGCCAACGGCTGGAACTACGAGGACGGCACGCTCTCTCCGGGCGCCGTGCGCGAGCGTATCGAAGCCATCAACCACTACAACGAGGCACGTGAAGCCGCCGGCCTGGAGCCGATCGGACCGCACCTCGAGCCGCAGCCGCACCCGTTCCTGGGCGCCGGTGTACGCAATGAGTGGCTGGGTGCGCGGGTGACGCTGCAGCGCTGGTTCGCCGACCCGGTGGTGAACACCGACGGCGTCGATCGTGGCCTGGGCATCATCTTCACCCACGACCACTACGGCCCCTCGACCCACCAGCAGATCGGTCTGTACGCCACTGTGCTGACCGAGCCGGCGGGATCGAAGTGGGTGCACAACGAGACCGGTGACACCATGTACACCCGTCCCGATGGCGGACCGACGAGCTGGCAAGCGTCGATTCTCCCGGGCGAGGTGGGTGGTTACACCCAGAACGTTGGCGCTAACGACCTCGATGCGTTCCGCGAGTTCTACTTCGAGTACAGCGACTTCCAGAGCGCCTACCAGAAGAACGTGTATGTCGGTGCGGGCCCGGACGGCCGTCCCCATACCACGGTAGGTGCCGATGGTGTCGGCCACCCGGTGCATGACGCAGAAGGGATCAACACGGCCTTCCCGGTCACTGCCAATACCTTCCGCGACTCCATCAACCCGTCCTTCCGCCAGGAAGGTGGGCTGCCGGACATCGTCGTGCATCCCAACTTCTGCCCGGGCGGTGTGCCGCGTCCGTGCCCGGAGGCCATCACGGCCGACGATACGGGCATGCTCGTGGTGAACTACCGTAACGAGCCGGTTGGCCTGCGGGTGTTCGATCCGGAAGAGGAAGGGCCTGATGGCCAGATGGGGATGCAGACCCAGGGTCGCGGTGGTGACCTCGGCTTTGCGCTCCAGTCGCGTACCGACCGTGCCATCCCGCAGATGAACACCCGTCTGGGTGCAACGCCGTATCCGGCGCTCAACCGCGACATCGACCCGGGTGATCCCTTCACCCCGATGCTGCGGAGCTACTCGGGCGACCTGGTGAAGGTGAAGTTCCAGGCCGGTGGTCACGAGCACGAGCACAACGTCACGATCCACGGTGTCAAGTGGCTTCAGGGCGGCTCGGGTCATGGCAAGCAGCCGAACGCGGGCTGGAAGAACGGCCAGAGCGCGGGTATCTCCGAGCAATTCACGCTGTCGACGCCGGTCATGGCCGACTACCAGCAGCGCGATGAGACCGCGGATTACCTGTGGAGTGTCGACGCGAGCCAGGATGGCTGGTGGAGTGGCATGTGGGGCCTGATGCGTAACTATTCGACGTTGCGCAACGACCTGCCGCCGCTGCCGAGCAATCCGAAGCCCGTGGTGGCCGGTAACCGCGATGCCTTCGACGGGGTCTGCCCGAAGGATGCACCGAAGCGCCGCTTCGACATCACGGCCGTGCTCGCCAACCAGGCGCTGCGCAATCAGCTGGGTGTTCGGATCCCGGAGAACAAGGACCCGGTCGACAACGTCGGCGGGCGCCTCGATCCGGAGGGCGGTACGCTGGTGTACAACCCGCGTCCGACCACGATCCGCGACCTGGCAGTCAAGCTCGACAACGGTGAGATCCTAGAGATCGCCGGTAACAAGGGTCCGCTGCACGACCCGACGGGCATCATGTATGTCCGTACCGCCGACCTCAACGCCGATGGCAAGCTGAAGGCCGACGCGCCGGTCGAGCCGCTGGTGCTGCGTGCCAATGCAGGTGACTGCCTGCTGGTGACGCTGCGCAACGAGCTCGAGGACGAGATGCCCGACCTGGCAGGCTACAACACGCTGCTCCAGGTGGTGCGTCGCGACCGTCGGCGTGCCGATGGCAGCCTCTCGTGGTTCGAAAACAACCTCATCCGTCCGTCCCGCGAGCTGGGACTGCATCCGCAACTGGTGGAGTACGACGTGACCCGTTCCGACGGTGTCAACGTGGGCCAGAACCGCGTGCAGACCGTCAAGCCCGGTGACACGGTGACGTACCAGTGGTATGCCGGTGACCTGCGTCCTGCAGGCAACCGTCAGCCGCTGTCGCTCGCCGTGGCGCAGGAGCTCGAGGCTCAGGAGGACAAGGTGCTCGTCGATGGTCGCCTGACCGACGACGTCACCGAAGAGGTTGAGCTCGAGGGTATCGAGTCGACGGAATTCCTGCCGGATGACTATGTCTTCGGTCGGGCCATCGACGACGCCACCAAGCAGGCTGCTCTGGAGACGGAGCGCGAAGGCCCGGGTGACGACGGTGCCAGCAACACCGGCAAGGACGACGACGTGGTGGGCGACCTCACCCAACTCACCGACATGATCGACGTGGTGGCGACACCGGTCGAATTCGGTGGCTCCAACCTGACCCCCGCTGACAAGATCAAGCAGGGTCAGAAGGGCCTCGTCGGTGGACTGGTGATCGAGCCCGAGCAGGCCACCTGGCCGGATGACCGCTACCTGGCAAACCTGGATCGTACGGTCGATCACCAGATCGACACGACGGGTCAGGCCAACCCGGCGACGCGCAGCACCCGTGCCCAGGCGACTGTCACCAACGGTGCGTCCGACTTCCGTGACTTCGTCCCGGTCCATCAGAAGGCGCTGAACCTGCGCTTTGCCGATGGTCAGCCGGTGCCGAACCTGTCCGCCGAGGGTCAGACGATCCCCGAGGACAGCCACGATGCCGGTCAGATGGCGATCAACTACGGTACCGAACCTGCCTGGTTCCGCTTCGGCCTGCCCGCGCAGTCGCCGTTCGGCAAGCAGGGCTTCGGTGGCGCGGAGAACGCCCACGAGCTGTTCAGCAACAAGTGCTGCACCCCGGGTGGCACCGCCACGACCGCGACCAACAACGTGGGCGAACCGGCTACGCCGATCTTCGTCGCGAAGGCAGGTCAGGAAGTGCGGATGCGTGTCATCGAGCCCACCGGTGCGGGCCGCGGTACGATCTTCAACCTGCACGGTCACGTGTGGGCGCGGGATCCGTACTTCTGCCCGGGTGAGTCCCGCAACGGCCTGCCGGGCGCATGCGAGATGAACACCGTTGGTTCCCGTGCGATTGGTCTGAACCCGCTCTCCTTCCTGTACCTCGGTGCGCAGGAGAGCGTCCAGCCGATGGCGCACTTCGAGCTGTTCCTGCCCAAGGCAGGCGGCCAGGGTGCGATCGCCGGTGACTACCTCTACGTGGATCGGGGATCCTTCGGCCGCACCAACGGCCTGTGGGGTCTGATGCGCGTGGAGTAATCGTCTCCAGCAAGGGGGCCCGCAAGGGCTTCCCGACGGGGTGCGACCGAAAGGTGGCACCCCGTTTTTTCGTTCACCCGGCGTCCTCTCTCGCGGGGCCGGCAACCGCCGGACCGCGCGCGCCCCCAGCATTGGGGGGGTGGCCCTTCCCCAATGCTGGGGTCTTGTCTGGGGGGAGGTGGGGCCACAGGGGGATATCCGGTCGATGTCGGCACGTTTTCGCCGAATTTGCTGCAATTGCCCGCAGAAAGTGGCGTGGCACGAATGCTGCAGTAATGCCTTCCGACGGCTGCGGAACTCCCCATGGGACCCGCAGGAACGGCACCGGAGCGGTGACCGGACAACGCAGAACAGGAGGCAGGGCTGTGACAGGCAAGACATTCAAGGCGCTGGCGATCGCCACCGCGATCTGGGGCATCGGTGCCATCGGCCATGGGCCGGTGCTGGCGGCAAACGAGGTGGTGGCGCCTGCCACCACGGTGGCGGTACCCCAGGGCATCAGCGACCGCTTCGTGCGTGATGGGCTGGTCATCGACTTCCAGGCCACGCCGGTCGAGGGCAGCGAGATCATGGAGGGCCTCCTGGCTGACGTGCGTTTCAGCATTACCCAGGAAGCCACCGGCGAGCCGGTCAAGGGGATCTTCCCGGCCGCCTGGCTCGACGTCGGCGCCAACATCGGTGGCAAGGCCGGCGAGACCAAGGAGTGTCGCGACAAGGTCGGCCTCTACCTGAAGGGCATCGTCGGCATTCGCCCGATGCTCGACCTCAACGGCTACTACGTGCTGGTCCTCAACAAGGACCCGAGCATCTCGGTGGTGGACCCGATGGTGAACATGGCCGGGCGCACCAGCACCTACGCCATCATCCTGCTCAAGCGGCCGCCGATGGACTGGGCGCGCAGCAAGGACGAGAAGCAGCTCTTCGTCTCGATGCCGGTGGCCGACGAGATCGCGGTGGTGGATGCCGACCACTTCAAGGTCACCCACAACGTGCCGGCCGGCGACAACCCCACCCGGGTCGTGGTCCAGCCCGACGGGCGCTACGTTTGGATCGGCAACAACGGGATCGGCAAGAAGAGTGGTGTGACCATCGTCGATGCCGAGAGCTTCAAGCCGGTCGGCTTCATCGCCACCGGCCGCGGCCACCACGAAATCACCTTCTCCGACGACTCTGCCCACGCCTTCGTCACCAACCGGGATGACGGCAGCGTCAGTGTCATCGATGTGGCGAAGCTGGAGAAGGTCAAGGATCTGGCGATCGGCAAGCAGGTGCTGTCGGTGGGGTACTCGGCGCTGGCCAAGGCGGCCTACGTGGCCGACGGCAAGACCGGGCAGATCGCGATCATCGACGGCAAGACCCTCGAGGTGCGCAAGCGCATCCAGTCCCACAAGGGCCTGGGCCCGCTGCGCGTCTCGCCCGACGGGCGCTGGGTCATGACCGCCAACACGCTGAAGGACCAGGTGCTCGTCATCGACACCTCGAACGACCAGGTGGTGAATAGCATCGACGTCACCGGCGAGCCGTTCCAGCTCACCTTCTCGCGCAGCTTCGCCTACGTGCGCGGCCTGTCCACCGCCAAGGTGCACCTGATCAACCTGTCGTCCCTCGGCGAGGGCAAGAAGCCCATCGTTAACACCTTCGAGGCCGGCAACAAGGCGCCGAAGCTGGCGGGCGACCTGCCCCTGGCAGACACCATGACGACGGCCACCACCGACACCTCGGCCTTCGTCGTCAATCCGGCAGACAACACCACCTACTTCTACATGGAGGGCATGAACGCCCCCATGAGCAACTACAAGAGCTTCGGTCACGTGGCTCGCGCCGCCAAACTGGTGGACCGCAGCCTCAAGGAAGTCGAGCCCGGCGTCTATGCCACCAAGGTGCGGCTGCCGGTGGATGGCCGCTTCGACGTGGCCCTGATGCTCGACACGCCGAATCTGGTGCACTGCTTCTCGATGACCGCCACGCGCAACCCGACCATGCACCAGGCCGGTAGCTGGGGCGTCGAATTCGTCAGCGAGCGCGAGCAGGGCGTGGTCGGCGAGGCGACGCCGCTGCGCTTCCGCATCGTCGATCCGGTCACCGAGGAGATCAAGCAGGGCGTCACCGACGCGGTGGTGAGCTGGTACCGCTCGCCGGCCTTCGACCGTCGCCAGGCCGCTGCCGTCGAGGTCGAGCCGGGCGTCTATGAGGTGGAGATGTCGTTCGCGGCACCCGGTGCCCACTTCGCCTTCGTCCAGATTCCCTCGCTCAAGATCAACCAGGAAAACTCGCGTTTCCGCTCGATCCGGGTGACCGGCACGCGCGTGGCCGACGCGGACGCTTCCGGCAAGTAAGGAGACAGACATGCAACTGCATCAGGAAATGCGCACCCGTGCGCTCCGATCGATGGTGATCGCGATGGCGCTGGCTGGCTTCGGTGGCCTCGCCGCCGCGGCAGAGCAGGCGATGGACCACTCGCAGCATCAGGCGATGGACCATTCGCAGCATCAGGCGATGGACCACTCGCAGCATCAGGCGATGGACCACTCGCAGCATCAGGGCATGGATCACTCGCAGCATCAGGGCATGGATCATTCGCAGCACCAGGCGATGGACCACTCACAGCACCAGGCGATGGACCACTCACAGCACCAGGGCATGGACCACTCGCAGCACCAGGCCGCGGGCGACGCCGATCCCCACGCCGCGCATCGCGCTGCGATGGCTAAGCCCGCGGGTGCCGCCACCACCTTCGACGTGGACGTGCCCAACGCCCGCCTGCAGGACCAGGAGGGGCGCTCCGTCGCCTTTGTCGACGATGTGCTGAAGGACAAGGTCATCATCGTCGACTTCGTCTACACCACCTGCACCACGGTCTGCCCGGTCCAGTCGGCCCTCTTCAATGCCCTGCAGAACAAGCTGGCCGACCGCCTCGGCAAGTCGGTCGAGCTGGTGTCGGTGTCGGTCGACCCCCGCCGCGACACGCCGGCGCGCCTCAAGCAGGCCGCCGAGAAGTACGGCTCCGGCCCGAACTGGCACTGGCTCACCGGCGAGCGGGCCGAGGTCGAGGACGTGCTGCGCGCCTACGGCGCCTACACGCCCAACTACACCGAACATCCGCCGCTGGTGCTGGTCGGCGACGCGGTCAATGGCCAATGGACGCGCTTCTTCGGCTTCCCGGACATGCAGCGCATCGTCGATGCGGTGGAGACCACCCTCGCCGCACGACAATCATCCACCTACGCCAAGGCCCGCTAAGAGGCCTGGCGTCCAACGACCCCTTGTCGGGAGGAAAGACATGAGACGCACAATCGCCCCCTTTGTGGCTGCGCTCGGACTGCTCGCAGCATCCGCGGTGAGCGCCCACAGCGCCGATTCGGCAACCGGAGACCACAGCCGCCACGCGACGACATCGAGCGAAGCGGCGCCCGTGGCCACCGAGATCGCGTCGGCCGGGCGCCGCGCCCCGGATGCGCGCGCCTACTTCACGGACACCGAACTGATCGACCAGGACGGTCGCCGCGTCCGCTTCTACAGCGACGTGATGGCCGACCGGGTCGTGATGTTCAACTTCATCTTCACCAGCTGCGACGACGCCTGCCCGCTGATCACCCAGGCCATCGCCGCGGTCAAGGACCAGATCCCGGAGATCTTCGGGAAACCGGTGCATTTCATCTCGATCAGCGTCGACCCGGTCACCGACACGCCCGAGCGGCTACGCGAGTTCGCTGCCAAGAACAATGCCGACATGGCGGGCTGGACCTTCCTCACCGGCGATCCTGAGAACGTCGCCCGGATCCTCAAGAAGCTCGGCCAGTTCTCCGAGGAGCGCGAGGCCCACTCCACCCTGCTGATTGCCGGCAACGTGCCCCAGAAGCGCTGGAGCAAGATCCGCCCCGAGGCGCCGGCAGCGGCCATCGCCGAGCGCCTGCGCGCACTCGCCGCGGCAGGGGTGCAGGCCCGTGCTGCGGAGTAGGCCGGCCCGCGCGATCGTCCTCCTGGCGCTGGGCCTCGCCGCCGCCCAGGTCAACGCCGGCCTCAGCGAGGCGGAGCAGGCCGGTCGGCGCCTGTTCGAACAGGGCATCGGCGCCAGCGGCGAGTCGCCGCAGGCCCAGGTGGGGGGCGGCGGGCTGACCCTGCCCGCGTCGACGCTGCCCTGCGCCAACTGCCACGGTCCGGATGGCCGGGGCCGCCCCGAGGGGGGCGTGACGCCGCCGGACATCCGCTGGTCTGAGCTGGTCAAGCCCTACGGCCACGTGCATGAGAATCGCCGCCGGCATGGCCCCTTCGACGCGGGCAGCTTCCGCATCGCGGTGACCGAGGGCCTCGATCCGGCCGGCAACCGGCTCGATCCGGCGATGCCGCGCTACCTGCTGTCGGCGCGGGACCTGGAGCACCTGCAGGCCTATCTGGCCCACCTGCAGGCGAGGGCCGCGCCCGGCGTGACGGACGACGCCGTTCGCATCGGCACCCTGTTGCCGCTGCGCGGCCCCCTCGCTGCTGCGGGCAAATCGGTGCGCGCCCTGCTCGAGGCGCAATTCGAGACCGTCAATGCGGCGGGCGGCGTGTTCGGCCGCCGGCTCGAGCTGGCCGTCGCCGAGTACCTGGGCGACGACGCGCGCAGCCTCGCCAACCTGGAACGCCTGCTCGACGATGACCATGGCGTCTTCGCCCTGATCTCGCCGTTCGCGGCCGGCTTCGAGCAGCAGCTGACCGACCTTGCCAAGGCGCACCAGGTGCCGGTGGTCGCCCCGGTGGTGATCGAGCGCGACAAGCGTCCCGCGGCCAACACCCACGTCTTCCATCTGCTGTCGGGCGGCGCCGAGCTGGCGAGTGTGCTGGCCGGCTACTGCACCGACCCGCTCGGTCTCGCCGGGGCGGAGATCGGGCTGCTGCGCCCGGCCGGCCCGGCCGGCGACATCGCCCTGGCGCAGGTCCGGCACCACCTCGCGGCGCAAGGGGTCGAGGGCACGGCCGAGGCGGTCTTCCGGCCCGGCCTCAGCACGCCCGACGCGGTCGTGGCCAGCCTGCGCGAGCAGGGGGTCAAGGCGGTCGTCCTGCTCGGCGGCGGGCTCGATCCGCTGGCCATCGCGCAGGCCGCCGACCGGCTTGGCTGGTACCCCGAACTGCTGGTGCCCGGGCCCTTCGCCTCGCAGGGCATCATGGCCCTGCCGGCCGGATTCGCCAGCAAGGTCTTCGTCGCCTATCCGAGCCTGCCGGGCGATCGCAGCCGTCCGGCGTGGGCGGATTTCGCCGGCCTGATGTCCCGCGCCGGCATCGACGGCGGCCCCCAGCCGACACTGGTGGCGGGCTACGCCGGGGTCAAGCTGCTGGTCGAGGGGCTCAAGCGGGCCGGGCGCGAGTTAAGCCAGGAGACCATGCTGACCAGCCTCGAGACGGTTCAGGATTTCCAGTCCGGCCTGCTGCCGCCGCTCTCCTACAACACCACCCGACGCATCGGTGCACTCGGCGGCTACGTCGTCAGTGTCGATCTGGAGCGGCACGTGTACCGCCCGATCGGCGCCTGGCGGCGGCTCGACTGAGCCGCCGCGCCGGGCGCGCGGCAGGTATGCCTAGGGTCTGTGGACATTTGTATGGCGGTCGCGCTGTGGTCTGCTGGGTTCGAGGACAAGGCGCGCCGACGCGGCCTGGGTGGCCCCCAGGCAAGGAGGCGTAACGCGGTCATCGGGCCCAGCAGA
>JAGRGD010000051.1 GCA_020445665.1 Rhodocyclaceae bacterium
CCGGCCGCGTTGAGCGAGGCATCCGGCTTGTAGTGCATCACCAGGAAGATGCCGGTCACGATCTGGATCACCAGCACCAAAAGGGCCAGGGAGCCGAAGAAATACCAGAAGTTGAAGTTCTTGGGCGCGTAGTACTCGGACAGGTGCGCCTTGTAGGTCGAGGTCAGCGGGAACCGCGCATCGACCCAGTCGAGGAGTGCTTGTGCTTTGCTCATGGGTTAGGCCGTCCCGTCATCGCCGATGAGGAGGGTGGCATCCGTCAGGTACTTGTGCGGAGGCACCTCGAGGTTGGTCGGCGCCGGCTTGCTCTTGTAGACACGGCCGGCGAGGTCGAAGGTCGAACCATGGCAGGGGCACAGGAAGCCGCCGGGCCAGTCCGCGCCGAGGCCGCTTTCGGCGCCGGTCTTGAACTTCTCGGACGGCGAGCAGCCCAGGTGGGTACAGATGCCGACCACGACGAGGTACTCGGGCTTGATGGAGCGCGCCTCGTTCTGGGCGTACTCCGGCTGCATCGGCTGCTCGGACTTGGGGTCGGTGACCAGATCGTCCGTTTTTTCCAGCGTCGCCAGCATCTCCGGCGTGCGGCGCAGGATCCACACCGGCTTGCCTCGCCATTCGACGGTCATCATTTCACCCGGCGCCAGCTTGCTGACATCGGCTTCGACCGGTGCACCGGCCGCCTTGGCGCGCTCGGACGGCGTCAGGCTGGCCACGAAGGGCACTGCCGCGGCGACGCCCATCGCCCCCCCGGCCGCGGACGTGGCGAGCAGTAGCCGCCTGCGACCGCAGTCCATTTTCTCATCAACGCTCATAGACCCGATTCCCCTTGTAACAGGAAAAAATCATGCTGCAGGATTAAAAACCCCGGGAGTCTAGCAAAAAACCCTTGCGGATTGGAAGCCTTTTGAGCGTTTTCTCTATCCCTTCAGTTACTTAGAAAGATCCGACACACCTCGAAACACCCACGAGACGGGGCTTTCCGGGCACCGGGATGCGGCGTCGCAGCATTTCACAGGGCACCACAGCCGCGGAGCCGGGCGATCTCCTCCGCATCCCGCCCCAGCGAGGCCAGGATCTCGTCCGTATGCTCGCCCAGCGCCGGACCGGGCCAGCGGGTACCGCCCGGCGTCTCGGTCAGGCGGGGCACGATGCCGGGCATGCGCACGGCACGGCCGTCGGCCAGCCGCATCTGTTCGATCATGCCCCGGGCCTGGAACTGGGGATCCTCGAGCATATCGGCGACCGAGTAGGTGTGGGTGGCGGGCACGTCGGCGTCCTGCAGGATCGCCAGCACCTGGTCGAGGTTGTGTCGCGCGACCCAGGCGTCGATGACGCCGTAGATCTCGACCGCGCGCGCGTCGCGCCCGGCATTTGACGCCAGGTCAGGGTCCTCGGCGAGATCGTCCCTGCCAACGGCGTGCATCAGGCGCTTGAAGATCGCGTCGCCGTTGCCGCCGATGATCACGTGCCGGTCGTCTCGGGTGGTGTGGGTGTTGGAAGGCGTGATGCCGGGCATCACGTTGCCGGTTCGCTCGCGGATGAAGCCGAACAGGTCGTACTCCGGCACCAGGCTCTCCATCATCGCGAAGACCGCCTCGTAGAGCGCCACATCGACCACCTGCCCTGCCCCGCCATTCACCTCCCGGTGGCGGAGCGCCATCATTGCGCCGAGCGCCGCCCACAGCGCGGCGATCGAATCACCGATCGAGATGCCCGTCTTGACCGGGGGGCGGTCGGGATAGCCGGTGATGAAGCGCAGCCCCCCCATCGACTCCCCGATGGCGCCGAAGCCGGGCTGGTCGCGCTTGGGCCCGGTCTGGCCGAAGCCGGAGAGACGCACCATGACGAGGCCGGGGTTCAGCGCCGACAGGGTCTCCCAGCCCAGGCCGAGCTTCTCCATCACGCCGGGGCGGAAGTTCTCGATGACGATGTCGGCCTGGGTCGCCAGCTCACGCGCGATCGCGACGGCGTCGGGGTGCTTGAGGTTGAGGGTCAGCGAGCGCTTGTTGCGGGACTGGAGGTACCACCACAGGGAGGTCCCCTCGTGAAGCTTGCGCCACTTGCGAAGCGGGTCGCCACCGGCCGGCGACTCCACCTTGATGACCTCGGCGCCGAACTCTGCCAGCACGCGGGCACAGAAGGGTCCGGCGATCAGCGTGCCGAACTCGAGCACGCGCACCCCGGCCAGGGGCTGATTGGCCACGCTCATCGATCCTCCCAGGCGGCCTCGGGCGGGCCGCTACAGCGGCCGGCGTTCGATCAGCGCCTGGGCGATCGTGCCGGCGTCGGTATGTTCCAGTTCGCCCCCCACCGGCACGCCACGGGACAGGCGACTCACCCTGAGGCCGCGGGCATGCATCAGCTCGCTGACCAGATGCGCCGTCGCCTCCCCTTCATTGGTGAAGTTGGTGGCCACGATCACCTCTTCGACGACGCCGTCCATCGCCCGCGCCACCAGGCGCTCGAGCTTGAGTTCCCGCGGTCCGATCCCATCCAGGGGCGACAGCCGGCCCATCAGCACGTAGTAGAGCCCGTTGAAGCTCTGGCTCTGCTCCAGCACCGCCAGGTCTGCCGGCATCTCGACGACGCACAGCAGCCGCGCGTCGCGACCCGGGTTGGCGCAGCGTCCGCAGACATCCTGCTCGGAGAAGCTGTTGCAGCGCTCGCAATGGCGCAGCACGTCCAGCGCATGGGCGAGGCTGTCGGCCAGCCGGCGTGCGCCGGCCTGGTTGCGTTGCAGCAGGTGGTAGGCCATGCGCTGGGCCGATCGGGGCCCGACGCCGGGCAACACACGCAATGCCTCGATCAGGGCCTCGAGACTGCCGGGCGCGCTCATGCCGGGCGGCTCAGAACGGCAGCTTCATGCCCGGCGGCAGGTTGAGGCCAGACGTGAAGCCGGCCATCTTTTCCTGGGTTGTGCTCTCCACCCGGCGGACCGCGTCGTTGACCGCTGCCGCGAGCAGATCCTCGAGCATCTCCTTGTCGTCCATTACCGACTCGTCGATGGCCACGCGGCGGACGTCGTGCTTGCAGGTCATCACGACCTTGACCATGCCGGCGCCGGACTCGCCCTCGACCTCGATCGAGCCGAGCTGCTCCTGCATCTTCTTCATGTTTTCCTGCATCTGCTGGGCCTGTTTCATCAGCCCGGCAATTCCGCCTTTCATCATGGGTTCGACTCCACTTGCAAAGTTCTCAATGGCTTGACCGACGATTCCAGCAGCGTCGCGTCAAAACGTTCGATCAGTTCCTGCACGAAGGGATCCCGCTCCAGCGACGCAACGGCGGCGGCATGCTGCTCGGCCCGCGTCTGCTGGTCCCGCTGGGCGGGGGTTTCGCCGGCGATCTCGCCGACCTCGATCGTCAGCCGCATCTCCCGCCCCAGATGCCGGCACAACTCGCGTTGCAGCTTGTCGCTGGCGCTGCGATTGACCTGCATCAGGTGGCGGTGGGTCGAGCCGAGCCGCAAACCCAGGCGATCGGCCTCGAAGACCACCAGCTCGCAGTGCTGGGCGAGTTCCCGCACCAGCCCACCGAGACCGGCGTCGCGGATCATGGCGTGCCAGTCGGGCAGGCCATCGGGCGCCGCGTCGACTGGCGTGCCTGCCACGGGCGCGGAGGTGGGCGTCCCGGCAGGGGCCGGGACAGCGTCCGTTGCCCTGGCTGCCTCAGGGACCGGCTCGCGCGTTCGGGCGGGCGCCGCTGACGGCGCCAGGGGGTCCGACGCGAAACAGGTTTCGGGCAGGTCCTCCCAGGGCGGCTCACAGTCGCCGTCGGGCGGCATGCCGCCATCGTCGGGGGGCGCCGATGGCGTGGCGCGGTCGGTCATCGCTGGCGCAGCACGGGGCGTGCGCGGTGAAGGAACCGCATCGGCCCGGGGCGCTTCGGGCACCGGCACCGGGGCGGCAGCGGGTTCGGGCACCTCGGCGGGACGTGGCGAAGCGCTCGCCGGAGGGCTGGCGGGCAGGGGCCTGGACTGGCCCGCCGGCACCGGCGGGGGCGGTAACTGACCCGGCGACGCCGGCTGCTCGGGCCGGAAGGCATGCAGCCGCAGCAGGGTCATCGTGAAGCCGGCGTATTCGTCGGGCGCCAGGGGCAACTCGTCGCGCCCGTGGATCGCGATCTGGTAGGCCAGCTGCAGGTACTCCCGATCGAACTGAGCGGCGTAGGCAGCCAGGCGCTCCCGCTCGAAGGCATCGGGCTCCGCGTCCGGCGCGAACTGCAGCACGGCGATGCGCTGCAGCAGCGAGGCCAGGGCCTGAAGGGCCGCCTCGAACGACAGGCTGCGCGCCGCCATCCGGTCGGCCACGCCGAGCATCGCTGCCACGTCGCCGGCGGCGAGCGCATCGAGCACCGCGAAAAGGTGGTCGTCGCCGACCGTGCCGAGCATGTCCACCACCTGCTGCTCGACGACCTGCCCGGCGCCATGGGCGATGGCCTGGTCGAGCAGGGACAGGGCATCGCGCATCGAACCGCTGGCGGCCTTGGCGAGGTGACGCAGGGCACCCGCCTCGAAGGGCACCGCCTCGGCCTCGAGAATCCGCTGCAGGTGTTCCACCACGTGCACCGGCGGCATCTGCTTGAGATTGAACTGCAGGCAGCGCGAAAGCACCGTGACCGGGATCTTCTGGGGGTCGGTCGTCGCGAGGATGAACTTGACGTGCTCGGGAGGCTCCTCCAGCGTCTTCAGCATGGCGTTGAAGGCGTGGCCCGTGAGCATGTGGACCTCGTCGATCATGTAGACCTTGTAGCGGCCCTGCACCGGCGCATAGACGGCCTTGTCGAGCAGCGCGGCCATGTCGTCGACGCCCCGGTTGGAGGCTGCGTCCATCTCCACATAGTCGGGGAAACGATCGGCGTCGATGGCGGTGCAGGCGGCGCACTGGCCGCAGGGCGTCGCCGTGACGCCGGACTCGCAGTTCAGTGACTTGGCGAGGATGCGCGAGATGGTGGTCTTCCCCACCCCGCGCGTGCCGGTGAACAGGTAGGCGTGGTGCAGGCGGCCGGTCTGCAGTGCATGGGCCAGGGCGCGCACGACATGCTCCTGACCGACCAGGGTCTCGAAGCTCTTCGGGCGCCACTTGCGGGCCAGCACTTGATACGACATGCGCGCCATTCTACCCGAGCGCGCGGCCATCCCATGGTCAACGCATTGCCTCCGGCTATCGGCCGCATGGGGACAATCGATTGGCCTGGCGCACGACCGCTCCATAGACTGAATTCATCACAAAGGAGATCTGCGATGAATCCAACCTTCATGGATACCGAGGCCATCCGCATCCTGCAGGAGGCGCTCGCGGCACTGGCCCTCGGGGCTTGACGGCGGGGCCAGCCGAAGCGCGCAATCCGATAGCCGGATCAAATGCACTTCATTCGATCGATCAATTGGATTAATCACCCGCGCGCCGATAGCCTGTACGCATCGATCGGCCGCTGTGACGGCCCCTGGGAGACCGAGATGACCACCCTGATCCTGAACACCTTCGCGCCGGCCCGGCAGCCGGACATGCGCCGCATCGCCGGCGCGGGCATCGCCGTGCTCGGCGCCCTCCTCCTCGCGGCCCAGGGCCTCGGCGACCTTGGGCGGATGCTGGCGTCGCCCGCCGCGACGGGCGCATTCCAGGGGGGCCTCATCGCGGCCCTGGCGACGGCCGCCGGCGCCTTCCCGATCCTGCTCGCGCGACGCATAGCGGCGCGGCACATCGACACCCTGCTCGGCTTCGGTGCCGGCGTGATGCTGGCGGCCACCGCCTTCTCGCTGGTGCTGCCGGCGATCGAGGCTGCGGGCGCCCTCGGATTCGGTCGCTTCGGTGCCAGCGCCGTGGTCGTCGCCGGGCTCGCCCTCGGCGCCCTGACCCTGCTCGCCGCCGACCGGGTGTTGCCCCACGAGCACGTCGAGAACGGGCTCGAAGCGGGTGGCGCCAGCGCCAGCCGGGTGTGGCTCTTCGTCGCGGCGATCGCGCTGCACAACGTGCCGGAAGGGCTCGCCATCGGCGTCGGATTCGGGCAGGACACCACCGCCCGTGCAACGGCACTGTCCAGCGGCATCGCGATCCAGGACATCCCGGAGGGGCTGGTGGTCGCGGCGGCCATCGTCGCGGCGGGCTATGGCCGGGTGCTGGCCTTCGCGGTCGCCGCAGCGACGGGGCTGGCAGAGCCGGTGGCGGCGGTGATCGGCGCCGGCATCATCGAGGTCTTCGGCGCGGTGCTGCCCTGGGCGCTGGCCTTCGCCGGCGGCGCGATGCTCTTCGTGGTGGCCCACGAGATCATCCCGGAGTCCCAGCGCCGGGGTCACCAGACGCACGCCACGCTGGGCCTCGTCGCCGGCTTCTGCCTGATGATGCTGCTCGACACGGCCCTCGGCTGAGGAGGCCACGAAATGAAGAAGGGCGTCGGAAATCCGACGCCCTTCTGGTATTGGGGTGGCGAGCCTGACCCCCGGCACTTGCAGGAAACGGCTGTGGCTGCTGCCTTCCGGCCCTGACCAGGTTCACCGCGCTGCAATGCGAGGAGACCCGCCACAACCCATTGTATCAGCTTGCCCCGGCGAGGGCATCGCGGCAGGCGGCAAGCAGCGCGGCTTCGTCCGCAGGCGTCTGGCGGAAAGTGATCCGCCGACGCGCTCCCTGCCCATCGCGCAGGTCGAGGCCGTCCCAGTCGATCCCGATCGGGCGACGGCCCGCCCCCTTCGGCGCCCCGCCCAGTTCAACCAGCAAAGCCTTCTCGCGGCCCTCCGGCAGCGGCCGGGCCCGCCACTCGGCCGCTTCGATCCACCCCGCGCGAGCGAATCCGCCGACCAGCCGCACCCGCAGGGTCTCGAATCCGTAGAAGCGAAAGTCGCCGAAGCCCAGGAAGCCGCCGGCCTCCGGATGAAAGCGCAGGTAGCGATCCTGCCGATCGGGTGAGACCGACACGGGCCTCAGTTCGCCCACCAGCGTCACCCGCGGCTGGGACTGTGGATCGCCGTCGCCCAGCGTCACCATCAGGCTGGCGCGCGGGTCGGCGGCGAGGTTGCGGCTGTGCTCGGCCAGGCGCGAGAGCAGCAGCAGCGGCGCGCCCTCGCCGTCGCGGGCAAAGGGCGCGTGGGAGACGAAGGGAAAGCCGGCGAGTCTTGCAGACTGGGTGGCCAGCGCCACGAAGTCGGCCGCCGCCAGCACGTTGCGCGCTTCCCGCGGGTCGAGCTTCATTGACTCACCGGGACGCTGCCGCCCGCTGGCGCCGGGTCTCGTACAGGCACAGGCCGCTCGCGACGGAGACATTGAGGCTCTCGACCGATCCATACATCGGAATGCGGACCAGCTCGTCGCAGGTGTCGCGCGTCAGGCGCCTCAGGCCGGTACCCTCTGCGCCCAGTACCCAGGCGGTCGGGCCGGTCTGCTCGACCTCATAGAGGCTGCGCTCAGCCTCGCCGGCCGCGCCCAGGGTCCAGACCCCGGCCTCCTGCATCTCCCGCAGTGCACGGGCGAGGTTGGTCACGGTGACATAGGGCACGCTGTCGGCGGCGCCACTGGCGACCTTGACCGCGGTGGCGTTGAGGCCGGCCGAGCGGTCCTTGGGGGCGATCACGGCGTGAGCCCCCGCGCCGTCGGCGACCCGCAGACAGGCGCCGAGGTTGTGGGGGTCGGTGACCCCGTCGAGGACCAGCAGCAAGGCCGGCCCCTCGATCGTATCGAGTACGTCGGCCAGCTTCAGTTCGCGGCGACGGCCGTCGATGCGCGCCACCACCCCCTGGTGGTGATGGGTACCGACCAGCCGCTGGAGCTTCTCCGCATCGGAGGGGATGACGCGCACCCCGGCCCCCTCGGCCTGGGCGATCAGGTCGCGCGCCCGGGCGTCACCGCGGGCGGTGGCCACATGGACCTCCAGTACGCTGTCGGGCGACTGGCGCAGTTTCGAGACCACGGCATGAAAGCCGTAGATGGTCCTGGTCGGTGCATCAGCCACGCTTGCGACTCCTTCCCTGTTTCGCGTTCCTGCCCTTGCCGCCCGCTGGTGGCCCGGCATCCCGCCGGCGGGCATCGCGGGCGGTCTTTCCCGTCCGCTCGGTCACCCGCTGGGGTCCCTCGAGCAGTCGGAAGTCGATTTTCGTCGTTTCCAGGTCCACGCGCACCAGTTGCACGCGCACCCGGTCGGACAGTCGATAGGTCAGGCCGGTGCGCTCGCCCTGCAGCTCGTTGCGGGTCTCGTCGTAGTGGAAATAGTCGCTCCCCAGGTCGGAGATGTGGACCAGCCCCTCGATGAACACGTCGTCGAGGGCGACGAACAGGCCGAAGGGCACGACCGAGGACACGCTGCCACTGAAGGTCTCTCCGACCCGGTCCTGCATGAAGTAGCACTTGAGCCAGTTCTCGACATCGCGGGTCGCATCGTCGGCGCGGCGCTCGGTCATCGAGCAATGGGTGCCGATCGCGTCCCAGTCGCCCGGCTTGTACTTCTCGTTCGACAGCACGGCCTTGATCGCGCGATGGACCAGCAGGTCCGGGTAGCGGCGAATCGGCGACGTGAAGTGGGTATAGGCCTCGTAGGCGAGGCCGAAGTGGCCGGCGTTGTCCGGGCTATACACGGCCTGGCGCAGCGAGCGCAGCATCATCGTCTGCAGCAGCTGGGCGTCGGGCCGCTCGCGGATCGACTCGAGCAGGCGGGCGTAGTCCTTGGCCTTCGGGTCCTCGCCGCCGCCCAGGTTCAGGCCGAACTCGCCAAGGAAGTTGCGCAGCCGCTCCAGCTTCTCCTCGGTCGGCCCCTCGTGCACCCGGAACAGCGTCGGCTGGCCCCGCTTCTCGAGGAAATCCGAGGCGCAGGTGTTGGCCGCCAGCATGCATTCCTCGATCAGGCGGTGGGCGTCGTTGCGATGCACCGGCACGATCCGTTCGATCTTGCCCTTGTCGTCGAAGATCATCTGGGTCTCGGTGCTCTCGAAATCGATCGCGCCGCGCTTGTGGCGCGCCTTGAGCAGCACCCGGAAGACCGCCTCGAGCTGCTCGAGATGCGGCAACAGCGGTGCGAGCGCCTCGCGCTCGGCGGCATCGTTCTCGTAGAGCGCTGCCGCCACCCGGTTGTAGGTGAGCCGCGCGTGGGAGAACATCACCGCCGGGTAGAAGCGATAGGCCTTGACCTGGCCAGTCATCGAGATCGACATGTCGCAGACCATGCACAGCCGGTCCACCTCGGGATTCAGGGAGCACAGGCCGTTGGACAGCTTCTCGGGCAGCATCGGGATGACGCGACGGGGAAAATACACCGAGTTCCCCCGCTCGTAGCCATCGCGGTCGAGGGCCGAGCCGGGCTCGACATAGTGCGACACGTCGGCGATCGCGACGATCAGCCGGTAGCCGCGGCCCTGGCGGGCACAGTAGACCGCGTCATCGAAGTCCCGCGCGGTCTCGCCGTCGATGGTCACCAGGGGCAGGTCCCGGATGTCTTCGCGGCCCGCCATGTCCTTCTTGCGCACGGCCCGCGGCAGGCGGCGGGCTTCGGCCTTGCCCTCGGTGGAGAATTCGAAGGGCAGCTCGTGCTTGCGCAGGGCGATCTCGATCTCCATGCCCGGGTCGGCGTGGTTGCCGAGGATCTCGCTGACCGCGCCGATCGGCTGGGCGTACTTGGTCGGCTGCTCGATCAGGTCGACGACCACGATCTGCCCCGGTGACGCCTTCTTGCGGCTGCGCCCGGCGCCCTTGGCGATCAGGATGTCCTGGGCGATGCGTCGGTCCTCGGGCACGACGATCGTGACGCCATGCTCCTCGATCACGCGCCCGACGATGCGCCGGTTGGCCCGCTCGAGGACCTCGACCAGCTTGCCCTCCGGCCGGCCGCGACGGTCCTGGCCGACAACCCGGGCAATGACCCGGTCGCCGTGGAGCACCTCGCGCATCTCCTTCGGCCCGATGAAGAGGTCGGGACCGCCGTCGTCGCGGATCACGAAGCCGTAGCCGTCGGCATGCCCCTGCACCCGCCCGCGGATCAGGTCCGCCTTGTCGGTGATCAGGTAGTCGCCGCGCCGGTTACGCATGATCTCGCCGTCACGCTCCATGGCGGAGAGGCGGCGCTGGAAGTGGTCCCCTTCGCGGGGTTCGATCTCGAGCAGCGCGGCGAGTGCTTCGAAGCGCATCGGCACGCCCCGCTCCTCGAGCAGGTGCATGATGTATTCGCGGCTCGGCAGCGGATTCTCGTAGCGGGTCCGCTCGCGGGCCAGATGAGGGTCCGCGGCGCGAACGCCGCTCGCCTGTCCGCTCTCGTCGCGGGTCTTGTTCTTGGATTTCTTGCTGGACATTGACAATGGGTCCCTTGGATATATAATGCGCGCCTCTTGCCCAGATGGCGGAATTGGTAGACGCGCTAGCTTCAGGTGCTAGTGTCCTTACGGATGTGGAGGTTCGAGTCCTCTTCTGGGCACCAGATTCGCAGGAAAGCCGGTCTCTGACCGGCTTTTTTGTTGGCTGGCGCGCACCGTCCGCGCGCCGCTGAAAGGTCAGGAAAAAAGGGGTTCACTTCGGCAAGGCTTGAAACTATAATCTCGCCTCTTGCCCAGATGGCGGAATTGGTAGACGCGCTAGCTTCAGGTGCTAGTGTCCTTACGGATGTGGAGGTTCGAGTCCTCTTCTGGGCACCAGAATCCGCGAAAGGCCGGTCAGATGACCGGCCTTTTTTGCGTCCACCGGGCCGGCAGGTCGCTGCCCGCGCACGGGCGCCGGCGCAGCCCCAGGGGGCGCCGGCGCCGGTTCCCGTCTCAGGCGCCAAACGGGTGCCGCTTGAGGATCGTCTCGTCCCGCTCGGGGCCGGTCGAGATCACATCGATCGAGATCTCGCAGATCTCCTCGATGCGGTGCAGGTAGGCCCGCGCTTCAGACGGCAGATCATCCCATTTCTGGGCGCCATACGTGGTGCCTGACCAGCCCGGCATCGACTCGAGGATCGGCTCGCACCGCGAGACCTCGTCGGCGCCCATCGGAAGCAGGTCGATGCGCTGGCCGTCCAGCATGTAGCCGGTACACAGCTTGAGCTCACGCATGCCGTCGAGCACGTCGAGCTTGGTGATGCACAGGCCCGAGACGCCATTGATGATGATCGAGCGCTTCAGCGCCGCCAGATCAAGCCAGCCGCAACGGCGCTTGCGGCCGGTCACGGTGCCGAACTCGCGGCCCTTGACCGACATCTGGTTGCCCGGCGTGCCATCGCTATCGATGTCCAGCTCGGTCGGGAACGGTCCGCCCCCAACGCGAGTGCAGTAGGCCTTGGTGATCCCCAGCACGTAGTGAAGCCGCCCCGGACCGACACCCGAGCCCGCGGCGGCCTGACCGGCCACGCAGTTGCTCGAGGTGACGAAGGGGAAGGTGCCGTGGTCGATGTCGAGCAAGGTGCCCTGGGCGCCCTCGAAGAGCAGGCTGCCGCCCGCCTTGTTGACTTCGTAGAGCTCGGCCGACACGTCGGTGACCATCGGCTTGATGCGCTCCGCGTCGGCCATGGCCTGATCGAAGACGGTCTGGAAATCCACCGGATCGGCGCCCAGGTGCTGGGTCAGCACGAAGTTGTGGTACTCGAGGTTTTCCTTGAGCTTGGCCGCGAAGCGCTCCGGATCGAAGAGGTCGTAGACCCGCAGCGCACGACGTGCGACCTTGTCTTCGTAGGTCGGGCCGATGCCCTTGCCGGTGGTGCCGATCTTGTCGCCCGCCGAGCGGGCCGCTTCGCGGGCGTGGTCGAGGGCGGTGTGGCAACCCAGGATCACCGGGCAGCCCGGGCTGATGCGGAGGCGGTCGGAGACGCTGATGCCACCCGACTCGAGGCTGTCGATCTCGGCCAGCAGATGGTGGATGTCGAGCACCACGCCGTTGCCGATATAGCACTTGACGCCTTCGCGCACGATGCCCGACGGCACCAGGTTGAGCTTGTATTCGTTGGCGCCGATCACCAGGGTATGGCCCGCGTTGTGACCGCCCTGAAAGCGGACCACGCCTTCGGCGTGATCGGTCAGCCAATCAACGATCTTCCCCTTGCCTTCGTCGCCCCACTGGGTGCCGACCACGACCACATTCTTTGCCATACCGCTCAGTCTCCATCGAGCGGCACGAGCTTCCAGCCGCCATCCGACATTACCAGGCGCCGATCACAGCCGGCCTCCTGCCAGTTAGTCACAGTGTGGCCCGGCAGTTCCGGCACCACGATCTCTCCAGCGGCGCGCAACTCGGCCACCGCCGCCTTCAGGCCCGGCGCGCCTTGCGCGGGCGCCAGCACCGCGCCCGGCACTTCGGGAACCTCGGTGCGCAGGGCCAGCTCACGCAGGTCCATGCTGAAGCCCGAGGCCGGACGCCCCCGGCCGAAGGCCGCCCCGATGTAGTCGTAGCGACCGCCCAGCGCGATGGCCGTCGGTGAGTTGCCGCAATAGGCCGCAAACACGACCCCGCTGTGATAGTGATAGCCCCTGAGGTCCGCCAGGTCGAAGCCCAGCGGCAGGTTGCCGAAGGCGTCGGCCAGGCGCTCGAGCTCCGACAGCGCCTCTCGCACGCGCACATCGTCGGGCAGGACCCGGGCGGCCTCGGCCAGCACCGTGCGGTCGCCATACAGCCCCGGCAAGGCCAGCAGGGCCGAACGCGGCGCGTCGGCAACCGGTGCCAGGAACTCCTGCAGGGTCGGTACGTCCTTGGCCTGGAGCAGCGCGAACAGGGTCTGCTGCTGCTCGCTGTCGAGGGCTGCCATCGTCGCCAGGGCACGGAAGATGCCCATGTGTCCCAGGTCGATGCGGCTCGCCGCGAGGCCCGCGATGTCGAGCGAGTCGGCCAGCATCTGGACGATCTCGATGTCCGCCTCGAGCCCGGCGTGACCGTAGATCTCGGCGCCGAGCTGCAGGGGCTCGCGGGTCGCCGTCAGCGAGGCCGGCTCACTGTGGAGCACGCTGCCGCAATAGCACAGGCGCGTGACGCCACCGCGGTTCAGCAGGTGGGCGTCGATCCGTGCCACCTGAGGCGTCATGTCGGCACGCAGACCGAGCGTGCGCCCCGAACGCTGGTCTGCCAGCTTGTAGGTGCGCAGGTCAAGGTCCTCGCCTGCACCGGTCAGCAGGGAGTCGAGGTATTCGAGCAGCGGAGGCGCGACGAGCTGGTAACCGCGCAGGTGGAGGGCGTCCAGCAGGCTGCGCCGCAGGTTTTCCAGCTTGCGGGCTTCGGAAGGCAGGACGTCCTGGATGTTTTCGGGCAGTACCCAGCGCATTGCAGTGTCAACCAAGCAGGGAGAGAAGCAGCAGACCGATCAGCACCATGGTCAGACCCAGAAAGCGGATCTGACCATCGGCGAGTTCGATCACACGTTTGAAGGTGTCGCGCCAGAGCGTCGGCGCGACAAGCGGGAGGATGCCTTCGAGGACCAGCATCAGTGCCAACGCCGTAATGAGCGTGGCGGCCATCACTCCGTGCTCTTGGCGGGCTGCCCCGTCGCGCTGCGCAGGTAGCGGAAGAAGTCGCTGCTGGGTTCGACGACCAGCACATCGCTCTTGCCGGCGAAGCTCTCGCGGTAGGCCTCCTGGCTGCGATAGAAGGCGAAGAACTCGGGGTTGCGACCGAAGGCGGAGGCATAGATGGAGGCCGCCTGGGCGTCGCCGTCACCCTTGATCTGCTGGGCTTCGCGATACGCCTCCGCGATGATCACCTCGCGCTGACGATCGGCATCGGCGCGGATCTTCTCGGCGGCGGCGGCACCTTCAGAGCGCAGCTCGTTGGCCACGCGCTTGCGCTCTGCCTCCATCCGGCGATAGACCGACTCCGACACTTCGAGGGGCAGGTCCACCCGCTTGAGGCGGACGTCGACGATCTGGACACCGATCTTGCGGGCATCCTGGTCCGCCTTCTCGCGCATCTCTTCCATGATCGCGTCACGCTGGCCGGAGACGACCTCGTGCACCGTGCGCTTGCCGAACTCCTCCCGCAAACCGGCATTGACGGTCTGCTGCAGTCGGGTCACGGCCCGGGCCTCGTCGCCCAGCACCGAGATGTAGTAGAGCTCGGGGTCGTCGATCCGCCACTTGACGAAGAGGTCCACCAGGACGTTCTTCTTCTCGGAGGTAATGAAGCGCTCGGGCTCCGGGGTGTCCATGGTCAGGATGCGCTTGTCGAAGTAGCGCACGTTCTGGACCAGCGGCCACTTGAAGTTGAGGCCGGGCTCGCGGATCACGCTCTTGATCTCACCGAGCTGGAACACCAGGGCGTACTGGCGCTGGTCCACGGTGAACACCGACATGGACAGGAGCACCAGACCGAACAGGACGATGCCCACGAAGACGGAAAGCTTGTCACGCATCATCGGCCTCCACTGCGGTTGCGCATCGCATCGCGATCACGGAAATCACTGGTCGGCGCCCGGGTGCTGGTGTCCGGGGGCACCACGATCGGTGGCCTCGGGTCACTCGAGCCGCCGGAGGTGGCGCCACTCGTACCCGTCTGCTCGATCAGCTTGTCGAGGGGCAGGAACAGCAGGTTGCTGTTGCTCTTGGCGTCGACGACGATCTTCGAGGTGTTCGTGAAGACCTGCTGCATCGTCTCGATGTACATGCGCTCACGGGTCACCTTGGGCGCCTTGCTGTACTCGGACAGCACCTGCTCGAAGCGGCTGGCGTCACCCTGGGCCTGGGAGATCACCCGCGAACGGTAGCCCTCGGCTTCCTGACCCAGTCGGGACGCGGTACCACGCGCCTTCGGGATCACGTCGTTGGCATAGGCCTGGCCTTCGTTGCGCTGGCGCTCCAGATCCTGGCCGGCCTTGACCGCATCGTCGAAGGCGGCCTGCACCTGCTCCGGCGGCTGGGCGTTCTGCATCGTCACCTTGCTGATCTGGATGCCGGTGCCATAGCGGTCGAGGATGGACTGCATCAGGGAATGGGCGGTCGAGGCGATCTCCTCGCGGCCCTCGTAAAGAACGAAGTCCATCTTGCTCTTGCCGACGATCTCGCGCATCGCCGTCTCGGCCGCCTGGATCACCGCCTCGTCCGGCTCCCGGGTGTTGAACAGGTAGTTCTCGGGATCGTTGAGGATGTACTGCACCGCGAACTGGATGTTGATGATGTTCTCGTCGTCGGTGAGCATCAGGGCTTCCTTGAGGATCGTGTTCCTCGCGGCGCCCCGGTAGCCCACCTCGACGGTCCTCACGCTCGTGAGGTTGACCAGCTCGTGCGTGTCGATCGGATAGGGCCAGCGCCATTGCAGGCCCGGCAGGGTCGTCTCGGAATACTTGCCGAAGCGCAGTTCGACGCCGCGCTGGCTCGCATCGACGATGTAGAAACCGCTGGCCAGCCAGACGAGGGCGCCGATCGCCAGCAGGATGCCGAGCCCGCTACCGAAGATGCGGAAGTTGAAGTTGCCTCCGCCGTCGCTGCCGCCGCCGCCTCCACCCGATGGACGCTTGCGGCCGAACAGACCGTTCCACTTCCGACTGAGGTCGCGGACAATTTCTTCCAGGTCGGGGGGGCCCTGGTTATTCCCCTCCCGGTCTCGATCATTCCCCTGGTTACCCCAGCGCGGATCGTTTAGCGACATATATAGGCCCGTTATTGCATGGCCGTCAGCCGAAATCGGCCAACAGCGAAGTCGTCATGTCATCAGGATCGGATTGGGCTCGCCCGGGCCGGGCGAGCGCCCATTCGGACAGCGCCTGGCGCAGCAGATCGAGCCCGAGCCCGCCGCGCGCGCTCAAAAAAACGCGGCGTATGGTACCACAGTCATCCCGCTCGACTGCCGGCTCGGCGTGGGTCAGGTCGATCTTGTTCCACACCAGAATCTGGGGGATCTCCCCCGCTCCGATTTCCTCCAGCACCGCATTCACGGCGGCGATCTGCGCATCCCGATCCTCACTGGCCGAATCCACCACATGCAGGAGGAGATCCGCACTGGCGGTCTCCTCGAGCGTGGCGTGGAAGGCGGCGACGAGCGAATGCGGCAGGTCACGGATGAATCCGACCGTGTCAGACAGGACTGCGTTCCCTGCATCGCCCAGATAAAGCCGCCGACTGGTCGTATCGAGGGTCGCGAAGAGCTGGTCGGCGGCATAGGCGCCGGCTTTCGTGACCGCATTGAAGAGGGTGGACTTGCCGGCATTGGTGTAGCCGACCAGGGAAACCGTCATCAGGTCGCTCCGCTCCCGCGCGCGGCGACGCACCTTGCGCTGCCTCTCCAGCGACTTGAGTCGCGACTTCAGCATCTTGACCCGCTGGCCAAGCAGCCGGCGGTCGGTTTCCAGCTGCTTCTCGCCCGGTCCGCGCAGGCCGATACCGCCCTTCTGACGCTCCAGGTGGGTCCAGCCCCGCACGAGCCGGGTCGACAGATGCTCGAGCTGGGCCAGCTCGACCTGCAGCTTGCCTTCGTGACTCTTGGCCCGCAGGGCGAAGATGTCGAGGATCAGCGTGTTGCGGTCCACCACCCGGCACTGGAGTTCGCGCTCGAGGTTGCGCTGCTGCCCGGCGGACAGCTCGTGGTTGAAGATCACCACGTCGGCGGACTCGGCCAGAACCGCCGAGGCGATCTCGGCGACCTTTCCCCGTCCGGCGAAGAGAGCCGGATCGGGTGCGCGACGGCGCCCCCGGACGGTAGCCACCACCTCGGCACCCGCACTGCTCACCAGCAGGCCGGCCTCCGACAGTCGCTCCTGGACTGCTCCCTGCCCGAAGTCGAGCTGGACGACAACGACACGGTTGCCCGCGGCAGGGCGTTCAAACATCGGATGTCATCGGGGCACGCTCGGGTGCCCCGGCCCATGAAGCCTCAGTTGCCGTCACCCTGGTCGTGCTGGAAGTTGACCGGGCGCGCAGGCACCACGGTGGAAATGGCGTGCTTGTACACCATCTGCGTGACGGTGTTCTTGAGGAGGACGACGTACTGGTCGAACGACTCGATCTGGCCCTGCAGCTTGATGCCGTTGACCAGATAGATGGAAACCGGGATGTGCTCTCTTCTCAGCGTGTTGAGGAACGGGTCTTGGAGGAGTTGCCCCTTATTGCTCATCTTGTATGGACCTCTTGGTATGTGTCTGACTAATCTAAAGGATTATGCGCTGCACTGCCACATGGTGCGGCTGGGCTCGCGCCACCTTCGGGGTGTGGATCTATGTCTTGTCGGCGTAAGGGTTTCGCGTGCTCTTGAATTGTATCCGCAAAGGCGTGCCCTGCAGCTTGAACGCCTCCTGGAAGGTTCTCTCAAGATATCTCACGTAGGCCGCCGGGACGTGGTCGAGGGCGTTGCCGTGCACGACGATCACCGGCGGGTTGCTGCCCCCCTGGTGGGCATAGCGCAGCTTGGGGCGGAACTGGCCATGTCGCGGTGGCTGCTGGCGGCTGACCGCGTCGAGCAGCGTGCGGGTCAGGCGCGGGGTGGACATTTTCGCCATCGCCGCGGCGAAGGCGCCATCCACCGACTTGAGGACGCCGCCGATGCCCTGGCGCTTGAGCGCCGAGACGTAGTGGAAGCGCGCGAAGCCCAGGAACGGCAGCTTGCGCGCCAGGTCCTGCTTGATCCGGTCGCGACGGTATTCGTCCACGTCATCCCACTTGTTCACAGCCACCACCAGGGCGCGGCCGGTATCCAGCACGAAGCCGGCGATGTGGGCATCCTGGTCGGCGATGTCCTGGCTCGCGTCGAGCACCAGCACCACCACGTTGGCCTGCTCGATGGCCTGAAGGGTCTTGACCACCGAGAACTTCTCGATCGACTCGAAGACCTTGCCGCGCCGGCGCAGGCCGGCGGTGTCGATCAGGGTGTACTGCCGCCCGCCCCGCTCGAACGGAATCGAGATCGCGTCGCGGGTGGTGCCCGGCATGTCGAAGGCGATCACCCGCTCCTCGCCAAGCAGGGTGTTGATCATCGTGGACTTGCCGACGTTCGGCCGACCGACGATGGCGACCCTGGGCCCCCGCCCGGCCTCCTCCTCATCGTCCCCCGCTTCGTCGGGGAAGGCGGAGAGCACCTCGTCCATGAGCGGACGCACGCCGTCGCCATGGGCCGCCGAGATGGTCAGCGGCGCACCGAGGCCCAGGGCATGGAACTCCGCCGAGGCGACACCCCGGTCGAGCCCTTCCGCCTTGTTCACGACCAGGCGCACCGGGCGGTCGCAGCGTCTGAGGAAGACGGCGATCTCCTCATCGTGGGGTGACAGGCCACTGCGGCCGTCCACCAGGAAGAGCAGCACGTCGGCCTCGGCGATGGCCTGCTCGGCCTGCCGCGCCATCTCGTGCATGATCCCGTCCTTGGCGACCGGATCGAATCCCGCCGTGTCGACGACGAGGTAATCCCGCATCCCGACCCGACCGATGCCGTAGTGGCGGTCGCGGGTCAGGCCGGGCTGATCGGCCACGAGGGCATCCCGGCTGCGGGTCAGACGATTGAACAGGGTCGACTTGCCGACATTCGGCCGCCCGACGAGCACAAGGGTGGGTTTCACGAAGAAGCGTCCGCTCAGTTCACGGTGAAGCCGAAGACGCCGCCCTTGACGGACTGCACGACGAAGCTGTCGTCATCCAACGGGGCGGGCGGACCGGTCATTTCGCTGCCATCGGTCTCGGCTCGGGCCACCAGCGCGCCATCCTCGCGATGCAGGACGGAGACATAGCCTTCGGCATCGGTCACCACCACGTAGCGGCCGATGACCAGCGGCCGCCCCGGCAGGCGCCCGGCGAGCTTGTCCTGCTTCCAGATGCTGGCGCCGTTCGAACCGTCGAGGGCATGGATCGCGCCGGATTCGTCGGTGATGAAGATCTCGCCGCCGCCCTGGCCAATGCCGACCGCACTGGAGATGTCGCGCGACCACACCAGGTTGCCGTTGGTCGCGTCGAAGCAGGCCAGCCGCCCCTGGAAGGCCGCTGCACAGAGGCGCTGCGCCTGCAGGAGTGGCGTGCCGACCACGTCGGCAAGGCGCTCGATCTCTGTCGTACCACGCGGCAGGGCGACCGTCAGCTCCCAGATCGCACCGCCATTGGCGAGGTTGATGGCGACCATCTTGCCGCCGGGGAAGCCGGTTACCGCGACGTTGTCTTCGGTCAGCATGCCGGTCTGGCCGCGCATCGACAGGGCCGGGGTTGGCCGGCGATACGTCCACATGCGGTGCCCGTCCTGGGGCGAGAGGCCAAAGATACGGCTGTCCGAAGCGCGAACCGCGATCGCGATGCCGGTCACGGCGGGCGCCGCGAGCACTTCGGCCCCTACCTGGGCGCGCCACTTCTCGCTGCCATCCGCGACATCGAAGGCCACGGCCTCGCCATCCTGGGCGACCACGACGGCAAGACGTCCATCACTCCCGACACCGGCGGCAATGGGCTTTGCGAGGTCGCTGCGCCACACCGACCGCCCGCCGTCGAGGCGCTCGACCGTGCCGTCAATACCGGCCACAACCACTGAGTCGGCCGCCACCACGGCGGGCGAGAGGCGATACACCGGCGAGCCGGAAAGGCTCTGCCGCCAGTCCTGCCCCAGGCGCGCACCTTCGACAAAGGCGGGGAGCGGGGTCAGGTCCTTCGACGAGCCGAGACTGCCGCAGGCAGCGACGCCGCCCGCAAGGGCAATCAGCGTCAGGAGCCGTCCGAGCCTCACTTGGCACCCCCGAGCGACTCCAGCTTGACCTGGATGATCTCCCGGTAGGGATTGCCCGCACCGCCTGCCGCCAGCGCAGCGAGCGCCTGCTCATAGGCCTGGCGGGCCTCGTCGGTCTTGCCGTCGACCAGCAAGGCGTCGCCCCGCAGGTCGGCAAAGCCGGCCGCGAGTTCCGCCACCGGCTGCACCGAGAGGGTCGCGAGGGCGGCAGACGCGTCGCCCGTATCGAGCTGCACCGCGGCCAGTCGCAGACGCGCGATGTCTCGCACCGACGCTTCCGGCGCGTGCTCGATGACCCAGCGCAGCTGCGTCTCGGCGTTCTTCGGCTCATCCGCGCGCGCCTGCACCTTGCTCGCCGCCAGGGCGCCGAGATAGGCATAGGCCGTGCCGTCATAGCCTTGCAGGATGCGCCCGGCAGCCTCACGCGCCTGCTGGGCATTGCCCTCGCCTCCGGCCTTCATCACCACGCCGTACAGCGCCGAGGCCTCTCCGGCCTGGTTGTACTGATAGGACTTCCAGCCGTTCCAGCCAAAGACACTGCCCAGCACGATCACGACCAGCGCGATCGTCTTGGTTCCGTTCTCCTCCCACCAGGCCTTCAGTTCGGAGATCTGTTCCTGTTCCTCGAGGTCATACGCCGCCATCGTCACCATCCGCTGCAAAGAGTTGTTCGGCCAGTTCACTGGCCAGTTCGTCCAATCCAATCCGACGCTGGTCGCCACCGCGCATCGGCTTGAAGCTCACCTCGGCGGCGGCCGCCTCGTCCTCGCCGATGACGAGGGCCACCGGGGCGCCGCTGGCATCCGCCTTCTTCATCTGCGACTTGAAGCTGCCGCCACCACAGTGCATCAGCACGGCGAAACCGTGCCCTCGCAAGGTTTCCGCAACCCGGAACGCCAGGCGACCGGCCGCCTCGCCCTGATGCACCACGTAGGCGTCCGGCACCGCAGCTTCCGCCACGCCGCCCGCATCGCGCCACAGTGCGAGGATACGCTCCACGCCCATGGCGAAGCCCGCCGCGGGGGCCGGCTTGCCGCCGAGTTGCTCGATCAGGCCATCGTAGCGCCCGCCGGCGCAGATCGTCCCCTGCGCGCCGAGGCTGTCGGTCACCCACTCGAACACGGTCCGGTTGTAGTAGTCGAGACCGCGCACCAGCCGGGGGTTTACACGGAACGGCTGCCCCGCGTCGCGCAACACCTGCTGGACAGCCTCGAAGTGGGCGAGCGATTCGTCACCGAGGAAGTCGATCAGCTTCGGCGCAGCCTCGACCAGGGCCTGAAGATCCGGGTTCTTGGTGTCGAGGATGCGCAGCGGATTGCTGTAGAGCCGCCGCTGAGCGTCCTCGTCGAGCTGGTCGCGATGGGCTTCGAGGTAGGCGATCAGGGCCTGGCGATGGGCGGCCCGCTCATCGCTGCTGCCGAGCGAGTTGAGCTCCAGGCGCACGTCCTCGAGGCCCAGGTCGTCCCACAGCCGGGCACACATCAGGATCAGTTCCGCGTCGATATCCGGACCGGCATGACCGAGGGCCTCGACGCCAATCTGATGGAACTGACGGTATCGTCCCTTCTGCGGTCGCTCGTGTCGATACATCGGTCCGTAGTAGTACAGCCGCTGGGGTCCGGCATGCAGGAGCTTGTGCTGGATCGCCGCGCGCACGCACGAGGCCGTGCCCTCGGGCCGCAAGGTCAGGTGCTCGCCGTTAAGTGCATCCTCGAAGGAATACATTTCCTTCTCGACGATGTCGGTCACCTCGCCAATGGCGCGCTTGAAGAGCGGCGTGGGCTCGACCAGCGGCATGCGGATCGGGCGATAGCCATAGGCCTTGAGCCAGTCGCGGATGCTCTCCTCGAATTGCTCCCAGGTCTCGGCCTCTTCGGGCAGGATGTCGTTCATGCCGCGCACGGCCTGAAGGGTCTGGCTCATGATGCTTGTGCTGGCTCCTGCGCGTCGGCGGCCCGCCCCTTCTCCGGGTAACTGCGGGCCACGTAGCGCTCGATGATGCTCTTGAATTCGGTGGCGATGCCCTCGCCGCGCAGGGTCACGGTCTTGACCCCGTCCTCGAAGACCGGCGCGGCCGGCGTCTCACCGGTGCCGGGCAGCGAAATGCCGATGTTGGCGTGCTTGCTCTCGCCCGGCCCGTTCACAACGCAGCCCATCACCGCCAGGGTCAGGTTCTCGACGCCGTCGTAGGTCTCGCGCCAGCGGGGCATGTTGGTGCGCACGAAGCCCTGCACGTCGGCAGCCAGTTCCTGGAAGAAGGTACTGGTGGTTCGCCCGCAGCCCGGGCAGGCGGTGACCATCGGCGTAAAGGCACGCAGCCCCATGGTCTGCAGGATCTCCTGGGCGACGACGACTTCCTGCGACCGGCTGCCGTTGGGCTCCGGGGTCAGGGAGACCCGGATCGTGTCGCCGATGCCTTCCTGCAGCAGCACCGCCAGCGCGGCGGTCGAAGCGACGATGCCCTTCGAGCCCATGCCGGCCTCGGTCAGGCCGAGGTGAAGCGGGTAGTCGCAGCGCCGCGCCAGATCCCGATAGACGGCGATCAGGTCCTGTACCGACGAAACCTTGGCCGACAGGATGATGCGGTCGCCCGGCAGGCCGATCTCTTCGGCCTTGCGGGCCGACTCGAGGGCCGAGGTCACCAGCGCCTCGCGCATCACGGTACCCGCGTCGTAGGGTTCGGCGCGGCCGGCGTTCTCGTCCATGATCCGCGCAAGGACGCTCTGGTCCAGGCTGCCCCAGTTCACACCGATGCGCACCGGCTTGTCGTAGCGGCAGGCGATCTCGACGATATCGGCGAACTGGGTGTCACGGCGGGCACCGGCGCCAACGTTGCCCGGGTTGATGCGGAACTTCGCCAGCGCTTCGGCGCAGGCCGGATGCTCGGAAAGCAGGCGGTGGCCGTTGTAGTGGAAGTCACCGATGATCGGCACCTCCACGTTCATCCGCGCCAGTTGTTCGCGGATTTCCGGCACGGCGCGGGCCGCGTCCTCGTTATTGACGGTGATGCGCACCAGTTCCGACCCGGCCCGCGCCAGTTCGGCGATCTGGATCGCGGTGCGGATCACGTCGGCCGTGTCGGTATTGGTCATCGACTGCACGACAATCGGCGCGTCGGCGCCGATGCGCACCCCGCCGACCGTCACGGAGCGGGTGGCATGTCGCGGCCGGGCTGCCGCGCAGAGGGGCTCGAGCGGATTCATCCGGCGATCACTCCAGCGTGAGCCGCGCGACGCTGACGCGGGTGTGGGGCGCCAGATCCACCGCCTCGCCCTCGTGTTGCAGCGTGACCTTCGCCGCGTTGCCGATGACCAGCGAAAACGGCGGCTTGCCCTGGAGTTCCTCGACCGTGCCGCTCTTGCCGATGCGCGACATGATGATCCGCCCGGAACCATCCTTGACCTCAACCCAGGCGTCGTCGCCGAACCGGAACACCAGGCTCTTCTGCCCGGCCACACGCGTTTCGGTCGCCGGCAGGGCCGGTGCCCCGGCGGCGGTCCGGTCACTCGCCGGTGCCGCGCTCTCGGTTGCCTCACTCCGGGGTGCAGGCTCCGCCGGCGGTATCGTCGGTTCGGCGGCATTCCCGGTCGCCGCATCCGGGGCAGGCGCGGGCGCGTCGGTGCCGCCTGTGACCATTCCGTCGGCCGGTATCGTGCCCTCGGACGGCGGCGTGGCGGCGGCGCCATCGGGGGCGCTCTCCTGGGCAGGCGACTCTGCCGGCACCTGCACCACCGGTTGGGCCGGCAGTACTTCGACCGCCGCGGGGATCCCCTGCAGCGGAGGTGCCACGGCCGGCGCACTGAAGGCCGGATTGTCGCGCGTAATGGCGGCTTCCGGTGCCTCGGCAACGATCTCCGGCTGCTGGAACCAGTCGAAATACCAGCCGGCGGCCACCACCACGACCAATGCCAGAGCCACCAGGGCGGCCGGGAAGACGGATGGACGCAAACGGGCATCGGGCGAGGGCATGGTCCCCTGGGCGTTGGAGACCGGCGACAGTTCCATCGCGCCGACCCCGTCAGCCTGTTCGATGGCATCCAGCAGCGGTTGCGGGTCCAGCTCCAGATAGCGGGCGTAGTTCTTCAGGAAGCCGCGTGCGAAGGCGCGGCCAGGCAGCAGGTCGAAGCGGTCGGTCTCAAGGGCCTCCACCTGGCGCGGGTTGAGCTTGAGGGAAAACGCCACATCGCCGACGGTCAGCCCACGGGCCTCCCGTGCCATCCGGAGGTGGGCGCCGACGGTCGTGAACTCAGCCTCTTCCACCACACCTTGCTGGTCGTCGATCTGCTCGCTCACTCGAACTGCCCCTTGCTGTATTGCTCGTATTCGCGGGAGGTCGGATAACGCGACTTCAGTTGCGACGCGTAGGCCTGCTCGTTGCCGACATTGCCGGTCTGGCGCGCGATACGGATGCCCAGCATCAGCGAATCCGGCGCCGGGTCGGCGATGTCATGGACTTCGTTGATGTAGTTCTGGGCCGCCTCGTAGGCGCCGCGCCGATAGGCGATGGACGCCAGATGGTAGCGCGCACGGGCGTTCGTCGGGTCGCTCTGGGCGGCGCGAATGAACTGGCCCTCGGCGGCCGTGTCGTCTCCGAGCCGGAGATAGCACAGGCCGAGGTTGGTGTACGGGCGGGTCGGCGTCTTGTAGTAGGGATTGCGGGTGGCCGCCGTCAGGCGCTCGATACCTGCCTGCTCCTGGCCGGTGGCGCACAGGAACCAGCCGTAGGTGTTGTTGATCTCCGGGTCGCCCGGGGCCAGCCGCGAAGCCTGCTCGAAGTTCCTGCGGGCGCTGTCCGCATCGTCCAGGTACATGTAGACCTGACCGAAGAGGTGGTAGGCCGGCGCATAGCCGGGATCGATCGCCTGGGCCGTGCGCGCCTCGTCGAGCGCCACGCCGTAGCGGCCGGACTGGAAATAAGCGGCGCCGAGTTCGACATGGATCTTGGCCGCGGCGCGGGCATCGGTGGTGGACGGCTGCTCCGAGACCGGGCGCTGGGCGGCACCCTGCCCCAGCGGCACACCGGCGCAGGCCGCGAGCAGGCCACACGTGAGCAGGAGCGGTAAGTACCTCATCGGGTGTCCTCCACCAGGCGAACGGTTCGCCGTGTCTTGTCGAGTACCTTGCCGGCCAGCTGGCCGCAAGCCGCATCAACGTCGTCACCGCGCGTCTTGCGCGTCGTTGCGACGATGCCGGCCTCAGCCAGAATTGACGCGAAGCGCCGGATCCGCTCGGCAGGGCTGCGCCGGAAGGGCGAGCCGGGGAACGGATTGAACGGGATCAGGTTGTATTTGCACGAGACCTCGCGGGCAATCGCCACCAGGTCACGGGCGTCGCGCTCGCTGTCATTCACCCCGTCGAGCATGACGTACTCGAAGGTCACGAAATCCCGCGGCGCGCGATCGAGATAGCGGTTGCAGGCCGCCAGCAGGTCCTTCAGCGGGTATTTGGTGTTGATCGGCACCAGCCGGTCCCGCAGGGCATCGTTGGCGGCATGCAGCGACACGGCGAGCGCCACCGGGCACTCATCGCGCAGCCGGTCCATGGCCGGCACGATACCCGAGGTCGATACCGTCACGCGCCGGCGCGAGAGACCATAGGCGTGGTCGTCGAGCATCAGGCGCAGCGCGGTGACAACGTTGTCGAAGTTCGCGAGCGGTTCGCCCATGCCCATCATGACCACGTTGCTGACGACGCGTTCGCCATCGGCGTCGCCGCCCAGCAGGCGATTGGCGAGCCACAGCTGGCCGATGATCTCGGCGGCAGAGAGGTTCCGGTTGAAACCCTGCTTGCCGGTGGAACAGAAAGCGCAGTCGAGGGCGCAACCGGCCTGGGACGAGACGCACAGGGTGCCGCGGCGGACTTCGGGAATGAATACGGTTTCGACGGCGTTGCCGCTCCCCACGTCGAGCAGCCACTTGCGGGTACCGTCGGACGAGACCTTGTCCGAAATCGGTGTCGGCGGCGTCACGCAGGCGATCTCCGACAGGCGGGCCCGAAGGCTCTTCGCCACGTTCGTCATCGCCCCGAAATCGGTACAACCCTCGCGGTGCAGCCAGCGCATCACCTGGCGCGCGCGGAAGGGCTTCTCGCCCTGGGCGGCGAACCAGTCGACGAGGGCATCCACGTCGTAGTCGAGCAGATTGACCGGCTTGGTGTTCATGACTTCAGAAACGGCAACCGGCCTTCCCGCGTGAGCGGGCGGCCGGCCGCCTTGGCGTGTTGCCTCGCGCCCGGATCAGCGCGAATAGACGTTCATGCCCGGGAAGAAGAAAGCCACTTCCACGGCGGCCGTCTCGGGGGCATCCGAACCATGCACGGCATTTGCGTCGATCGACTCGGCGAAGTCGGCGCGGATGGTGCCCGGCGCGGCTTCCTTGGGGTTGGTCGCGCCCATCAGCTCGCGGTTCTTGGCGATCGCGTTCTCACCCTCGAGCACCTGGATCATGACCGGGCCGGAGGTCATGAACTCGACCAGATCCTTGAAGAAGGGGCGCTCCTTGTGCACGGCGTAGAACTGGCCGGCCTCCTGGGCGGAGAGGTGCGCCATCTTGGCGGCGATGACCTTCAGTCCGCCCTGCTCGAAGCGCTGGTAGATCTGGCCGATGACGTTCTTGGCCACGGCGTCGGGCTTGATGATGGAAAGGGTACGTTGGATTGCCATGAATGAAACTCCGGAGAAAAAAAGCTGCCGTGCAGCGCAACGCGCTAGTTTAGCAGCAAAGCGTGTCGCTGATCCCCCGCGTGACGATGCCCGGCGCGCGGCCGGGCATCGGATCGGGGGCCTGTCGACGCGGCGGCCTACATCATCCCGAGGGCGCGCGGCAGGGCCAGCGAGATCGAGGGCACGTAGGTGATCAGCACCAGGAAGACCAGCATCGTGTAGAGCCATGGCAGGACGGCGAGGGTCATCTCGGTCATGCCGGCCCGGGTGATGCCGCTGGCGACGAACAGGTTGAGCCCCACCGGAGGCGTGATCATGCCGATCTCCATGTTGACCGTCACGATCACTCCAAAGTGGATCGGGTCGATTCCCAGCGCCACCGCGACCGGGAACAGGATCGGCGCGAGGATCAGGATGATCGAGGACGGCTCCATGATGTTCCCCGCGAGCAGCAGCAGGATGTTCACCACCACCAGGAAGCCGACCGGACCCAGGCCGCTCGAGACGATCATCTCCGCCATCCGCTGCGGGATCTGCTCCGAGGTCAGGATGAAGGAGAACAGCACCGCGCTGGCAATGATGAACAGGAGCATCGACGACATGTTGGCCGAGTCGAGCAGCACCTTCGGGATGTGGCGCCAGCTCAGGTCCCGATAGACGAACATCGCGATCACGAAGGCGTAGACCGCGCTCATCGCGGCCGCCTCGGTGGCGGTGAACACGCCGGAATAGATGCCGCCCATCACCACCACGATCAGCAGCAGCCCCCACACCGCTTCGCGGAAGTAGCGCAGGCGGGTGCGCCAGGTCTCCTTCGGCTGGCGCGGGAAGCCATGCTTCCTCGCCTGCCACCAGGTGGCCAGGCCGAGCATGAAGGCGAGCAGCAGGCCGGGCACCACGCCCGCCATGAAGAGCGCGCCGATTGACGCGTTGGTGGTGACCGCGTACATCACCATCACGATCGAGGGCGGGATCAGGATGCCCAGGCCGCCGGCCGAGGCCACGGTGCCCGCGGCGAAGCGCAACGAGAAGCCCTGCTTGATCATCGCCGGAATCAGGATCGAGCCGATCGCCACCACCGTCGCCGGGCTCGAGCCCGACACCGCGGCGAACAGTGCGCAGGCGAGCACGGCCGACATGCCGAGGCCGCCGGTGATGTGGCCGACCATGGCGGTGGCGAAGTTGATCATCCGCCGCGCCACGCCGCCGCTGGTGAGGAAGTTGCCCGCCAGGATGAAGAACGGGATGGCCATGATCTCGAACTTCTCGATACCGGTGAACATCTTCAGCGCGACCGACTCGACCGGCACGCTGGTGAAGCCGAACATGAAGGTCAGCACAGTGAGGCCCAGGGCCACGCCGACCGGCATGCCGATGGCCATCAGGCCCATCAGCATGCCGAAAATGATGAGGGTATTCATGCGTCATTACTCCTTGCGGGACGCGGAAGGACGGGTGCGGGCCCGGTCCCTGTCGCTCATGCCGTGGCGGGCATGCTCGACCTCTTCGCCAGCCTCGATGGCCTCGCCGATGCCCACCACCTCGTCCTCCAGACCCTCCACATGGGCCACGGCGTGGTGGGGCAGCTCGCCGCTGCGGGCGAAGCGCACCATCACCTGCAGGAAGCGGAAGCACATCAGGGCCGAGCCCAGCGGAACGGCGGAATAGACCATCCAGGTCGGCCACTCGAGATCCGGCGTGATCGGCCCCTCGAAGTGGTCCCCCACGTCGCGGCCGAGCCAGCTCAGGGTCTCGTAGGCCATCCCGTTCTCCCACACGAAGGTCGCGCCGAAGACAGCGATCAGGCCGGTGAACAGCACGCCGCAGAAGAGGCCCAGCTGGATGAAGACGGCGCGCGGCCGGTCCTTCAGGGTGTTGATCAGCACGTCGACCCCGACGTGGATGCCGGTTCGCACGCCATAGGCGGCACCGAACTTGGCCATCCAGACGAAGAGGATGATGCAGAGCTCCTGGGCCCAGCTCAGGTTGAGCGACAGCAGCCAGTCCTGCAGGCCCGGGACAGCCCAGCCGGAGGCGTAGCGGTGAATCACCGCAACAAAGATGATCAGGGTCGCCGCCGCGATCAGGACGGAGATGATCAGCTCCTCCAGGCGGTCAATCAGTTTCAGCAGCATGGATGGTCTCCAGTGGGGGCCGTCGGCCATCCGCCCCCACCGGGGCGGCGACCGCGGACCCGTCGGGACGCCCCGCTCGCGGGCAGGCGTCCCGTCGTCCGCCCATGAAAAGAGGCCAGCAGTGCTGGCCTCCAGGGCGGTCAGGCGCGGAGGCGCAGATCGCCTCCAGCCATCAGAATTTCGAGGGATCGAAGCCGGTTTCCTGATACACGGCCTCGATGGTTTCCTTGCCGATCCTCGAGGCCATCTCTTCGTGCACCGGCAGCAGTGCCTTCTTGAGCGCCTTGCGCTCGTCGGCGGTCAGGGCGTACACCTCGGTCTTGCCGGAGGCCCGGACCGCGTCGATCGCCTTCTGGTTCTCTTCCTGCGCGATGCCGTTGGCGAACTCGGTGGCGTCAGCCAGGGCCTTCTCGAGCTGCCCACGCAGCGTGGGATCCAGCCCTTCCCAGAATTTCCTGTTGGTGATCACGCCGTAGCCGAGATAGCCGTGATCCGACAGGGTCACGTGCTTCTGCACCTCGTGCATCTTCTGGGTGTAGAGGTTGGAGTGCGGGTTCTCGGTGCCATCGACGACGCCGGTCTGCAGCGCCTGGTAGACCTCGGAGAAGGCCATCACCTGCGGCAGGGCCCCGAGCGCGCGCATCTGCGCCTCGAGCACCTTGGAAGACTGGATGCGCAGCTTGAGGCCCTTGAAGTCGGCCGGGGCGCGCAGCGGGCGGTTGGCGGAGAACGACTTGAAGCCGTTGTCCCAGAAGGCCAGGCCCTTGATGCCCTTGGGCTCGAGGGAGGCGAGCATCTTCTTGCCGAGGGGGCCGGCGGTGACCTTGTGCAGGTCGGCGGCGGTGTCGAAGATGTAGGGCAGGTCGAAGACTTCGAAGGTCTTCACGCCCAGCGGACCGAACTTGGCCAGCGACGGGGCGATCATCTGCACGGCGCCAAGCTGCAGCGCCTCCATCTCCTCCTTGTCCTTGTACAGCGTGCTGTTGGCGTACACCTCGACCTTCACGGCGCCCTGGGTGTATTGCTCCGCCAGTTCCTTGAACCTGGCCGCGCCCTTGCCTTTCGGCGTGTCATCCGCCACCACGTGGCTGAACTTGATCACCACCGGCTCGGCCGCCTGGGCCAGCGCAACCAGTCCGGTCGCCAGCAATGCGGCGAGCGCTGCGCGAATCTTCATGTGTCCTACTCCTCCTCGGGTGGATTCGGTTCGAATCCGGAACGTCAGCGGATAGGTCCGTTGACGGCGAGGAGTATGGGAACTCGCAAATCGCGGAACCATTGTGGAGTTCCGCTATAAAACATTCGCCAAAACAGTAACTTAATTGCTGCAACAGAATTTGCGCAAAGGCGGTGGAGATCAGTTTCCGTCGGGGTCGAAGCCGGTCGCCTCATAGACCGCCTCGACCAGGGATCGCCCGATCCGCCCGGCCATGGCCCGGTGAACCGGCAACAGGGCCTGGCGGAACGCTTCGCGCTCTTCCGCCGTCAGCTCATAGACCTCCGCGTTGCCCGCCGCCCGCACGCGCTCGATGGCCCGCTCGTTCTCCTCCGCCGCGATGCTGTTGGCGTAGCGCGTCGCATCGACCATCGCCCGCTCGAGCCCGTCGCGAAGATCGCCAGGCAGCGACTCCCAGAAGCGCAGGTTGGTCAGTACCGCGTAGCCGAGGTAGCCATGGCGGGAGACGGTGACGTGGGACTGCACCTCGTCCATGTGCTGGGTGAACAGGTTGGAGTGGGGATTCTCGGTGCCGTCCACCACGCCGGCCTTGAGCGCCTGATAGACCTCGGAGAAGCCCATCACCTCCGGCTGCGCGCCCAGCACCCGCATCTGCTCGTAGAGGGTCTGGGACGACTGGATGCGCATCCGCAGCCCTTTCAGGTCGCCCGGCCGGCGGATCGGCCGGTTGGCCGAGAACGACTTGAAGCCGTTGTCCCAGAAGGCCAGCCCCTTGATACCGCGGGACTCGAGCGACTCGAGCAGGGCCTCTCCGACCGGCCCGTTGGTGACCCGGTGCAGCTCGGCCTCGTTGTCGAACAGGAAAGGCAGATCGAAGACCTCGAAGCTGCGGATGCCCAGCGGGCTGAACTTGGCCAGCGACGGGGCGATCATCTGCACCGCGCCCAGTTGCAGCGCCTCGAACTCTTCCTTGTCCTTGTAGAGCGAGCTGTCGGGATAGACCTCGACCCGAATCGCGCCGCCGGTGTATTTCTCGGCCAGCTCCTTGAAGCGCTGGGCAGCCTTGCCCTTTGGCGTGCCGATGGCCACCACGTGACTGAACTTGAGGATGATCGGCTCCGCCGCGCCGGCCGCGACGGCGACCAGCGCGAGGCCGAGGGCAGCTATCAGGTGTCTCATCAAGGCTTCCGTCTGTCTCCGCCTCCATGATACGCAATGGTCACGCGCGGCTCGAACCCACCGTTCGCCGGGCTCGCGAGGCAGCGGCCGAGCTTCTAGAATCGGGACGATCTGCCGAGCCCGTGCCGAAGAGGAAACCCATGACCGACCACCCGCCCCCCCAGAACCACGCCGTCCCGCCACCATGACGCCCGCCACCACGGTCGGCCTGCCCCAGCCGGCAGCCTGGCGCTGGCGACTGCCCTATCTCCTCCTGGCGCTCTTCGTCGGCGCGATGGTGTCGCTGGTGTGGCTGGTGCGTACCAACGACCTGGAGGATCAGCGGGCCACGCTGATCAGCGACGTGCTCTGGATCGAGCAGAACCTGCGCTTCCAGCTCGAGAAGAACGCCGACCTGCTGGCCGAGCTCGGCCCCGAGCTGCTCCGGTCGGAGCAGATCAGCTACACCGCGGCGGCCCGGGCGGGCCGCCTGATCCAGCCCGGCAACCCGGTCGTCCAGGTGATCTGGATGCGGCCGGACGGCACCGTCGGCGGCGCGATGCCACGCCTCGACGTGATGCCCTCGGGCGGCGCGCTGGCCGTCGAACTGCCGTCGCAGGCCATGTTCCGCCTCGCGGCGGCGAGCGGGCGGGCAGTATTCGGGCCGGTCTTCGAGGCCATCGACCAGGATGTGCGCTTCGCCCTCTACGTGCCCTACTACGAGGGCAGCGAGTTCGCCGGCGTGGTGGTCGGCATCCACTCCCTGCGCGACCTGGTCACCCGCGAGGTGCCCTGGTGGTTCTCGGAGCGCTACGAGCTGAGCGTGTTTGACCAGACCGGCCGTGAGATCGTCTCCAAGTCAAAGGTGGACGCCCAGGCCACCAGTCTCGAGTACACCATCCCGCTCGATCCACCCGGCCGCGGCGTGACCCTGCAGGTCAAGCCCTATCGGGCCGAGGTGCGCTGGGTGGCGGTGCTGCTGGGCGGCGCCATCGCGCTGCTGGCCGCCGGCGTCATCTGGAGCGTCTGGCAGCTGCGCCGGCACATGGTGCGCCGCCAGGCGGCCGAGCTGGCCCTGCGCGAGGAATACGCCTTCCGCCGCGCGATGGAGGACTCGCTGCTCACCGGCCTGCGTGCCCGCGACCTGGAGGGGCGGATGATCTACGTGAATCCGGCCTTCTGCCGGATGGTCGGCTACAGCGCCGAGGAACTCGTCGGCCGCAAGCCGCCGATGCCCTACTGGGATCCGGAGGACATGTCCCGCACGCAGGAGCTGCACGAATACATCCTGGCCCGCGGCACCACCGGCGACGGCGTCGAGGTGCGGCTCAAGCGACGCAACGGCGAGCGGCTCGATGCCCTGATCTTCGAGGCACCGCTGATCGACGCCCAGGGTCGCCAGACCGGCTGGATGGGCTCGGTCCTCGACATCACCGAGCAGAAACGGGCACAGAAGCTCGCGCGCCAGCAGGAAGAGCGCCTGCAGGCCACCTCGCGGCTGATCACGATGGGCGAGATGGCCTCGACCCTGGCCCACGAACTCAATCAGCCGCTGGCGGCCATCGCGAGCTATTCAACGGGCTGCCTCAACCGCCTCGAACAGGGAGAGATGGCACGGGACGAGATGACCAGCGTCGTCACCAAACTCGGCAAGCAGGCCCAGCGCGCCGGCCAGATCATCCGCCGGGTGCACGACTTCGTCCGCCGCAGCGAGCCCAAGCGCGAACCCCTCGACCTCAACGCGATCGTCCGCGAGGCCGTCGGGCTGGTCGAACCGGACGCCCGCAAGCGCGCGGTGGACATCACGGTCAGCCTGACCGACCCGCTGCCGCCGGTCATGGCCGACCCGGTGATGGTCGAGCAGGTGGCGATCAACCTGATCCGCAATGGCATGGACGCCATGAAGGCGGTTCCGCCGAGCCAGCGGCTGCTGCACATCGACACCCAGATCTCAGACAACGACGTGGGCATCCGGGTCACCGACCGGGGCAGTGGCATTCCGCCCGAGGTGGCCCGCAAGCTGTTCGAGCCGTTCTTCACCACCAAGAGCGAGGGCATGGGCATGGGGCTCAACATCTGCCGCTCCATCGCCGAGCTGCACCGGGGCCGGCTGGCATTCGAGGACCATCCCGAAGGTGGTACGATCTTCACGTTCTGGTTGCCGGCGAGCCCTCAATGAGCCAATCCCCGCTAGCCCACATCGTCGATGACGACGAAGCGATCCGCGACGCCCTCGAGTGGCTCTTCCAGAGCCGCGGCGTGCAGTCCCGCGGCTGGGCCTCGGGCGAGGATTTCCTGGCCGCGTGGGAGACGGACTGGCGCGGCTGCATCGTGCTCGACATCCGCATGAACGGGATGAACGGGCTGGCCTGCTTCGATGCCCTGCGCGAACGCGCCTGCGCCCTGCCGGTCATTTTCCTGACCGGCCACGGCGACGTCCCGATGGCGGTCTCGGCGCTCAAGAACGGCGCCTACGATTTCGTCGAGAAACCCTTCAACGACAACGATCTGGTAGACCTCGTCGTCAAGGCCCTCGAGCTCGACGCGCGCAATCAGGCCGAGATCGCCACCCGCGACACCGTCGCCCAGCGTCTGGCCAAGCTGACCGGCCGCGAGAAGGAGGTGATGGAGCTGATCCTGGCGGGCAAGTTCAACAAGGTCATCGCCGACGAACTCAACATCTCGATGCGCACCGTCGAGGTCCATCGCGCCCGCGTCTTCGACAAGATGGGGGTCCGCTCTGCCGTCGAGCTGGCCCAGGCGCTCGCCGCCAGCGGCCTCAGGGGGCCTCAGGAAGGCGGCTGATCACGCCCGGCGGCGGCTGCCAGACCGGCCTCAGCGCCGCCTCCCCGTCAGCAGCCGCATAGCGCTCGTCAGCGCCCAGCTCCGCCACCCACACCAGGGACTCGCCCGCATACAGGGCCGGCAGGACATCCCGCCACCACGGAGGCACGCCGGCGGCCTGGGCGAGCCTGGCGAGGGCGCGCCCCATCCCGCCCATCCTCAGACGCCCCCCGGCCGGCCGGGGGGCCATCGACAGGGGTCCGTCGAGCCGCGCGAGCGCGATGCCCCCTGCGGTGCACGTCTCGAGCGTGACGCGCCCGCCCGCCCAGTCGAGGGTTCGCCCCACCTCACAGGGTTGCCGCGGCGGGCAGGCGGCCATGGCGGGCTGTACCCAGCACCAGCCCCGGTAGTGGCACAGCTCCGAGGCGCCCAGGGGGGCACGCAAGGGATGGTCTCGCCCGACCGCCAGCAGCTGGCGCAGGGCTTCTTCCAGGCGCGCCTCCTCCGGCGCAGGCAGGCCGAGGCAGCCGGTGCGCCAGCGCACCAGGTTGCGTCGCCTGGCCGGATCGAGGGACGCCAGCGCCAGCACCCGCACCCGCTCGCCGCCCCCCAGCGCGCGCCAGTCCGCTTCGGCGAGCTGACCCAGCAGCGCCTCGCTCTCGCGCAGATGCGCTGCGGTCGCGCACAGCCGCTCGACCGCGGCGGGGAAGCGCGACGCCATCACCGGCAGAATCTCGTGGCGAAGGAAGTTGCGGCTGAAGACCGTCGAGGCGTTGCTTCCGTCCTCGATCCAGGCGAGCCCGCCCGCACGGGCCCAGGCCGCAATCTCCCGCCGACGAACGGTTAGCAAGGGCCGCATCAGGCAGAGCCCGTCAGCTCGCCGCTCGAGGGCACGCATGCCACCGCCGCCCCTTACGCCGGCGCCTCGCAGCAGGCGGAACAGGACCGTCTCGGCCTGGTCATCGGCATGATGGCCAAGCACCACCCAGTCGGCCGGCTGGCGCGCCAGGGCGGCGAGCCGGGCCTCCCGCGCCGCCGCCTCGACTCCCTTCCCTGACGCGACGACGGCCACGCGCTCAATCGAGAGCGGCACACCGAGCTCGGCACAGATCCGGCGACAGAAGGCGGCCCAGTGGTCGGCATCGGGGTTGAGGCCGTGGTGCACGTGACAGGCGGAAATCGCCAGTGCCGCCGACTCGCGCACGGCGCACAGGGCATGAAGCAGCGCGACCGAATCGACGCCGCCGGACAACCCGACGCACAGGCGCAGGGCGCCGAACCGGTGGGATGCCAGAAAGGCCGCGAGGGCGGCCGGGGGATCAGCGGGGCGCGGTTTCCTTGAACTTGCCATAGCCCATCAGCCGCTCGTAGCGCTTCTCGAGCAACTCGGCCGCCGGCAGGCCGGAGAGCTGCCGCAAGGCATCGGCCAGCGCGCGGCGCAGGGCCTGGGCCATCGCCCGGTGATCCCGGTGGGCCCCGCCCACGGGCTCGTTGATCACCTTGTCGATCATGCCGAGCGACTTGAGGCGGGGCGCCGTGATGCCCATCGTCTCGGCCGCCTCGGAGGCCTTCTCGGCGCTCTTCCACAGGATGGACGCGCAGCCTTCCGGGGAGATCACCGAATAGGTGGAGTACTGCAGCATCTGCACCTGATCGCCGACCGCGATGGCCAGCGCGCCACCGGAACCGCCCTCGCCGATGATCGTGCAGATCACCGGCACCTTCAGTTCGGCCATCACATAGAGGTTGCGGCCGATGGCTTCGGACTGACCGCGCTCCTCGGCGCCGATTCCCGGGTAGGCGCCCGGCGTATCGATGAAGGTGAACACCGGAATACCGAACTTCTCGGCCAGGCGCATCAGGCGCAGGGCCTTGCGGTAGCCCTCCGGCCGCGGCATGCCGAAGTTGCGGAAGATCTTTTCCTTGGTGTCGCGGCCCTTCTGGTGGCCGATCACGACGCAGGACTGCCCGTTGAAGCGGGCCAGACCGCCGACGATGGCCTTGTCGTCGGCAAATGCCCGGTCGCCGTGCAACTCCTCGAAGTCGGTGAAGATGTGCTGGACGTAGTCGAGGGTGTAGGGCCGCTGCGGGTGCCGCGCCACCTGGGCAATCTGCCACGGCGTGAGCTTGCCGTAGATCTCCTTGGTGAGCGACTGGCTCTTCTTCTCGAGGCGCGAGATCTCCTCTGAGATGTCCACCGCAGAGTCGTCCTGGACAAAGCGAAGTTCTTCGATCTTGGCCTCAAGTTCGGCGATCGGCTGCTCAAAATCGAGGAAAACGTTTTTCATCGAGGACACGTCCGGATACAAAGGCTGTCATTCTACACTGTGCTGCGGGCGCCGATCATGCACTTGCCGGGCGGTCTATAATCGCCGCTTCGAGAACCCGACGGCCCGCCATCTTGATTACTGCCCTGTTCGAATCGTCCATCCGCAGCCTGCCCCTGCTCGCACGCGGCAAGGTACGGGACATCTACGCCATCGACGACGAGCGGCTCCTCATCGTCACCTCCGACCGCCTGTCGGCGTTCGACGTGGTGCTGCCCGATCCGATTCCCGGCAAGGGTGCCGTCCTGACGGCGCTCGCCCTGTTCTGGTTCGAGCGGCTCGGGCACGTCATCCCCAACCAGCTGACCGGTATCGCGCCGGAGGACGTGGTTCGCGCCGACGAGCGCGACCAGGTGCGTGGCCGCGCCCTGGTGGTCAAGCGCCTGCAGCCCCTGCCGATCGAGGCCGTGGTGCGGGGCTATGTGATCGGCTCCGGCTGGAAGGACTATCAGCTGACCGGCGCCATCTGCGGCGTGCCCTTGCCTGCCGGCCTGCGGCAGGCCGCACGACTCGAAACCCCGGTTTTCACGCCGGCCACCAAGGCAGCGGTCGGCGACCATGACGAGAACGTCAGCTTTGAAGTCGCCAGCGCCCGCTGCGGCGAGGCCCTGCCCGACGGCCAGGCCCTCGCGGCGCAGGCCCGCGATGCCGCCCTGCGCCTCTACGTCGAGGCCGCGGAATATGCCGCGGGACGCGGCATCATCATCGCCGATACCAAATTCGAGTTCGGCGTCGATGCCGCCGGCACCCTGCACCTGATCGATGAGGCGCTGACGCCCGACTCGTCCCGATTCTGGCCGGCCGACAGCTACCGGGAAGGCATCAGCCCGCCCTCCTTCGACAAGCAGTACGTGCGCGACTACCTCGAGACGCTCGACTGGGACAAGAAGGCGCCGGGCCCGGCCCTGCCCGCAGACGTGATCAAGGCGACGGCGGCCAAGTACGCCGAGGCCTACACCCGGCTGACCGGCAAGACCCTCGCCTGAGCCGGTCCCTCAGGCCTGCAGCGCCGCCAGCGCGTCACGGCGCCTGGCGGCGGCGCGGTCGAGCATGGCCGCCAGCTCACTGTGGCCGATCCGGCCGAAAGCCTCGTCCATCAGCGCCTCCCGCGTGACGCCGCCCTGCTCCTCGAAGGGGTCGGCCGTCTCGGAACTGACCGTGGCGATATACAGCACGTCGGCCAGGCTGCGCGGCGGCCAGCCCTCGAAGTACAGTTCCGCGTCCTCGACCGCATTGGCCACGTCTTCCGGCGTACCCAGGGCGATCAGCACCTCGCGCGAGATGCGGGGGTTCCAGTAGCGGATGAGGTGGGCCAGTTCGCCGTCCTCGGCAACCAGCTCGGGGAAATCGTTGGCGCGGGCGATCAGGTAGAAGCTGCCGATCTTGTGCACCAGCCCGGCATACAGCGCCTGCTCCGCCGACACCATGTCGATCTCGTCGGCCAGCGCCCAGGCCAGGGCCGCCACTTCGATGGTGTGGCGCCACAGCTGGTCGGCCATCGACCGCGAGGTCTTGCTGCCCATCTGCGCAATCTGTCTGGCGATGAGGGTCAGGGCCATCGGTCGGATCGCGGCCACACCCACCTGCATCACCGCCGTGCGCACATCCGAGGCCGCCTTGCCGCCGCGCCGATACATCGCCGAGTTGGCCAGCCGCACCACGTGGGCGGCGAGCAAGGGTTCGACCGAGATGATCCGCGCGAGCTCCTCGACACCGGTATCCGGCGCATCGAGCGCGCGGCGGATGCGCAGTCCCAGTTCCATGCAGGTCGGAAAATTCAGCTCGCCACTGGCCAGTTCGGACTCCATCAGCCGAAAGAACTGGTGTCCCCTTTCGCTGATTGCGTCTTCGATCATCGCCACTCCTTGAATTTGCGCCGCGTCGGCGCCATCTGTTTCTCGCTCCAGGAAGCTTTTTCGGCACAATGGCGTTCAACTTGCGCCCTTTTCTCGACGGACCAGCAATGACCAACCCCCTCCTCGATTTCTCCGCCCTGCCCCGCTTCGACCAGATCCGCCCGGAACACGTGCGTCCGGCGATCGAGCAGGTTCTCGGCGAGCTGCGCCACCTCGTTGCCGAACTCCAGGCATTGCCAGCCCCAGGCTGGGACAACTTCGTCGCCCCCCTCGAGGCCGCAGGCGAGTCCCTTGATCGGGCGTGGGGCGTGGTGGCCCACATGCACGGCGTGATGGACCTGCCCGACTGGCGCGATGCCTACAATGCGATGCTGCCGGAGGTCACCCGCTTCTACGCCGAGCTGGGCCAGAACCTGGCGCTATTCGGGCAGTATCGAAAGATCTTCGAGGGCAGCGAATTCGCCACCCTCGCCCCGGCCCGCCAGCGCATCATCGAGAACGCCGTCCGTGACTTCCGGCTGTCAGGCGCCGAGTTGCCGGACGACCAGAAGCCCCGCTTCCAGGAAATCCAGGAACGCCTGTCGGCCCTCGGCGCAAAGTTCTCCGAGAACCTTCTCGACGCCACCAACGCCCACGCGGAGTGGATCGAGGACGAGGCCCAGCTCGCTGGCATCCCCGAGGACGTGGTGGCAGCCGCCCGTGCCGCGGCAGAACAGGACGGCCGCGAGGGCTGGAAGTTCACGCTGCACATGCCCTCCTACCTGCCGGTGATGCAGTACGCCGAGGATCGGGGCCTGCGCGAGCGCCTGTACCGCGCCTATGGCACCCGCGCCAGCGAATTCGGCGAGGCGAACTGGGACAACAGCGAGAACATTCGCGAGATCCTGCGACTGCGGGCCGAAGAGGCCCACATGCTGGGCTACAAGAGCTACGCCGCGGTTTCGCTGGTGCCCAAGATGGCGGAGTCGCCCGACCAGGTCCTGGCGTTCCTCCACGACATGGCCCGCCGCGCCAAGCCGTTCGCCGAGCGCGACCTGGCCGAGCTGCGCGACTTTGCGGCCAGCGAGCTGGGCCTGGACGACCTGCAGCCCTGGGACGCGGCCTGGGCATCGGAGAAACTCAAGCACGCCCGCTACAGCTTCTCCGACGAGCTGGTGCGCCAGTACCTGCCCGAGGACAAGGTCCTGCAGGGCCTGTTCCGCGTCATCGAGCGGCTGTACGGCGTCACCATCGCCCCGGCGGAGGCCGCCACCTGGCACGATGACGTGCGCTTCTTCGGCATTCACCGCGATGGCGCGCTGGTCGGCCAGTTCTATCTCGATCTCTATGCCCGCGCGACCAAGCGCGGCGGCGCCTGGATGGGCGAACTGCTCAACCGGCGCCACAAGGCCGACCAACTTCAGGCGCCGGTCGCCTACCTCGTCTGCAACTTCTCGGCGCCGGTCGGCGGCCAGCCGGCGCGCTTCACCCACGACGAGGTCATCACCCTGTTCCACGAGTGCGGCCATGGCCTGCATCACCTGCTGACGCAGGTGGACGAACCGGCAGTTTCGGGCATTCACGGCGTCGAGTGGGACGCGGTCGAACTGCCCAGCCAGTTCATGGAGAACTTCTGCTGGGAGTGGGACGTGCTGACCGACATGAGCAGCCACGCCAGGACCGGCGAGCCGCTGCCGCGGGACCTCTTCGACCGGATGATTGCGGCGAAGAACTTCCAGAGCGGCATGCAGACGGTGCGCCAGCTCGAGTTCGCCCTGTTCGACCTGATGCTCCACGGCGACCCGGAAGGCAAGACCGACGCGATGGCGCTGATCCGCCAGGTGCGCGACGAGGTGGCGGTCATCCATCCGCCCGAATGGCACCGCTTCCCCCACAGCTTCAGCCACATCTTTGCCGGCGGCTACGCGGCGGGCTACTACAGCTACAAGTGGGCCGAGGTGCTTTCCGCAGACGCCTTCGCGGCCTTCGAGGAGGCCGCAGGGGCATCCGGCACCGTCCTCGACCGGTCTACCGGCGAACGCTTCTGGAAAGAGATCCTGGCCGTCGGCGGGAGCCGGCCGGCCATCGAGTCGTTCCGGGCGTTCCGCGGCCGCGATCCCCAGCCGGACGCATTGCTCCGGCATAGTGGCATGCAGGAAGCCAAGGCCGCCTGACGCCAACACCGGCGGGGCGGACCGACCGCGAGGAGAACCCCATGCGCCACCTGTTCCTGATCGCCCTGATGATCGGCTCGAACGCCCTGGCCCAGACCTATGTCTGGACCGACGAGAAGGGCCGCAAGCACTACTCCGACCAGCCGCCCCCCGTCGAGGTCAAGGCCGAGAAGAAGCGTTTCTCGGCCAATGGCGACACCGAGGCCGTCCCCTACCGCGTCCGCGAGGCGGCACGCCGCCATCCGGTGACCCTCTACACGGGACAGAGCTGCCCGCTGTGCGCCGATGCCCGCAGCTTGCTGCAGCAGCGGCAGATTCCCTTTTCAGAAAAGAAGATCGAGACCCAGGAGCAGTTCGATGCGATGACCCGGGAGTTCGACGGCAATGGCATCGTCCCGTCCATCCAGGTCGGGCGCAAGAAGTTCTCCGGCTACATCGAGGGCACCTGGAAGGCGATGCTCGACGACGCCGGCTATCCCACCGACCTGCGCGGTCTCGACTAGGGTCTGTGGACATTTGTATGTCGGTCGCGCTGTGGTCTGCTGGGTTCGAGGACAAGGCGCGCCGACGCGGCCTGGGTGGCCCCCAGGCAAGGAGGCGTAACGCGGTCATCGGGCCCAGCAGA
>JAGRGD010000052.1 GCA_020445665.1 Rhodocyclaceae bacterium
CGACGAGCGCAACGAAGTGGCGCGGGCTCACAGCCTCAACCCGTTGGGCTGTGGTCTGCTGGGCCCGTTGACCGCGTTCCGCCTCCTTGCCTGGGGGCCACCCAGGCCGCGTCGGCGCGCCTTGTCCTCGAACCCAGCAGACCACAGCGCGACCGCCATACAGATGTCCACAGACCCTAGGCGGCCCTGGGCCGCACGAACTCGGCCTTGACGAAGGTGAGGTGCTCCATCTTCAGGCCGGGGATGTAGAGCTGATAGGAGCCGCCGCCGCCCGGCAGGTTCTGCGTCGTCCCGGCGGCCTCTGCGCCGTACCGCATCGAGGCGCCCGGCCGGGACGCACGGCGAGGCAGCGACTTGAAGCCGCCGTAGAAGCCATAGGCCGGCACCTTGAGCTGGATGTAGAGGATCCACGCGATGGAACTCCAGGCCTCGTTCAGCACCGAGGTCACGCGCGCCCATTCGCGCAGGGAGACGCCGAGCGAGTCGGCCATGTGCTTCTTGCCGTCGATGCCGATGTCGTCCTTGAAGGGGAGGGTGGGGCTCCACCATGGGGACACCCGCTGCCGGCCGTCCAGGTAGATGTTCGAGTTGAGGCGATCGAAGCTGCTGAACTTGTAGAGCTGCATGCCGGCCGGCAGGTGCTCGCGGGTCGCGGTGTTGCACCAGAACGCGTCGCGCACGTGGGTGGCAGGGCCGGTCTTGATGGCGCCGACGTCGTTCCAGGTCAGGTTGTCGTTGAGGGTGGGCATGAGGTTTCCTTATGGTCTCGGGAGGGGGGCTGGCTTGGCCCGCCGCTGGCTGGCGACCGGTCAGCGGGTGCCGCGGGGCGGCCCATTGGGGTGGCCGTTGCAGAGCCGAACGACGGCGCCTCGCGATTGGAGACAGGGGGGCGCGGATCTTCTTCGACGCGCGCATGCCGGGCGGCTCGTGGCGTCGGCCGGCACGCTGCCCGCCTGGGGGCGCTGGGGAGCGAGGTGACGCGACGGGGCAGGGCGCCTAGAATAGTTATTCATTTATCTATTCATAAAACTATTCAGTTCCATGGCCCGTCATTCCCAGGCCCTTCGACAGTTGCTGGCCCTCGGGCCGCAGTCGGCACGCCAACTCGTTGAAAAGACGGGCTTGAGCCAGCCTACGGTGTCGCGCGCCCTGAAGGCGCTGGGCGAGGAAGTGCTGCGGATCGGCGCCGGCCCCGCTATTCGATACGCCCTGCGAGACAGCGCGCGGGACTTTGCATCGGCGCCGGTCTACCGGGTCAGCGAGGCAGGGCAGATTCAGGAACTCGGCGTGCTCGTTCCGGTGCGAACGGACGGCTTCGTGATGGTCCGGGCCGATGGCGACACGCATTACAGCGACGGCTTGCCCTGGTGGTTGTTCGACATGCGGCCCCAGGGCTATCTCGGTCGGGCCTACGCCTCGGCCCATGCCGCCGCGCTCGGCCTGCCACCCAACCCCGAGCGTTGGCGCGACACGGACGTGCTTCGCGCCCTGATCGCCCAGGGGCACGATGCGATCGGCAACCTGCTGATCGGTGCGCAGGCGCGCGAGCGGTTTCTGGCGATGCCGGCGCACGGCCCCGTGGATCCGGCGGCGGCGTATCCGGCGCTGGCGCGCACCGCCAGCCTCGGCGAGTCGCCCGGTTCCTCGGCCGGCGGCGAGCAGCCGAAGTTCTGCGCGGTGTCGGCGCGTGGTCACGTGCTGGTGAAGTTCTCGGCGCCGGACGACAACCCGGTCAGCGAACGCTGGCGCGACCTGCTGCTGGCCGAACACCTGGCGCTCGGGGTGCTGGGGGTGAACGGCGAAATCCTCGATGTGGGCCGCCAGCGCTTCCTGGAGATCCCCCGCTTCGACCGGGTCGGCCCCCTCGGCCGCGTCGGCGTGTTCTCCCTGCGCGCCCTCGACGCCGAGTTCGTCGGCGACGCATCGGCACCGTGGCCGGCGCTGGTGCGTCGTCTGGCCGCCGATGGCCATGTGGCGGCCGACGCGGTGGCCGGCGCGGCGCGGCTGTGGGCCTTCGGCACGCTGATCGGCAACACCGACATGCACGCCGGCAACCTCTCCTTCGTCAGCCAGCACGGCCGCCCCTACCGGCTTGCCCCGGCCTACGACGTCCTGCCCATGGGCTTCGCGCCGCGCAGCAGCGGGGCGCTCGCCGATACGCTGGCGCCGGCCTCACTCTCTGCCGAGGTCGATGGCGCGTCCTGGCGCGAGGCCCTCGCATTGGCGGAAGCATTCCTCGCCGCCGCCGGGGCCTGCCAGGGCTTCTCCCCGCGCTTCACGCCCTGCCTCGACAGCCTTCGGCGGCACATCGACGAGGCCGCCGCCCGCATTGCGCGGCTGGCATGACGCGCCCCGTGCATGACGCGGCTTGAAGCCTGAGATGCAACAAAGTAGCATCTGGTGGTCACCCATCCCGGATGTGCGCCTGATGCATCCCCTGCGCGGCTTCGCCGCCCGTCTCTGCCTCTGCCTGTGCGTGCTGTTCGCCCAGGGTGTTGCCGCCGTGCACGCCTTCGAGCACTTGCACGGGCACGACGCGTCGGCCCTCGCGGTGTCCGATGCCGCCGACGCCGTCTGCGCGCTGTGTCTGGCGGCGGGAGGCTTTGGCGCGGTGCTGGGCGGCACGGGGCAGCCGTCGGCGTTGCCGGCGTCGACCTGCTGCCCGGGGGCCGCGATCCGCACGGTGCCGTGCCGGTCGGCGGGTGCCTATCTCGCCCGCGCGCCGCCCACCTCCTGAGTGCTTCTGCCCTGCCTGGTCTGGCGCCCGCTCGCTTTCGAGCAGGCGCCGGGTCGCTGCTTGACTGAACCTCAGGAGATTTTTCATGCAACAAAGTGTCACGGCCAGTCGACTGGCCATGATGGTGGCGCTCGCCCTGCCGGGCCCGGCGTTCGCCGACGAGGGCGACCTCGCCCGCCTGCGCGCCGAGATGGCAGCGCTGCGTGCGCAATACGAGACGCGCCTGGCAGAGCTGGAGCGCGAGGTGGAGGCGCTGGCGGCGCAGCCGTCGGCCACGGCCCCGGCCCCGGCCCCTGCCCCGATGGGCGGGGCCCGCCCGGCGGGTGCGTCCGCCTTCAACCCGGAGGTGTCCCTGGTGCTCAACGGGCGCTACCGACACGCCGAGGCGCTGGAGGAGCCCGGTATCACCGGCTTCGTGAAGGGCGGCCATGGCCATGAGGGTGAAGCGCACGGCGACGCGCGCCGGGGATTCCTCCTCGACGAGAGCGAGCTGGTGCTGGCCGCCAACGTCGATCATCTGTTCCGGGGCCAGCTCAACCTCGCCCTGGTGGATGAAACCGTGGAGGTGGAGGAGGCCTGGATCCAGACCCTCGCCCTCGGCCACGGCGCCACCGCGAAGGCCGGCCGTTTCCTGTCGGGGATTGGCTACGCCAACGGGCAGCATCCCCACGCGTGGGACTTCGCCGATCCGGCGCTGATGTACGTGGCGCTCTTCGGCGAGCACGGCAGCTACGCCCAGGACGGTCTCCAGCTCAGCTGGGTGGCGCCCCTCGAGCAGTGGGTGGAGATGGGCATCGAGCTCGGGCGGGGCAGCGCATTCCCCGGCACCGAGCGCGATCGCAACGGGCTGGGCGCGACTGCTGCGTTCGTCCGCACCGGTGGCGATGTGGGCGATTCGAGCAGCTGGCGGGCGGGCCTGTCGTGGCTGGGCACCCGCGCGCATGAGCGCGAGTCCCACTTCGAGGACGCGGTGAGCGAGGAGGAAGTGGCAGGGGCCTTCTCCGGCACCAGCCGGATGTGGATCGTGGACGCGCTCTGGAAGTGGGCGCCCGACGGCAATCCGGCTGCCCGCCACCTGACGCTGCAGGCGGAAGCCTTCCGCCGGGTGGAGCGCGGCGACCTTGCCTGCGTCGAGGACGAGACCCCGGCCTGCGCCGACATCGGCATGGGCGACTACCGCACCCGGCAGTGGGGCGGCTATGTGCAGGGGGTCTACCAGTTCCGGCGGGGTTGGCGGGCCGGGCTCCGCTTCGATCGGCTGTCGACCGGCACCATCGACTACGGCGCCGCCAGTGAGCGTCTCGAGCGGCCGGATTTCTCGCCCACCCGCACCAGCCTGATGCTTGACTGGAGCCCGTCGGAGTTCTCCCGCCTGCGCCTGCAGTACGCCCGCGACCGGTCGGTCGAGGCCGTCACCGACCACCAGTGGACCCTGCAGTACGTGATGAGCCTCGGTGCCCATCCGGCCCACGCCTTCTGAGGGGATCGCCATGCCAAAACGTATCTGGGCCGCGCTGCTGGCGGGCCTCCTGGCGGCGCCGGCCCTGCGCGCGGCGCCGGCCGCGCTGGCCTGCGAGCCGGAGTGGGGCGCCCTGGTGGCGGCCATCGGCGGCGAGCGTGTCTCGCTCAAGGTGGCCACCACCGCGCGTCAGGACCCGCACCGGGTCGAGGCGCGCCCGAGCCTGCTGGCCGCGGCACGCCGCGCCGACCTGCTGGTGTGTACCGGCGCCGACCTCGAAGCCGGCTGGCTGCCGGTGCTGCTGCGGCGGGCCGGCAATCCCCGCATCCAGCCGGGCCAGCCGGGCCACCTGATGGCGGCGGACCACGTCACGCTGCTGGAGCGCCCGACGCGGCTCGACCGCGCCGATGGCGATATCCACCCGGGGGGCAATCCGCACATCCACACCGACCCGCGCAACGTCGCCCGGGTGGCGGCGGCGCTGACCGAGCGCCTGGTGCGCATCGACCCGGAGGGCGAGGCCGGCTACCGCGAGCGCTTCGCCCGCTTCTCCGCCGACTGGGACGCGGCCCTCGACCGCTGGCGGGCGCGCGCCGCGCCGCTGGCGGGGGTCGAGGTGGTGGTGAGCCACAAGGCCTTCCCCTACCTGCAGGCCTGGCTCGGCCTGGTCGAGGTAGCCGCGCTGGAGGAGCGGCCCGGCGTGGCGCCGGGACCGGCCCACCTGCAGGCGGTGCTTCAGGCCATCGAGTCGCGCCCGGTGCGCATGATCCTGAGCACCCCCATCGACGATCCGGACGCCGGGCGCTGGCTGTCGGAGCGCACGGGCCTGCCGCTGGTGCGCCTGCCCTACACGGTCGGCGGCAGCCCGGCGGCGCGGGACCTGATCACGCTGTTCGATGCGACGCTCGATCGCCTGCTGGAGGCGCTCGAGTGATGCTCGAGGCGTTCGACCTCTCCTTGCTGGGCCCCCCCCTGCTGGCGGGCGTGCTGGTGCTCGCCAGCCACGTGCCGCTGGGCATGCAGGTGCTGTCCCGCGGTATCGTCTTCATCGATCTGGCGGTGGCCCAGGTGGCCGGCCTGGGCGCCCTCCTGGCCGGTCTGTTCGGCGCGGAGGGGCACGAACTCGCGACACAGCTCGCCGCCGCGGCGGCGGCCCTGGCCGGGGCGCTGCTGCTGACCTGGACCGATCGCCGCTGGCCGCGGCTGCAGGAGGCCTTGATCGGCACCGTGTTCGTGCTGGCCGCCACCGGGGGGGCGCTGCTGCTGGCCGGCAGCCCCCACGGCAGCGAGCATCTGCGCGATCTGCTGGTGGGCCAGGTGTTGTGGGTGGGCAGCGAGCAGCTGGCGGTGATGGCCGTGGTCTCGCTGGCGGTGCTGGCCCTGCGCCGGGGCCGGCCCGCCCTGCGCGAGGGTGTGGGCTTCTACGTGCTGTTCGCGCTGGCGGTGACCGCGTCGGTCCAGGTGGTTGGCGTGTTTCTGGTTTTTTCCTGCCTGATCCTGCCCGCCCTGGCGGTGCATGGCGCGGGCGGACGTTGGCGGGTGCCGCTGGCGCTGGCCGTCGGGCTGGCGGGCTTTGTCGGCGGCCTGGCCGGAGCGGCGGCGTTCGACCTGCCGGCCGGCCCGGCGATCGTCTGGAGCATGGCGGCCGCCGCCGCCACCCTGGCCGTGCTGCAGGGCAGGCTACGCCCGCTTGCTGGCACAATCGAGGAGATGTCATGAGATACCTGAAACCGGTGTTCCCCTTGCTGATGACGAGTGCCCTGTCGGCGCCGGTCCTGGCGGCCGGTGCCCACGTGCATGGCCGCGCCGACCTGGAGATCGCGGTGGAGGCGGGTCGGCTCGAGATCCGCCTGGCCGGGCCGCTCGATGGCTTTGTCGGTTTCGAGCATCGACCCCGTGACGACGCCCAGCGGGCGGCGCTCGCCGCCGCGCTGGCCGCGCTGGAGGCGCCTGGCCGGCTGGTCGAGCCGGTCGCCGAGGCGGGCTGCCGCCTGACGGCGGCCGACGTGGCCGAGCCGTTTCACCACGACGACCACCACGACGACCACGCGGATCCGGACGGGCACGCCGAGCTCGAGGCCGAGTGGCGCTTCACCTGCGCGTCGCCCGATGCGCTCTCCGCGATCACGGTCCGGCTGGGCGAGCGTTTTCCGCGCCTCGAGCGGCTCGAGGCGGTCTTCGTCGGGCCGGCGGGGCAGGGCGCGACGACGCTGCCGGGCGGGCACGGCCGGGTCGAGCTGCGATGAGCGGCGACGCGGCCCTCGACATCGACACGCTCTCGTTCGCCTGGCCCGGACAGGCGCCGTGCCTGTCCATCGAGCGCTTCACCCTCGCCGCCCGCGAGCGCCTGTTCCTGCAGGGGCCGAGCGGCAGCGGCAAGAGCACGCTGCTGTCGCTGGTGGGGGGCGTGATCGTGCCGACGGCGGGCAGGCTGCGGGTGCTCGGCACCGACACCGCGGCGCTGCGTCCCTCTGCGCGGGATCGCTTCCGGGCCGACCGGCTCGGCATCGTCTTCCAGCTCTTCAACCTGCTGCCCTACCTGTCGGCGCTGGACAACATCACGCTGGCGTGCCGCTTCTCTCGCGCGCGCCGGGAGCGCGCAGGTGACGTGGCCGCCGAGGCGCGGCGGCTGGCGGCGCGGCTCGACCTCGACCCTTCCCTGCTGGTGCGCCCGGCCGTCGAGCTGTCGGTGGGGCAGCAGCAGCGGGTGGCGGCGGCGCGGGCGTTGATCGGCCGCCCCAGTCTGGTGATCGCCGACGAACCGACCTCGGCCCTCGACGCCGAGCGCCAGGCCGGCTTCGTGGACCTGCTCCTCGGCGAGTGCCGGGCCAGCGGCAGCGCGCTGCTGTTCGTCAGCCACGACCGCTCGCTGGCCGGACGTTTCGACCGCTGCGTGCGCCTGCCCGACATCAACCGGCCGGAGGGCGCGAGATGAGGGCGTGGCTGTGGCTGACCGCCCGCAGCATGGCCAACCGGCGCCTGTCGGTGGGGCTGACGGTGTTGTCCATCGCGCTCGCCGTGACCCTGCTGCTGGGGGTCGAGCGCCTGCGCAGCGACGCCCGCAGCGGCTTCGCCAACACCTTGTCGGGCACCGACCTGATCGTCGGCGCGCGCAGCGGACCGGTGCAGCTGCTGCTGTACTCGGTGTTCCGCATCGGCGACGCCACCAGCGATATCGCATGGAGCAGCCTCGAGGCTATCGAGGCGCAGCCGCTGGTGAAGTGGGTCGTGCCACTGTCGCTGGGCGACTCGCACCGGGGCTTCCGGGTGCTCGGCACCGACGGCCGCTATTTCGCCCACTACCAGTATGGCGATCGGCGTCCGCTGGCCTTCGCCGACGGGCGCCCGTTTGAGGGCGTGTTCGAGGCGGTGCTGGGCGCCGAGGTGGCGGAAGCGCTCGGCTACCGGCTGGGCCAGCGCATCGTGCTCGCCCACGGCGCGGGCGCCGCCAGCCTCGCCGAGCACGCCGACAAGCCCTTCACCGTGGTGGGCATCCTGGCCCGCACCGGCACGCCGGTGGACCGCACGGTGCACGTGGGCCTCGCGGCGATCGAGGCGATCCACCTGGACTGGTCGGGCGGGGCGCCGATCCCCGGGCTCGGCCTCTCCGCCGAGGAGACCCGCAAGTTCGACCTGTCGCCCAAGCGGGTGACCGCGGCGCTGGTGGGCCTGAAGACCCGGGCCGGGGTGTTCCGCATGCAGCGCTTCGTCAATGACTTCAAGGGCGAGCCCCTGCTGGCGATCCTGCCCGGTGCCACTTTGCAGCAGTTGTGGGGTCTGATGGCGGTGGCCGAGCAGGCCTTGCTGGCGATCTCGGCGCTGGTGGTGGCGGTGGGCCTGGCCGGCCTGGTGGCGGTGCTGGTGGCGAGCCTGGGCGAGCGGCGGCGGGAGCTGGCGATCCTGCGGGCGCTGGGCGCCGGCCCGCGCGACGTGTTCCTGCTGCTGGCCGGCGAGAGCCTGCTGCTGGCCTTCGCCGGCTGCGGCTTCGGCGTCGCGCTGCTGCTGGGCCTGACGGGCGCGCTGGCGCCGTGGCTGGAGGGGCGGTTCGGGCTGGTGCTGGTGTTCCAGGGCCTGCAGCCGCGGGAGTGGCTGTGGCTGGCGGCGGTGCTCGCCGCGGCACTGGTGGCGAGCGGGGTGCCGGCCTGGCGGGCCTACCGCATGAGCCTGGCCGATGGCATGACGATACGGATCTGAGGGCGATATGAAGACGCTGACGATGGGGCTGGCCCTGGTGGCCTGCGTGCTGGTGGGGCCGGCGGCGGCCCAGGAAGGGGAATACGCGATCGGGGAGAAGGCGCGCCCGGAGGTGGCCCATCCGCCGCCGGCCGGGGTGCGCGACCTGGTCTGGGACGACCTGGTGCCGGCCGACTGGAATCCCCGCCAGTTGCTCGACGACGCCGGCTTCGACGACATGCAGGACAACGACCCCCGCGCCAACGAACTGCTCGATCAGTTGCGCGTGGAGTGGGACAAGGCGCCGGTGGTGGCAGGCCTGGACGGTCAGCGCATCCGGCTGCCCGGCTTCGTGGTCGCCCTCGAAGGCGACGAGACGACGGTGCGCGAGTTCCTGCTGGTGCCGTACTTCGGCGCCTGCATCCACGTGCCGCCGCCGCCCTCGAACCAGGTGGTGCACGTCAAGCCGGCCAAGCCCTTCGGCGAGAAGCTGGCGATGTACCCGGTGTGGGTCACCGGCAAGCTGATCACCAGCGGCAAGACCACTGAGATGGGCGCCGCCGGCTACCGCATCGAGGCGGCGCAGGTCGAACCCTATCCGTGGCGCTGAGGGGCAGGCCGGCCACGGCCGGCTACGCCCGGACGGCAGGTTCCATGCGCATCCTGTCTAGGGTCTGTGGACATTTGTATGTCGGTCGCGCTGTGGTCTGCTGGGTTCGAGGACAAGGCGCGCCGACGCGGCCTGGGTGGCCCCCAGGCAAGGAGGCGTAACGCGGTCATCGGGCCCAGCAGA
>JAGRGD010000053.1 GCA_020445665.1 Rhodocyclaceae bacterium
CCCCCCCGCCGCGGCCAGCGTGGCGCCGACCATGTTCGTCGATCGACCGCTGCGCTCGGGCCAGCAGGTCTACGCCCGCGACGCCGATCTGGTCCTGCTGGGCGGTGTCAGTCACGGCGCCGAGGTCATCGCCGACGGCAGCATCCACTGCTACGGCCCGCTGCGCGGCCGTGCCCTGGCAGGCGCCCGCGGCGACGAGAAGGCACGCATCCTCAGCTCGAACTTCGGCCCGGAGCTGGTCTCCATCGCCGGCGTCTATCGCACCTTCGAGCGCGGCATTCCGCAGCCCGTCGCCGGCAAGGCCGCCCAGGTCCGCCTGCGCGAGGCCGCCGGCAAGCAGGAACTGAACTTGGAAGCACTCTCGCTGGAGTGATCCGGCGCAACGATTCAACAGGACAGAAAGAGGTCACCGTGGAAGTCATCGTCGTAACTTCGGGCAAGGGTGGGGTCGGAAAGACCACCACGAGCGCCGCGTTTTCATCCGGCCTGGCGCTGCGCGGCTTCAAGACCGCGGTCATCGACTTCGACGTCGGCCTGCGCAACCTCGACCTGATCATGGGCTGCGAGCGTCGCGTGGTGTATGACCTCGTGAACGTCATCAACGCCGAGGCCAAGCTGACCCAGGCCCTGATCAAGGACAAGAACTGCGAGAACCTCTACATCCTGCCGGCCTCCCAGACCCGCGACAAGGACGCCCTGACCGAGGAAGGGGTCGAGAAGGTCCTGAAGGAGCTCGAGCACATGGGCTACGACTACGTCGTGTGCGACTCCCCCGCCGGCATCGAGCGCGGCGCCGTGCTGGCCCTGACATTCGCCGACCAGGCCCTGGTGGTCTCCAACCCCGAGGTCAGCTCGGTGCGCGACTCGGACCGCATCCTCGGCATCCTGCAGTCGAAATCACGCCGTGCCCAGGAAGGCCGCGACCCGGTCAAGGAGCACCTGCTCGTGACCCGCTACTCCCCCAAGCGCGTCGATGACGGTGAAATGCTCTCCTACAAGGACATCCAGGAGCTGCTGCGGGTACCGCTGATCGGCGTCATCCCGGAGTCCGAGAACGTGCTTCACGCCTCGAACCAGGGCACCCCTGCCATCCACCTCAAGGGCACCGACGTAGCCGACGCCTACACCGACGTGGTGGCCCGCTTCCTCGGCGAGGAACTGCCCCTGCGCTTCGTCGACTACGAGAAGCCCGGCCTCCTGAAGCGGATCTTCGGAGGCAAATAAGCGACATGTCCCTCCTTTCCTACCTCTTCGGCGAAAAGAAGAAGACGGCCTCGATCGCCAAGGAACGGCTGCAGCTCATCATCGCCCGCGAGCACATGGGCGGCGACAGCGGCCCCGACTTCCTCCCCGACCTCCAGCGCGACCTGATCGCGGTCATCTCGAAATACGTCAAGGTCAATCCGGACGACATCAAGGTGCAGCTCGAGAAGCAGGACAACTACGAGGTCCTCGAGGTCAACATCGTCCTGCCCGAACAGGGCCGCTGACCCGCTTCGCCCGATGCCCGGATGGTGAAACTGGTAGACACAAGGGATTTAAAATCCCTCGCCGAAAGGTGTGCGGGTTCGACCCCCGCTCCGGGCATACCCATGGCAAGCGCGGCACGATGATCGTCTTCGACGTCGCCTGCGAGCTGGGCCACCGCTTCGAGGGCTGGTTCGCGTCCGCAGAGGCGTTCGCCAGTCAGAATGAGCGTGGTCTGGTCACCTGCCCCGTCTGTGGCAGCGGCCGGGTCACGCGCCAGCTATCCGCGCCCTACGTCTCGACGCCGCGTCATGGCGGGCCCGACAGGCCATCTGCACCGCTCGATCCCGCCACGGTGAGACGCCAGCTGGCTGCCAGCCTTCGGGCCATGGCTGTCGGCGCAGAGGACGTCGGACAGGCGTTTGCCGAGGAGGCTCGCCGCATCCACTACGGAGAGTCGGATCCCCGCCGCGTGCGCGGGCAGGCTTCCCGAGAGGACGTGGAATCGCTCCTCGACGAGGGCATCGGTATCCTGCCCGTGCCCGGGGACGACGACCTGCACTGAGCGCGCCAGCCGCGCCCTCGGCTCAGGCGACGCCGCCCAGCAGCAGCGGCACGTCCATTTCCTCGCCGCTCAGGCCGCCATGGACAGCCCGCATCCGGTGCACCGCCTCGGGCTTCGCGGCCGTGACGATCGTCCCCCGCCCCCTGGGCAGCATGACCCCGTCGCCGATGCGGGTCGCCAGATCGCGATGAGGCTTTCCCGGGCCGAGCAGCCCCGCCGACAGGATCTCGTCGGCGCTCATCCACGCGATGGCGTCGGGCCAGTGGCGCGCCACCAGGGCCTGAAAGTCAGGCAGGCCGATGTCCTTCAGGCGAAAGAACGCCGCCCGCCGTTCGCCCCACACCGGGCCGGCGAGGCGCTCGAGCACCTCCGGCAAAGCGCCCAGGCAGATCATGTCACCTTCCGGCGCGTCGATCAGGCCATGGTCCGCCGTCGCCGCGAGTACCGCGTTGCCGGCGCGACACGCGGTGTCCACCTGCCGGAAGCACCCGTCGATGGCCAGGAGGGTGTCCTTCAGGCCGGATGCGCCCATGCCCTCGTCGTGGGCCACGGAGTCGAAGTGGGGCAGGTAGCAGTAGACGAGCCCCCGCGGCCCGAGGCGCTCGAGGGCGAAGGCCACCAGGTCAGGGATCTCGTCAAGGACGCGATAGCCGGCAATCACGGCACCGCGGCTGTGGCGGGCGCTGAAGTCGCTCTCGGCCAGCCACGCCGGGCTGATCACGAAGGCAGGGCAGCCGAGGTCCTCGTAGAGCGTGGGATAGGGAAACAGCCGGTGGCGACGCAGCGGATGGCGCAGGGGCTTGCGCGACTCGTGGTAAATCATCGGCAGGGGCTCGAACAGGCCGGTCCGCCCATGTCCCCGGCAGACCCAGCCATTGAGCCCATGGCTGGCCGGTGAGAGGCCGGTCATCATCGTCGTGACCGCCGCAGCGGTGGTGGACGGGAAGACCGAACTCAATCGCCCGCAGCGGCGCGACAGCAGGTGGGTGCCAACCCCTTCCCGCTGCAGGTAGCGGTCGCCAAGCCCGTCCAGCAGCGCCAGCACGACCCGCTGCGAATCGCCGCCCGGCGCGGCGGGCAGACAGGCACGGGCGGCCTCGAGGCCACCGGGCGCAACGCGGGTTCGCGCCCAGGAAACGAGATCGAGGATGCTGCCGCCGCCATAGGCGGGCTGCCGCCAGGCGAGTTCAGCGGGTGCGGGATACATGGACGATTCGCGAGGCCGGAAAAGCAACAGGGGGAACATCCACTGGATGTTCCCCCTGAAATCTGGAGCGGGAAACGAGTCTCGAACTCGCGACCTCAACCTTGGCAAGGTTGCGCTCTACCAACTGAGCTATTCCCGCGTCATACAATCTGGAGGCGCGACTCGGAATCGAACCGGGGTACACGGCTTTGCAGGCCGCTGCATAACCACTCTGCCATCGCGCCATGCCCGGCTCTGCCACCAGGCTCCCGA
>JAGRGD010000054.1 GCA_020445665.1 Rhodocyclaceae bacterium
CGCCTCGGGCGGGAACTGCTCCTGCTCGATCTGCTGCTCGAGCACGTACATCAGGTGTACCGGGTTGGCCGCCACTTCCCGGTGGTCGAAGTTGAACACCTTGGACAGCACCTTGAACGCGAATCGGGTGGACAGACCCGTCATGCCCTCGTCGACCCCCGCGTAATCGCGATACTCCTGGTAGGACTTGGCCTTCGGGTCGGTGTCCTTGAGGTTCTCGCCATCGTAGACCCGCATCTTGGAATAGATCGACGAGTTCTCGGGCTCTTTCAGGCGCGACAGGATGGCGAACTGGGACATCATCTTGAGGGTGTCCGGGGCGCAGGGCGCCTGCGACAGCGAGCTGTTCACCAGCAACTTGTCGTAGATGCGGATCTCGTCGCTCATGCGCAGGCAGTAGGGCACCTTGACCGTGTAGATGCGGTCGAGGAAGGCCTCGTTGTTCTTGTTGTTCTTGAACGAAACCCACTCCGACTCATTCGAGTGCGCCATGATCACGCCGTCAAACGGGATCGCGCCGAAGCCTTCGGTGCCCTTGTAGTTCTGCTCCTGAGTGGCGGTCAGCAGCGGGTGCAGCACCTTGATCGGGGCCTTGAACATCTCGACGAACTCGAGCATGCCCCGGTTGGCGAGGCACAGGCCGCCCGAATAGCTGTAGGCGTCCGGGTCGTCCTGCGAGTACTGCTCAAGCTTGCGGATGTCGATCTTGCCGACCAGAGACGAAATGTCCTGGTTGTTCTCGTCGCCCGGCTCGGTCTTGGCGACCGCCACCTGACGCAGCACCGATGGGCGGAGCTTGACGACGCGGAACTGGGTGATGTCGCCGTTGAACTCGTGCAGCCGCTTGACCGCCCACGGGCTCATGATGGTATTGAGGTAGCGGCGCGGGATGCCGTAGTCGTCCTCGAGCAGGGCGCCGTCCTCCTCTGCGCTGAACAGGCCCAGTGGGGACTCATGAACCGGCGAACCCTTGATCGCGTAAAAGGGGACGTGCTCGATCAGGCTCTTCAGTTTCTCGGCCAGAGACGACTTGCCGCCACCGACGGGGCCGAGCAGATAGAGGATTTGTTTCTTTTCCTCCAATCCCTGCGCGGCGTGACGGAAGTAGGACACGATGTGCTCGATCACCTCCTCGGTGCCGTAGAACTCGCGGAAGGCCGGATAGAGCTTCAGCACCTTGTTGGAGAAGATCCGGGACAGGCGCGGGTCCAGGCGGGTGTCGACGAGCTCGGGCTCGCCGATCGCCATCAGCATCCGTTCCGCTGCGGTGGCATAGGCGGAGGCGTCGGTGCGGCAGAGTTCGAGGTACTCGTCGATGGACATCTCCTCTTCGCGTGCCGCCTCGAATCGTGACTGATATGCCTGAAAGATACTCATCGCAGAACCTCCTGTTTGGATACTGACGCGAGATACAGCGGCTTCACGGGCCAGCCCGCACCGTCGATCTCAGTGTGGCACATCGCCACTGGCGTGCGCGTCGGAAATGGTGGCAATTGTTCGACCTGATCCTTCTTTTGTACCGTTCGCCTCACAGCGTGAATGTGGTGCAGGCGAGCCGACTGTTCGCAGTGGCAAGCACTACATTGGTGCCAGAACTCCCCCTGTGGCCGTCTCCGGCTGGGTTTGGTTCCCGTTCCGCAAGGGGCGGGCCAGATCGTCGCCAAGGGTGGGCACGATGGTTGCGTGATGTCCTGCGGTGCCGAGTGGATCGGGCCGTTGTGGCGGGATACCGGGCGGGGCTCTCACAGGCCGTCTCGAAAGCATTGTCGCCAACGGGTGAGCGTGTCGCTTGTGTTAAAATCGCGATTTGCCTTCAACCCGGTGATAGACCCCCTAAAGATGGGTCGATTCGCTGCCACGTACCGTTCAATCAGGGAAGTTCATGGAGACCAATCAGGAAAACCGCAGCGCGCTGGAGCGCCAGATCGACATGACCGTGCCGGTCGCGGACATCGACAAGGAAGTCGAGTCGCGCCTCAAGCGTTTGTCGAAGACCGTCAAGATGGCCGGGTTCCGCCCGGGCAAGGTGCCGCTCAAGATCGTCGCTCAGACCTACGGGCCGCAGGTGCGCTCCGAGGCGATCGGTGCGGCGGTAGAGAAAGTCTTCGGCGAAAAGGTACGCGAGGGCAATTTCCGCCTCGCCGGCCAGCCGACCTTCGAGACCAAGGAAGGCACCGACGAGTCGATGGCGTTCTGCGCGACCTTCGAGGTCTATCCGGAGATCGTCGTCGGCGATCTGTCCGGTCGGGAGATCGAGAAGCCCGAGCTCGAAGTCGGGGATGCCGAGATCGATCGCACCGTCGATGTGCTGCGTCAGCAGCGCACCACCTACAGCGCTGTCGAGCGGGCTGCCGGGGACGGTGACCGGGTCACGGTCGACTTCACCGGTCGCAAGGATGGTGAGGAGTTCCAGGGCGGTAAGGCCAACGACTTCCCGTTCGTGATCGGCGCCGGGTCCATGCTGAAGGACTTCGAAACCGCCGCGGTGGGCCTGTCGGCCGGCGAGAGCAAGACCTTCGACATGACCTTCCCCGAGGACTACCACGCCACCGAGCTGGCCGGCCAGACCGTGCAGTTCGAGATCGTCGTCAAGCAGGTCGAAGCCGCCGTGCTGCCCGAGCTGGATGCCGAGTTTGCCAAGTCGCTCGGTGTTGCCGATGGCGATCTGGCGACCATGCGGGCCGAAGTGAAGGCCAACCTCGAGCGCGAGGTTCGTCGCCGCATCCAGGCCAAGGTCAAGGAACAGGCCATGGAAGCCCTTCTGGAAGTGACCCCGATCGAGGTGCCGAAGGCGCTCGTCGAGGTGGAGTCCCACCAGCTGGCCGAGAACGCCAAGCGCGACATGCAGGCCCGCGGCATGCCGGTGGATCAGCTGCCGGTCGACACCGACTGGTTCCGCCCCCAGGCCGAGCGCCGCGTCAAGCTGGGCCTGATCATGGCCGAGGCGGTCAAGGCCAATGAACTGCACGCCAAACCCGAGCAGGTGCGCGCCCTGGTCGAGGACCTGGCCCAGAGCTACGAGGACCCGAAGGAAGTGATCGACTGGTACTACTCGCAGCCCAACCAGCTGCAGCAGGCCGAGGCCCTGGTCATCGAGGACAACGTGGTCGAGTGGGTGCTCTCCAAGGCCAAGTCCACGGGCAAGGCGGTCAGTTTCGACGAACTGATGGGCAACGCGGCCTGAGGCCGTGACAGGAAGGATGATGAACACGAGAAACACGCAGGGTGTGTCGGACTGGGATCCCCAGGGCCTGGGCCTGGTGCCGATGGTCGTCGAGCAGAGCGGGCGCGGTGAGCGCGCCTACGATATCTACTCCCGCCTCCTCAAGGAGCGGGTGATCTTTCTGGTCGGGCCGGTCAACGACACGACGGCCAACCTGGTGGTCGCCCAGCTCCTGTTTCTCGAGTCCGAGAACCCGGACAAGGACGTCTACTTCTATATCAACTCGCCTGGCGGCTCGGTCACGGCCGGCATGGCGATCTATGACACGATGCAGTTCATCAAGCCGGACGTGAGCACCCTTTGCATCGGCCAGGCGGCCAGCATGGGTGCCTTTCTGCTCGCGGCCGGGGCGGAGGGCAAGCGCTACGCGCTGCCCAACTCCCGCATGATGATCCACCAGCCGCTGGGGGGGTTCCAGGGCCAGGCGTCCGACATCGAGATCCACGCGCGGGAGATCCTGACCCTGCGCGGACGCCTGAACGAGATGCTCGCCAGTCACACCGGCCAGCCGATCGAGCGGATCGAAAAGGACACGGACCGGGACAATTTCATGTCTGCCGACAGCGCCAAGGAGTATGGTCTCATCGACAAAGTGCTCTCCAGCCGCGCAGACGCAGCGTGACCGACGATTGAGGATCGCGAGATGACTGACAAGAAATCGGGTGACAAGCTTCTGTACTGCTCGTTCTGTGGCAAGAGCCAGCACGAAGTGCGGAAACTCATTGCCGGCCCATCCGTATTCATCTGCGACGAATGCATCGAGCTGTGCAACGACATCATCCGCGATGAGATCGCGGGCGAGCAGGTGGGCGAGAGCGGCAAGAATGCGCTGCCGACGCCCAAGGAGATCTCGCAGATCCTCGACCAGTACGTGATTGGTCAGGCCCACGCCAAGCGGATCCTTTCCGTCGCGGTCTACAACCACTATAAGCGTCTGCGCCATATGGGTGGCGGCAAGGACGAGGTCGAGCTGTCGAAGAGCAACATCCTGCTCATCGGCCCCACCGGCTCGGGTAAGACCCTGCTGGCCCAGACCCTGGCGCGTCTGCTCAACGTACCTTTCGTGATGGCGGATGCGACGACCCTCACTGAGGCTGGCTACGTGGGTGAGGACGTCGAGAACATCATCCAGAAGCTGCTGCAGAAGTGCGACTACGAAGTCGAGAAGGCGCAGCAGGGGATCGTCTACATCGATGAGATCGACAAGATCTCGCGCAAGTCCGACAACCCCTCGATCACCCGCGACGTGTCCGGCGAAGGTGTCCAGCAAGCCTTGTTGAAGCTGATCGAAGGCACCGTGGCGTCGGTGCCGCCGCAGGGCGGGCGCAAGCACCCGAACCAGGATTTCGTTCAGGTGGACACGACCAACATCCTGTTCATCTGTGGTGGCGCCTTCGATGGGCTCGAGAAGGTGATCCGGGGTCGTACCGAGAAGGGCGGCATCGGCTTCGGTGCGGAAGTGAGGTCGATGGAGGCCGACAAGGGCGTCTCCGACACCCTGCGCATCGTCGAGCCGGAAGATCTGATCAAGTTCGGCCTGATCCCCGAATTCGTGGGGCGCCTCCCGGTCGTTGCGACCCTCGGTGAACTGGACGAGGAGGCACTGATCCAGATCCTGGTCGAGCCCAAGAACGCACTGGTCAAGCAGTTCCAGAAGCTCGTCAGCATGGAAGGGGTCGAACTCGAGATCCGGCAGGCCGCACTTCATGCGATTGCCCGCAAGGCCCTTCAGCGCAAGACGGGCGCCCGGGGTCTGCGCTCGATCATCGAGTCGGCACTGCTTGACGTGATGTACGACCTGCCCAGTCTCGAGGATGTCGAGAAGGTGGTGATCGATGAGGGAACCATCAGCTCGGGTTCGGCGCCTATCCTGATGTATGCGGACCAGCCCAAGGTGGCCGGATCGAAGTAGTCGCCGGCATCACACGGCCCGCACTTGTTTTTCCACTCTTGGGCCCAAACTGGGCCCAAGCGTGTTTTTGAACCAAGGAACCGAAATGTCCGATCAGATGCAGCAACCGCTAGAGTTGCCGCTCCTTCCCCTCAGGGACGTAGTGGTGTTCCCCCACATGGTGATTCCCCTCTTCGTGGGCCGCCCCAAGTCCATCAAGGCGCTCGAGAACGCGATGGAGGACGGCAAGAGCATCCTGCTGGTGGCGCAGAAGTCGGCAGCCAAGGACGAGCCGACCGAAGGCGACATGTACGGCATCGGCTGCGTCGCCAACATCCTTCAGATGCTCAAGCTGCCTGACGGCACGATCAAGGTGCTCGTGGAGGGCGTGCAGCGCGCCCAGATCGACAAGGTGATCGACGAGCGCAGCGTGTTCCGGGCTGTCGCCACACCGGTCGAGGCACCGGAGGCCGAGCGCACCGAGACCGAGGCCATGCGCCGCGCCATCGTTGCCCAGTTCGACCAGTACGTGAAGCTCAACAAGAAGATCCCGCCGGAGATCCTGACGTCCCTGTCGGGCATCGACGACGCCGGGCGCCTGGCCGACACCATCGCGGCCCACCTGCCGCTCAAGCTCGAGCAGAAACAGGACGTGCTCGAGATGTTCGATACCGCCGAACGGCTCGAGCGGTTGCTCAGTCAGCTCGAGACCGAGCTCGACATCCTGCAGGTCGAGAAGCGCATCCGTGGGCGCGTCAAGCGCCAGATGGAGAAGAGCCAGCGCGAGTACTACCTGAACGAGCAGGTCAAGGCAATCCAGAAAGAGCTCGGCGAAGGCGAGGACGGCGCCGATCTCGAAGAAATGGAGCGCAAGATCCGCAGTTCCGGCATGCCCAAGGAGGCCGCCGCCAAGGCCCAGGGCGAGCTCAAGAAGCTGCGCCTGATGTCGCCGATGTCGGCGGAGGCGACGGTGGTTCGCAACTACATCGAGACGATCACCGGGCTGCCCTGGAAGAAGAAGTCGCGCATCAGCAAGGATCTCTCCGAAGCCGAGAAGATTCTGGACAAGGACCACTACGGCCTCGACAAGGTCAAGGAACGCATCGTCGAGTATCTTGCCGTGCAACAGCGGGTGGACAAGCTGAAGGCGCCGATTCTTTGCCTGGTCGGCCCACCGGGGGTCGGCAAGACCTCACTCGGGCAGTCCATTGCCCGCGCAACCAATCGCAAGTTCGTCCGCATGAGCCTGGGTGGGGTGCGGGACGAGGCCGAGATTCGCGGTCATCGCCGGACCTACATCGGTTCGATGCCGGGCAAGATCCTGCAGAACATGACCAAGGTCGCCGTCCGCAACCCGCTGTTCCTGCTCGACGAGGTGGACAAGCTGGGTTCGGATTTCCGCGGTGATCCCTCATCGGCCCTGCTCGAGGTGCTCGATCCCGAGCAGAACGCCACCTTCGTCGACCATTACGTCGAGGTCGAATACGACCTGTCCGACGTCATGTTCGTCGCCACCGCCAACACGCTGAACATCCCGGGACCGCTTCTCGACCGGATGGAGGTGATTCGCCTCTCCGGCTATACCGAGGACGAGAAGGTCAATATTGCCGTGCGCTACCTGCTGCCCAAGCAGATCAAGAACAACGGCCTGAAGACCAGCGAGATCTCGGTGACCGACGAAGCCATTCGCGACGCCATCCGCTACTACACGCGGGAGGCGGGGGTGCGGGGTCTCGAGCGAGAGATCTCCAAGATCTGCCGGAAGGTGGTCAAGAACCTGGTGCTGCGCAAGCGCGCGACGAAGGTCGTGGTCAACGCCAAGTCCCTCGACAAGTACCTCGGCGTTCGCCGTTACAGCTTCGGCATGGCCGAGCGCGAGAACCAGGTGGGACAGGTGACCGGACTGGCGTGGACCGAGGTGGGCGGCGAATTGCTCACCATCGAATCGGTCGTGTTGCCGGGCAAGGGCAAGATCGTCCACACCGGCAAACTCGGCGAGGTGATGCAGGAGTCGATCCAGGCAGCCCTGTCGGTCGTGCGCAAGCGTGCGCGCTCCCTCGGCATCCAGGACGATTTCTACCAGAAGAGCGACATCCACATTCACCTTCCCGAGGGCGCGATCCCCAAGGATGGGCCATCGGCCGGTATCGGCCTTTGCACGGCGCTGGTGTCGGTCCTGACCGGCATCCCGGTTCGCTGCGACGTCGCGATGACCGGCGAGATCACCTTGCGGGGTGAAGTGCTGCCCATCGGCGGCCTGAAGGAGAAGCTGCTGGCTGCGGTACGGGGCGGCATCGGCAAGGCGCTGATTCCCGAGGAGAACGTCAAGGATCTGGCCGACATCCCGAGCAACATCAAGGATGCCATCGAGATCGTGCCGGTGCGCTGGATCGACCAGGTCCTGCGCGAAGCGCTGGAGCGCGAACCCGAGGCGCTTCCGGACGACGCGCCCGCGATGTCGCCGGAAGGCAAGGCCGGGGATGACCTCAAGGGCCAGAATGGTGTGACGGCCCATTGAGGCCCTGGGTCTCGGAATCGTGGTGAAACGCGCCCGCGAAAGCGGGCGTTTTTTTGTATGGCCCTGTGTCCGAACGGCCGGCCGCCTTGACATTGGCAAAAACAGCGCGCTATAAAACGCTTGCAGTTTCGCGTAGCCGGAAATGGTCTGGAATCCCGCGCCGTTACTGGCTTTCCAGTCTTAAGATGGTCACACCATCCGAGAGGGGGCATAAGTGAATAAATCGGAACTCATCGACCAGATCGCGGACGAGGCAGAAATCTCAAAAGCCGCAGCTGGTCGGGCGCTTGACGCAGCGATTGGTTCGATCAAGAAAGCACTGAAGAAGGGTGGCACGGTGACCTTGGTCGGCTTCGGAACCTTCTACGTCGGCAAGCGCGCGGCCCGTACCGGCCGCAACCCGCGCACCGGTGCCAACATCAAGATCAAGTCTGCCAAAGTGCCGAAGTTCCGCGCTGGCAAAGGCCTGAAGGATGCAGTAAACTGATCCGCTTTGGTCGGCCCGGCGGGTCGGCCAAAGCGGGTGCTTAGCTCAGTTGGTAGAGCGCCGCCCTTACAAGGCGGATGTCGGGAGTTCGAGCCTCTCAGCACCCACCACCAACCGAGCAGCAACTGACCCGATGCGTCCGTGCAGCACGTTCGGCGGAGCGGGTAGGGGCGCCCGGCATGTCATGTACTTCCGAGCGCCCTCAGCGAAAAAGGCGAACACGTTCGGGTTCGCCTTTTTCTTGTCTTCACCTAGCCCTGTCTTCCCATCATGTTTGACGCAATCCGCAGTAACCGGCGCATCGTCCAGGTGATCCTGGGCTTGATCGTCGTGACATTCGCCTTCTTCGGTGTCGAGTCGTACCTGAGCGGTATCGGCAACGACACCAGTCTGGCCACCGTGGGTGACAGCAAGATCGGTCCCGCCGAGTTCGAGAACGCCCTGCGCCGCCAGCAGGACCAGATCCGGGCCCAGGCCGGTGGCGAGATCGACATTGCCCAGCTGAACACGCCGGCCATCCGGCAGGCCGTCCTCGAGGGGCTCGTCAACCAGCGCTTGCTCGCTCTGTACGCCGCCGACGCACGGCTGGCCGTGTCGCCGGAGCAATTGCGCGACGTGATCGGCTCGATCGACGAGTTCAAGCGCGACGGGGCGTTTTCCCGCGCGCAGTACGAGCAGGTGCTCCGCTCCCAGGGGATGTCGGAACCGGCGTTCGAGGCGCAGCTGCGGCGCGACGTCGCGTTTCAGCAGCTGACCACTGCGGTCAGCAGTTCGGCGATCGCGCCGACAGCGACCGCGCGGTCGCTGCTGCAGCTCCAGCTCGAGGAGCGCTCCATCGCGCTGGCCAGGGTGTCGGCGGAAGAGCTGGCCGATTCGGTCACTGTGACCGATGACGAGGTAGCCCAGTATTACGAGGCCAACAAGGCAGCCTTCAAGCTGCCGGCTCGGGTCAAGGTTTCGTATCTCGTGCTGGATCGCGATTCCTTCACCCGGAGCATCGAAGTCGACCCGGCGAAAGTCCGGCAGTGGTACGACGAGCATCAGGATCGCTATCGCCGGCCGGAAGAGCGACGGGCCAGCCATGTGCTGATCGAACTGCCCGCCGATGCCGACGAGGCTGCGGTGTCGGAGGCCACAGCGAAGGCCGAGGCCCTGCTCAAGGAGATCCGGGACGCCAAGGGCGACAACTTCGCCGAGGTGGCCAAGCGTGATTCCCAGGACCCGGGTTCGGCTCAGAGTGGTGGCGATCTCGGATTCTTCACCGCCGACGCGATGGTCGCGCCGTTCTCCGAGGCCGTGTTTTCGATGACCGAGGGCGACATCAGCGAGATCGTGCGCAGCGACTTCGGCCTGCACATCATCCAGGTGACTGGCGTACGGCCGGAACAGGTTCGTCCGTTTGACGAGGTGAAGGACGCGATCGAGTCCGAACTGCGGGAGCAGGAATCCCAGCGTGCCTTCGCCCATGCTGCAGAGACCTTCAGCAATGTGGTGTATGAGCAGCCCGACAGCCTCGAACCGGCTGCTACCGAGTTCAAGCTGGAAATCCAGCACGCCGACTGGATCAGCCGCGACGGCGTGGCGGAGTCGCCCTTCGACAACCGCCGGCTGGTGGGCGCCCTGTTCGAGGCCGACGCCCTCGAGCGCAAACTCAACACCGAGGCCGTCGATGTCGGCAATGGGCGGCTGGTGTCTGCCCGCGTCGAGGCCTTCGAGCCGGAACGCACCGAGGCGGTGGGCGACGTTCGCGAGGAGATCGTCGCGCGTCTGAAGCTCGAAGCCGCTTCCCGCGAGGCCGCCAAAGCGGGCGAGGCCCTGATCGAGAAGCTGCGCGCCGGCGGTGAGGCGGTTGATCTTGAGTTCGGAGAGGTGCAGACCGTGACCCGCGCTTCGACCGAACTCGATCCGTCGGTCCATCGAGCGCTGTTCTCGCTGGTGCCGGAGAGCTTCCCTGTCTATGGAGGCGTGGTGGCTATGGACAACGACTACGTCGTCTATCGCATCGACAGTGCCAAGAAGCCGGAAATCGCCGATGAGGATCCGCGCCTGGTGGCTGTCAAGGGTCAGTATGAGCGCGTGCTGGCCGAGCGCGACCTGACCGCCTTCCTGGCGGAGCTGCGCCGCAAGTACAAGGTGGAGATCAATCGGGCGGCGCTTCAGTCGGTCGCGTCCTGATCCGCCGCCACGCCGGCACACAAAGAAGCCCGGGATATCCCGGGCTTTTTCGTGGCTGCTGCGAGCCGCCGGATCGAGCGCTCAGCCCTGCTCGGAGTTACCCAGCGCGGTGGTGTTGAAACCGCCGTCCACGTACATCACTTCGCCGGTGATCCCGCTCGCCAGGTCTGAGCACATGAAGGCCGCCGCATTGCCGACCTCCTCGATGGTGACGTTGCGGCGCAGAGGCGCGTTGCGCTCGTTGAAGGACAACAACTTGCCGAAGCTGCCGATGCCCGAGGCGGCGAGCGTCTTGATCGGGCCGGCGGAGATCGCGTTGACGCGCGTCCCTTCCGGGCCGAGACAGGCGGCCAGGTAGCGTACGGAAGATTCGAGGCTGGCCTTGGCGAGCCCCATGATGTTGTAGTTGGGCATGGTGCGGACCGCGCCGAGGTAGGAGAGGGTCAGCAGGCTGCCGTTCAGCCCCTTCATCATCGGCCGGGCGCCCTTTGCCAGCGCCGGAAAACTGTAGGCCGAGATCTCCTGGGAGACGCGGAAGGCTTCCCGGTTGCAGCCATCCAGGAAATCGCCCTCAAGGGCTTCGGAGGGGGCAAAGGCGATGGAGTGAACCAGCGCATCAAGACCATCCCAGGATTCGCCGAGGCGGGCAAAGAGTTCGTCGATCTGGGCGTCTTCCTGAACGTCGCAGGGGAAGATCAACTCGGTCTCGAAGTCTGCCGCCATCCTGGCGACACGGTCGCGGAAGCGGTCGTTCTGGAACGTGAACGCCAGTTCGGCGCCTTCACGGTGCATGGCCTTGGCGATGCCGTAGGCAATCGAGCGATTGCTGAGCAGGCCGGTGATCAGGATGCGTTTTCCGGCGAGGAAACCCATCGGTTGTTCTCCAAATCAGCGAATCGCGCATTATAGCCGATCCATTGGTGCGGTTTTGTTGCCCGGATGCACGGTTTTGCGGGGGGCGATACACTGCGACGATGCCCTTCCGACGACTCGTTTCGGCCCTGATCTGCCTTGCCGCGCTCGTCGGCAGCGGCTGCGGTCGCGTCTGGAACGATCCGTACCCCGGTGAATCGGCCAGCGCGGCCGTGCTCTACTCGGCCTTCGTCAATCGCCCCAAGCATCTGGACCCTGTCCAGTCCTACAGCGAGAACGAGGCCACCTTCACCTACCAGATCTACGAGCCACCCCTCCAGTATCACTATCTGAAGCGTCCCTACGCCCTTGAGCCGGCGGCGGCGGACGGGATGCCCGAGGTGCGTCGCCTCGGGGCCGACGGCGAGGCCTTGCCCGCGGATGCACCGGCCGAGGCGATCGTGGCCACCGAATATACGATCCGAATCCGCGAAGGGATGCGCTACCAGCCCCATCCGGCCTTTGCCGAGCAGCCTCGGATGCCGGCCGATCCACGCCGCATTTCGGATTTCGAGGCGACCGGCACGCGGGAGGTGGTCGCCGAGGACTTCGTTTATCAGATCAAGCGCCTGGCCCACCCGCGCCTGCACTCGCCGATCCTCGAACTGATCGCCGGCTATCTGCCCGGCCTGCGAACGCTCCACCAGCGCCTGCAGGCAGAGAAGGGGCCCGCCGACCAGTGGCTCGACCTGCGTCCGTACCCGCTCGACGGGGTCGAGGTGATTGATCGCTACACCTACCGGATCCGCCTCAAGGGGACCTATCCCCAGTTCCTGTACTGGCTGGCGATGCCGTTCTTCGCGCCGGTGCCGTACGAAGCGGAGCGCTTCTATGCGAAACCGGGGCTGGCCGAGCGCAACTTCAGCCTCGACTGGTGGCCGGTGGGCAGCGGCCCCTACATGCTGGTGGAGAACGACCCGAACAGCCGCATGGCGCTGGTCCGGAATCCCAACTACCGCGATGACCGCTACCCTTGCGAGGGGGATGCCGGCGACGAGGCCGCCGGGCTGCTGGCCGACTGCGGCAAGCCGATGCCCTTCATCGACAAGGTGGTCTTCGCGCGCGAGAAGGAGAGCATTCCGTACTGGAACAAGTTCCTGCAGGGCTACTACGATGCGTCGGGCATCTCGTCCGACAACTTCGACCAGGCGGTGCAGAGCGTCGGCGATGGCGACGTGCGGATCACGCCCGAGATGGACGCCAAGGGCATCGAACTGGTTACCTCGGTCGCGCCGACCGTGATGTACATGGGCTTCAACATGCTCGACCCGGTGCTCGGTGGCGACAGCGAGGCGGCCCGCAAGCTGCGGCTGGCGATCTCGATTGCCATCGACCAGGAGGAGTTCATCTCGATCTTCCGCAACGGGCGCGGCGTGCCGGCCATGCATCCGCTGCCACCGGGGCTGTTCGGCTACCGGGAAGGCGAGGCCGGGATCAATCCGCATGTCTACGACTGGCAGGGGGGCCGGGCCGTGCGCAAGCCGGTGTCGGAGGCTAGGCGACTGCTGGCCGAGGCGGGTTACCCGGATGGGCGCGATGCCGCGACCGGCGCGCCGCTGGTGATCTATCTCGACACTACCGGGACCGGCCTCGGGGGCAAGGCCGAGGTGGACTGGCTCACCAAGCAGTTCCGCAAGATCGACGTTCAGCTGGTGGTCCGCGCGACCGACTACAACCGTTTCCAGGACAAGATCCGCAAGGGCAATGCGCAGATCTTCTACTGGGGCTGGAACGCCGACTATCCGGACCCCGAGAACTTCCTGTTCCTGCTGCACGGCCCGCAGGGCAAGGTGGCGAGCCAGGGCGAGAACGCCGCCAACTATCGCAACGACGAATTCGATGCCCTGTTCGAGCGCATGAAGGCGATGCCGGACAGCCCCGAGCGACAGGCCATCATCGACCGGATGCTGGCCATTTTGCAGCATGATGCACCGTGGAACTGGGGCTTCTACGAGGTGGTGTACAGCCTGCAGCACGCCTGGATCACCAACCGCAAGCCCGGCAAGATCGCGCGCAATACGCTCAAGTACCAGGGCATCGACGGGGCGCTGCGCGCCCAGCGGCGCGCCGAGTGGAACCGCCCCGTGGTGTGGCCGCTGGCCCTCGGTGGCCTGCTGCTGCTGGCGCTGGCCTGGCCGGCCTGGTCCCACTACCGCCGGCGCGAGCGCGCGACCGGCCTCGCGGCCGCGGAGGGCTGAGCGATGCTGGCCTACCTGATTCGTCGCGTCGCCTACGCCGTCCCGATCCTGATCGGGGTGAACCTGATCACCTTCCTGCTCTTCTTCGTCGTGAACACCCCCGACGACATCGCCCGCATGCAGCTCGGCGTCAAGCGCGTGACGCCGGAAGCCATCGAGAGCTGGAAGCGGGAGCGGGGCTATCACCTGCCGAGTTTTTACAACGGGGACGCGCGCGGCGCCGGTCGGCTCACCGAGACCATCTTCTTCCAGAAGTCGGTGAGCATGTTCGCCTTCGAGTTCGGGTCCTCCGACGACGGCCGCAACATCGCCCGCGAGATCACCGGACGGATGGGCCCATCGCTCGCCATCGCGATCCCGACCTTCGTGCTGGGCCTGTTCGTGGCGATCAGCTTCTCGCTGCTGCTGGCCTTCTTCCGGCACAGCGCGCTCGACGTGGGCGGGGTCGTGCTGTGCGTGATGATGATGTCGATCTCGAGCCTGTTCTACATCATCTTCGGCCAGTGGCTGGTGGCCAAGGTCTGGCAGCTGGTGCCCATCTCCGGATTCTCGGGTGGGCTCGACGCGGCCCGCTTCCTGGTGCTGCCGGTCCTGATCGGCATCGTCGCCGGGCTGGGTTCGAGCGCGCGCTGGTATCGCACCCTGTTCCTCGAGGAGATTCACCGCGATTACGTGCGCACGGCACGCGCCAAAGGCGTCTCGGAGCCGGTGGTGATGTTCCGCCACGTGCTGAAGAACGCGATGATTCCGATCCTGACCGGCGTCGTGGTGGCGATCCCGCTGCTCTTCATGGGCTCCCTGCTGATCGAGTCCTTCTTCGGCATTCCGGGCCTCGGCAGCTACACCATCGAGGCCATCCAGGCGCAGGACTTCGCGGTGGTGCGGGCCATGGTGTTCATCGGCTCGCTGCTCTACATCGTCGGCCTGATCCTCACCGACCTGTCCTACACCGTGGTCGATCCGCGGGTGCGGCTGCAATGAAGGCGCCGGCATGAGCGTGCAACCGGTCATTCTCTGGACCGACGCGGCCCTCTTCGCGCTGCTGGCCGCGGCGCTGCTGGCGATCGCCGGCGTGCGGCGCGACCCGATGCGGCGCGAGACCTGGCGCAAGGTGTTGCTGCGCCCGAGCGCTGCGGTGTCGCTGGTGCTGTTGCTGGCCTATCTGGTGGTGGGCCTGGCGGACTCCGTGCATTTCCGTCGCGCACTGCCGGACGCGGGCGATGGCCAGATCCATTACGCGGCCCGGGTCGAGAGCCTGCTGGACGTCGCGCTGGCACACCTGCGCGACACCCAGGAGACCACCTACTCGGCGCCGCTGGCTACCCACGCCTTCGTCAAGGATACGATCGAGCGCGAGGGTCGCGCCGCCGGGCGGGACTATCCGCGCCTTGCGCACGGAGGACAGCACCTGGGCGAGCCGCCGGCGGGCAGGGCAGGTGACCTGAGCCTCCGAATCGGCCTGGGGCTGCTCGCGGGGGGTGCCCTCACCGGCCTGGCCTGGCTGGCGGTGCGGCGGCATCTTTCGCCGGAGGCTGCGGGTCGACGCTCGCTGATGGCCGGGCTCGCCAGTCTCGGGGTCCTGCTGGCTGTCGTCGGGGCGGTGGCGGCCCTGGCCCAGGGTTACCACGTCTTCGGCACCGACAAGGTGGGCCAGGACGTGCTCTACCTGACCCTCAAGAGCGTGCGCACGGCGCTGATCATCGGCGTCCTGACCACCCTCGTGACGCTGCCCATCGCGATCGTGCTGGGCATCACCGCGGGCTACCACGGCGGCTGGGTCGATGACGTGATCCAGTACGTCTATACGGTGATCAGCTCGATCCCGGGGGTGCTCTTGATCGCCGCGGCGGTGCTGATGATGCAGGTGGTCATCGAGACCCATCCCGAATGGTTCGAGACGGCTGCCGAGCGCGCCGACGCGCGCCTGCTGGCGCTGTGCGTCATCCTGGGAATGACCAGCTGGACCGGCCTGTGCCGGCTACTGCGCGGTGAGACGCTGAAGCTGCGCGAACTGGAGTACGTGCAGGCGGCACGGGCCTTCGGGGTCGGTTCCGCGGCCATCCTCCGCCGCCACATTCTGCCGAACCTGATGCACATCGTGCTGATCGCGCTGGTGATGGATTTCTCGTCCCTGGTGCTGGCCGAGGCGGTGCTGTCCTACGTCGGGATCGGCGTGGACCCGAACACCATCAGCTTCGGCACGATGATCAACGCGGCGCGGATGGAGCTCGCCCGGGATCCGGCGGTGTGGTGGTCCCTGGCGGCAGCCTTCGTCGTGATGTTCGCGCTGGTGCTCTCCGCCAACCTCTTCGCCGACGCGGTGCGCGACGCCTTCGACCCGAAGGCGGGTTGAGGCCCCCCTGGGCAGGGGTCAGCGCTTCTCGCGCATCAGGCGGGCCTTCTCCCGGTCCCAGTCGCGCTGTTTCGAGACTTCACGCTTGTCATGCTGCTTCTTCCCCTTGGCGAGGCCGAGGGTGAGCTTGATGCGTCCGCGCTTGAAGTGCATGTCGAGGGGCACCAGGGTGTAGCCGGCCCGCTCGACCTTGCCGATCAGCTTGGCGATCTCGTGGTTGTGCAGCAGCAGCTTGCGGCGGCGGACCGGATCGGCCTTGACGTGGGTCGAGGCGCTGATCAGCGGGGTGATGTGCATGCCGAGGATGAAGACCTCGCCGTTGCGAATGACGACGAAGGATTCCTTGATGTTCGCCCGGCCGGCGCGGATCGACTTGACCTCCCAGCCTTCGAGCACCATGCCGGCTTCGTACTTGTCTTCGACGAAGAACTCGTGGAATGCCTTCTTGTTGTCGAGGATGCTCATGGTGCGTGCGCTATTGGGGCGGCGAGGGTGGCGCCCGATGGGCTAGAATCGCGCATTCTAGCAGCGACCCTGGATCCGGCCGCCAAATGGCATCCGTCAAGAAGATCGTCCTTATCGAATTCACACCGGCTCAGATGTTCGAGCTCGTGGACCGGTGCGAAGACTACAAGCAGTTCCTGCCCTGGTGTGGCGGGGCGGAGGTGCATGAACGCACCGACGCCATCACCCACGCGACGCTGCACGTCAGCTACCACGGCATCAAGACCCACTTCACGACCGAAAACGAGAAGACCTACCCGACCCTGATGCGCATCCGCCTCAAGGAGGGCCCCTTCCGCCACCTCGACGGCACCTGGCGCTTCACCGCGCTGGGCGAGGCGGCCTGCAAGATCGAGTTCGAGCTGCACTACGAGTTCTCCAGCCGGCTGCTCGAGAAGGTGCTCGGGCCGGTCTTCAACCACATCGCGAACACCTTCGTCGACTCCTTCGTCAAACGGGCCGGCACGGTGTACGTCAACGGAGCATAGGCGTCATGGCAGGCACGATCGAGGTCGAGGTGGTCTACGCGCTGCGCCCGCGACAGGAAGTGGTGCGGCTGAAGCTCGCCGAGGGGGCCACGGTGCAGCAGGCGGTCGAGGCCTCCGGGCTGCTGCAAAGGCATCCGGAGATCGAGCTGGGCAAGGCCAACAAGGTCGGTGTCTACGCCAAGCTCACCAAGCTCGATGCCGCCCTGCGGGATCGCGACCGGGTCGAAATCTACCGGCCCCTGATCGCAGACCCGAAAGAGGTGCGGCGCAAGCGCGCCGCCGAAGGCAAGGCGATGAAGAAGGGCGGCGGCGAATCCGAAGGCGACGCCGCCTCCTGACCGCCGCGGTGCTGCGGGCTGCTTACTTGCAGCGCTCAGCCATCAGCGCCTTGAGGTGGTCAGCCTCTTCCTTGCGCTGGTCGTCCGTCAGGAACTCGCGTTCTCCCGCGTCGTTCAGACGCGCCACCCGCTGACCGCTGTTGAGCGCTTCCAGGCGCCGGCCGGCATCCAGGCACTGGCGCTCGAGCTTCGCTTTCTGCGCGGCTTCGTCGGCCGCCTTGGCTTCCGCATCCTCGCGCTCGCTGCGGCGCTGCTCGAACGACTCGTTCATTTCACTGACGCTCCTGCCGCCGGACGAGGCATTGCCCTGCGGAGGCGCCACCTTGATGTCGAGCTTGCGGGCGTCAATGTCGGGCGGCGGGATGTCGGAGTAGTGCGTGCGACCCTCGGCATCCTTCCACATATGAACCTGGGCGCCAGCAAGGCCGGCGGCGATGAGCAGGCAGACCGCAAGGGTCGCCCGGGGCAGACATGTCAGTGGGGGCATCAGCCGAATTTCCCGTGGTGAAGGGCCATCTGTATAATACGGATTTGGCGTTGAGGAAAAAAGCCATGCGCGTGAGCCAGAAGGCGCTGACGTTCGACGACGTCCTTCTCATACCCGCCCATTCCAACGTGCTGCCGCGAGATGTTTCACTCGCCACGCAGCTCACGAGAAAGATCCGGATCAACATCCCGATGGTATCCGCAGCGATGGATACCGTCACCGAGGCTCGCCTGGCGATTACGCTCGCCCAGGAAGGGGGCGTCGGCATCATCCACAAGAACCTGAAGCCCGAGCAGCAGGCGGCCGAGGTGCTGAAGGTCAAGCGCTTCGAGTCCGGCGTGCTGAAAGACCCGATGACGGTCTCCCCGCGGGATTCCGTGCGCGAAGTGGTGGCGCTGACCAACCAGAACAAGTTCTCGGGTTTGCCGGTCATCGACAATGGCCTGGTGGTCGGCATCGTCACCAACCGTGACCTGCGCTTCGAGAACAATCTCGATCAGCCCGTCTCGGCCATCATGACCCCGCGCGAGCGGCTGGTCACGGTGCGCGAGGGCGCGAGCCTCGACGAGGCCAAGGCCCTGATGCACAAACATCGCCTCGAGCGCGTGCTGGTGGTCGGAGACAACTTCGAGCTGCGCGGCCTCATCACCGTCAAGGACATGATGAAGTCCCACGAGCACCCCTTTGCCGCCAAGGACGACCACGGTCGGCTGCGGGTCGGCGCGGCGGTCGGCGTGGGCGCCGGCACCGAAGAGCGGGCGGCGCTGCTGGTCGAGGCGGGGGTGGACCTGCTGGTGGTGGACACCGCCCACGGGCACTCCCAGGGCGTGATCGACCGGGTGGCCTGGGTCAAGCGCAGCTTTCCCCAGGTCGAGGTTATCGGCGGCAACATCGCCACGGCCGATGCGGCGCGCGCACTGGTCGACGCGGGTGTGGACTCGGTCAAGGTCGGCATCGGCCCCGGTTCGATCTGCACCACGCGGATCATCGCCGGCGTCGGGGTGCCCCAGATCACCGCCATCGACAACGTCGCGACCGCGCTGCAGGGTACTGGCGTGCCGATGATCGCCGACGGCGGCATCCGTTTCTCCGGCGACATCTCAAAAGCCATCGCGGCCGGTGCCAACGCCGTGATGCTGGGGGGCCTGTTCGCCGGCACCGAAGAGGCACCGGGCGAGACGGTGCTCTACCAGGGCCGATCCTACAAGTCCTACCGGGGCATGGGTTCGCTGGGCGCCATGCAGCAGGGCGCGGCCGACCGCTACTTCCAGGATGCCGAGGTCAACGTCGACAAGCTGGTGCCCGAGGGCATCGAAGGCAGGGTGCCGTTCAAGGGGCCGGTTACCGCGGTCATCCATCAGCTGATCGGCGGTCTGCGGGCCTCGATGGGCTATGTGGGTTGTGCCACGGTGGACGAAATGCGCGCCCGTGCCGAGTTCGTCGAGATCACGGCCTCCGGTATCCGCGAGTCCCACGTTCATGACGTGCAGATCACCAAGGAAGCACCGAACTACCACGTCGACTGACGAATCCTCCGTTCCTTCGAGGCGGCCCGTGTGGCCGCCTCGATTCATTTCAGAGACGCCCGATGGCCCACAAGAAAATCCTGATCCTCGATTTCGGCTCCCAGGTCACCCAGCTGATCGCCCGTCGCGTGCGCGAACAGCAGGTGTATTGCGAGATTCACCCGTTCGACGTCGACGACGCCTTTGTCCGCGACTACGCCCCGACCGGCGTCATTCTGTCCGGCGGGCCGAACTCGGTGTACGAGGCAGTGGACTGGAAGGCGCCCCAGAGCGTGTTCGAGCTGGGCGTGCCGGTGCTGGGCATCTGCTACGGCATGCAGACCATGGCCGAGCAGCTCGGCGGCAAGGTCGCCAGCGACGGCCGGCGCGAGTTCGGCTACGCCGAGATCCGCGCCCGCGGTCACTCGGAGCTCTTCCGCGGCATCGAGGACCGGACCAACGACGAGGGCCACGGCCTGCTCGACGTCTGGATGAGCCACGGCGACAAGGTCACCGAGCTGCCGGCCGGCTTCAAGGTCATCGCCAGCAACGCCGCCTGCCCGATCGCCGCGATGGCCGACGAGGACCGCCGCTTCTACGCCGTCCAGTTCCACCCCGAGGTCACTCACACCCTCAAGGGCAAGCAGATCCTCGCCCGCTTCGTGCACGAGATCTGCGGCTGCGGCCACGACTGGAACATGCCCGACTACGTCGAAGAGGCCGTCGCCCGCATCCGCGAACAGGTCGGCGCCGAGGAGGTCATCCTCGGCCTCTCCGGCGGCGTTGACTCTTCGGTGGCCGCGGCGCTGATCCACCGCGCCATCGGCGAGCAGCTCACCTGCGTGTTCGTGGACAACGGCCTGCTGCGCCTCAACGAGGCGGAGCAGGTGATGGAGACTTTCGCTCGTAACCTGGGCGTCAAGGTCATCCACGTGGACGCCACCGAGCAGTTCATGGGCCACCTGGCCGGTGTGTCCGACCCGGAGCAGAAGCGCAAGATCATCGGCCGCGAGTTCGTCGAGGTCTTCCAGGACCAGGCCGGCAAGCTGCCCAACGCGCGCTGGCTCGCCCAGGGCACCATCTATCCGGACGTGATCGAGAGCGCCGGCAGCAAGACCAAGAAGGCGCACACCATCAAGAGCCACCACAACGTCGGTGGTCTGCCCGAGACCCTCAACCTGAAGCTGCTCGAGCCCCTGCGCGAACTCTTCAAGGACGAGGTGCGCGAACTCGGCGTGGCGCTCGGTCTGCCCCACGAGATGGTCTACCGCCACCCCTTCCCGGGCCCCGGCCTGGGGGTGCGCATTCTCGGCGAGGTCAAGCACGAGTTTGCCGAACTGCTGCGCCGTGCCGACGCGATCTTCATCGACGAGCTCCGCGCCGCCGACTGGTACGACAAGACCAGCCAGGCCTTCGCCGTGTTCCTGCCGGTCAAGAGCGTCGGCGTGATGGGCGACGGCCGCACCTACGAATACGTGGTGGCCCTGCGCGCGGTGCAGACTCAGGACTTCATGACCGCTCACTGGGCCGAGCTGCCCCACAGCCTGCTCGGCAAGGTCAGCAACCGCATCATCAACGAGGTGCGAGGCATCAACCGGGTGGTCTACGACATCTCGGGCAAACCGCCGGCGACGATCGAGTGGGAATGATGCGACTACCTTCAGGATCTATCGCGGGCTATTGTGTTTTTAGTTTAAGTTGTTGTTATATAACGAAATAGCTTTCGGTGTCTATCGGTACCTATCGGCTGCTACCTGAAGAACTTGACGGTAATTCTGACGGTAGAAATTTTTGGCCTGATCCAGACATGGAAATTTACCGTCACGATGTATGGATGATTGACGGTAAAAAACTGGTTAAAAATTACTAAAAAACAAGTAGTTAGTGTTTTTGTTGTCTGTCTTTGTTATGTGACGGTAAACTTCGGGCGAAGGAGGGCGTCCGGATGCTGTCAGATACGTCGCTGAGGAACCTCAGACCGCAGGAGAAGCCGTACAAGGTCGCTGACCGAGACGGCATGTACGTGACCGTCTCGCCAAAGGGTACGATCACCTTCCGGCTGGACTACCGATTGAACGGGCGTCGGGAAACGCTGACGATTGGGCGCTATGGGCCTCGCGGCATCTCCCTTGCGCTTGCCCGAGAGCGCTGCCTTGATGCGAAGCGCGCGGTGGCAGATGGGCGGTCACCCAGCCTGGAAAAGCAGCGAGAGAAGCGCCGCCTGGCCGAGGCAAAAACCTTCGAAGAGTTTACCGTCAAGTGGCTGGGTGACTCGCGCATGGCTGAGAGTACCCGGTCGATGCGAAGAAGCATCATCGATCGGGATGTCTTGCCGGCTTTCGGAAGGAAGCGCCTAGCCGAGATAGATCCGAATGACTTGCGAGCGTTGTGTGAGAAGGTGAAGGAGCGAGGCGCACCGGCAACCGCAGTACACATCCGCGATATCGTGAAACAGGTCTTCGGCTACGCCATTCTCCACGGTGAGAAGGTCGGCAATCCCGCTGACGAAGTCGCGCCATCTTCGATATCGACGTTTGTCCCGAAGGACAGGGCGTTATCGCCTACTGAGATCCGGGTCATGCATCGCATAGTGGAGTCGGTTGCGACCTACCCGACAATTCGGCTCGGATTGCGGCTCATTCTTCTGACGCTGGTTCGCAAGAGCGAACTCATTGAAGCGACATGGGATGAAGTGGACTTCGAGCGAGCGCTTTGGACCATTCCCAAGGAGCGCATGAAGGGAGGCCGAACGCACAATGTGTACCTGTCGCAACAGGCGCTGGACATCATGGTCGCGTTGCGCACGTGTGCGGGCGGTTCGCGCTATCTGTTCCCGTCGCGGTATGACCCGGAACGCTGCATGTCAAAGGCGACCCTGAATCGCGTGACCAAGCTGATCGTGGAGCGTGCACAGGTGCTGGGACTACCTATCAATCCGTTTACGGTGCATGACTTGCGCCGCACCGGATCAACGATTCTCAATGAGCTTGGCTTCAATAGGGACTGGGTGGAGAAGAGCTTGGCTCATGAGGACGGTCGATCCTCGCGAGGTGTGTACAACAAGGCCGAGTACGGTGAGCAGCGGCGCCACATGTTGCAGCAGTGGGCTGACATGATCGATGCTTGGGTCGATGGCAAATCCCACTCGCCAACCCTGTTTCCTCCAGCGATGCCTCCAATCACTACGACTGCCGTCCTTTGACCGGCCGCTGTTTGCGGTGCCTGACGTCCGGTCCGCAAGGAGCTTTGTCGAGTTGCGTCGATGCGCGCTTCGATTCAATCCAAGCTTCCACTTCTGCCAAATCCCAGACGACACAGCGTTCGGTAAGGTAGAAGCGCTTCGGGAACTGCCCATTCTTCTCGAGCGTGTATATCGTGGTGTCTGCGAGTGGAACGAGCCGGCGCAGCTCATGACGGCGGATCGTGCGCTTCAGGAAGGTGTCCATGATCGATTGCTCCGTGAGATCTTGCAGGCGCTCCACGCGGACGCCGTACGGTAGATATTGGTCTGCACTAGCGGTACGACAGGCCTGGAGATCGCTTGCCAGGACGATCCCCAGGACGTGGCGTCCCGGTTAGGTCGGGACGGTCGCTTCGTGTTGCATGCGCCGAGCTTGAAAGGTCACTTCCTCGATCCGCCCCACCGGCAAGCTCACCTCGTCAATGACCAGCCGCAGCGCCGAGACTTCATCACCGCTTTCGCGATCGGTCCATTGCTCCTCGCGAAGCCTACCGACAACCCGCACGCGATTCCCC
>JAGRGD010000003.1 GCA_020445665.1 Rhodocyclaceae bacterium
ACCGTCGACATCAGCAACCCGGCCACCGGCGAGGAGTTCGTGCTCGGCCTCAAGGAGATCACCCTGCCCGACGGCGTCACCCGCCCGTACTCGGTCTGGCTCTCCGGCAACTACCCACGCGCCCTCGACGGCCTGACCCGCATCCTGTCGCTCGACATGCGGGTCATGGACCCGGCCTGGATCGGCATGAAGCTCAGGAAGCTCCTGAACTACCCGGAACCTCTCGGCGACTTCATGGCCTTCGTGCCGGGCAGCCGCAAGCAGCAGAACTGGCCCTCCACCGTCGCCTACATGGCCCAGCTCATCATCCACCGATACGCGATGCTCGGCGTGCTGGACGAGAAGGGCTACCCGATGCGCGAGATGGGCATCCTCGAGGTGCCGCGCGACGCCAACGAGCCCAAGCTGATGCAGGGCGGTCTATGCAACGAGTGCGGCAACCACTCGGTGATCCGCAAGGACGGCTGCGACTTCTGCACCGCCTGCGGCGCGGTGGGAACCTGCGGCTGAACACGCTTCGCTGACGCGCCCATCCAGAGCAGGCCGCCGCAAGGTGGCCTGCTCTGTTTCCGGCGTCAGGCCGCCAAACACCCGCCTCGCGGCACGACGATGCGGCAACTCGGGTTCACGAGACACCGACGCCGAACGTCAGGCCCTACCGACATGGACCTCACTCCCGAAGAGACCGCCTTGCTGATGCAGATGACCCACGGCGAGCGCGGCGGACGGCGGCTCGCCTTCTACGCCGTGATCCTGATGCCCATCATCGCCTTCGGCGTTGCCGGCCTCTGGAAGCAGGACTTCGCAGCCCTGGCCGTCGCCCTGCTCGGCGCCGTCGCGTATCTGCTCTGGCACATGGCGTCCGAGTGGCACTATGCGCGGCTGTTTCGGTCGATTGCGCGGAAGGCGCTGGCGGAGGCGGGCGGAGAGGCGAGGGCCGAGTGAGGCCAGCGACCTTGTCCGTCGAAGCGCCCTGATCCAGCCTCTCGCAGGCGGTCCGCCGCCGGGTCAGCACACGTAACCCGTCTCCCGCGACGCCCTGCCCAGCATCGCAATCGTGGGCCGGATCCACTGCACCCCGGAGGCACACGCCGACCGGAACCTGCCGATCCTCAACCAGGCCATCCCGACCTCGAAGGTCCCGTTCGACGTCCAGCCGCATCCGGCGGCCTCGACGCCGGGGTGATTCGCCCCGACGGTGGCCGGCGACCGCACCCGCCTGAATCTGCGAGACGCCGCCCGGCACAGCATCGTGCGGGCGTAAGGCGCACGCAACGGCGCCGTCCAAAGGCTGTTGGGTCCGCCGCGGGCCCCTGACGGATACGCTGCCATGAAGCTCTGCCTCGCCCCCCTCGACACGGTCGCCGCCGAGGTGATCGTCGCCCTGCACGCCGACCCGCGGGTCCGTCGCCACCTGCCCCTGGCCGTCGATGACTTTGACCTGGCAGCCTGCCAGCGCTGGCGTGTCGACAAACGGGTCATGTGGGAAAGCCACGGCTACGGGCCATGGGCGATTCTGGTCGATGGGCGCTTTGCGGGCTGGGGCGGGTTCCAGCCCGAGGGCGGGGAGGCGGATCTGGCACTGGTGCTCGCGCCCGAACACTGGGGGCGTGGTCCGGCAATCATCCGTCGGATGCTGCACTGGGCCTTCGAGGAGCGCGGTCTGACCACGGTGACCGCGCTGCTGCCACCCAGCCGGGTGCGGCGCAGGGGCATGCGCCGGCTTGGCTTCGATGTCGCGGGCACGCTGCAGGTTGGCGGGGTTGCCTTCATCCGATACCGCCTGACACCTGGCCGCTACGCCGGCGCCCAGCCGGCCCGGTCAAACGCAGTCAGTGACCCGAATCAATCATCTCCGGCCCACCTGAGCGGCGCGACCTGAGACCATTCCCGCTTTTCCCAGCCACCCGAGCGCTCTCCATGCCCCGCCCCCCGATTGCCCACTTTCTGAGCATCGCCCTCTGCGCCGCCCTCTCGCTGTCCCTGCCGGCGATCGCCGACGACTCCGGCCGGGTCGATCGGCTGACGGCCAGTGCCCTTGCCCTCGCCGAAGCCTTGTCCCGGCTCGACGCCGATGACGGCACGTCGGAGCGCGCGATGGCGCTTCTCTCCCGTGCCCGTGCCGCGAAGGCAGCGGGGCAGCCCGCCGAAGCCCAGGCCCTGGCAGCGACCGCGTATCGCTCACTGCGTGATCGCATCCGCAGTGTGTCCGCTGGCCGCAATACAGCGATCAGCCAGCCGCCCGAGCCACCTGCAGCGGCCTCGCCGGCCTTCGTCGCGCAACGTCGGGCCGCCCTCGAGTTGCGCGGCGCGGCCTTGCGCGTTGCGGAGGAGAAGCGCGCCACCACCGGCTTCATCGCGGCCTTCGATCGGGATGTGGCAACCGCGGACGCCCTCGCCCGCGACAGTCGGCACGACGAGGCGTCAGCCACCCTGCAGCGGGCCTACGACGGGATCAAGGGCACCCTCGTGTCGCTGCGCAATGGCGACACCCTGGTGCGCAGCCTGAGCTTCGCCAGCCCGCAGGACGAATTCCGCTACGAGCAGGACCGCAACGACACCTTCGCGATGCTGGTCCCCCTGCTGGCGAGCGAAGCCCTGACCAGCCCGCGGATAGAGGGTTTCCTGGCGGCCGCCAAGGCCCTGCGCGCCGAAGCCGAGGCCGCCGGGGCGTCGGGCAACTTCGAGTCCGGCATTGCCCTGCTCGACCGCTCCAGCCACGAGTACCGCAAGGTGATCCGCAACGCCGGCGTTCTGCTGCCGGGCTGAGTCTGGCGCCCCGCCGGACGGCGCACCGACGACAGGGCGTGCAGGCGCAACAGACTACTGGGCCGCCAGGTACTCGGCCACGGCGGCGATGTCCTCGTCCGTCATCTTGCGCGCGACGTCGGCCATCATGCCGGCCGGGTCATTGCTGCGGGCCCGCCCCTTGAGGTCGTTGAGCTGCTTGACGAGGTAGTCCTTGTGCTGCCCGCCGATCACCGGGAACAGCGCATTGTCGGGCGCCTTGCCCTTGCCCTGCTCCCCATGGCAATTGACGCAGCCGTAGATGCCGCGGGCCATGTCGCCCTCGAGATAGAAGGTACGCCCCGCATCGTTGCTGGCGCCGCTGCCCTTCATCAACTTCTGGCTGGCGAAATAGGCGGCGATGTCGTGCAGGTCCTGCTCGCTGGCGACCGCGGCGGCCATGCCGGTCATCGTCGGATCCTGACGCACGCCCTTCTGGTAGTCGATCACCTGCTTGCTGATGTAGTCCGCGTACTGCCCGGCCAGCTTCGGAAAGTTGGGCGCCGCGCTGTTGCCATCGGCACCGTGGCACCCCTGGCACATGGCCGACTTGTCCTTGCCCGCCGCCGGATCGCCGGCGCCGATGCGCGCCTGGATGTCCGCCGCGCTGTCGCCGGCACCCGCTACGGGTGCCGCCAGCACCATGCTCAGCAGGGCGGCGCCCTGCCATCTGCTTCGTCTTGTCATCCCTACCCCTCCCCGGGCGAGCCATGTTTGCGCGCCGATTGTTTCCGACATCGGCACGGTGGTCAAACGCCGGGCGGTTGGCGTCGCCTCTCTGCCGGTCGAAACGGGAGGTGCACCGGGTCGCAGCGGGGCCGCCAGGCCGAATCGCGAACCGGGCAGGCGAAGACACCGCCACCGGTCGGTCCACGTCGCGGTTGGGCCTGCCCACAGGGTCGGGCATCAGAACGCCCGACTTCCGGCGCAATCCGGCGCAACCCGTGCGTGACCCGCGCCCTTGCTGCATCGCAACAAAGCCACTACACTCGGCCCCCTTTCGCGTTGAGGCGCCGTGCCGGTGAAACCCGAGCCCGGCACGGGGATTGCGCCTCAGCGGCACGACCGGCCGTCAGATGCCGGTTCCGCCGACACAACAAACGGGACCCGACAGATGAAATCCCTGCAGCAGGACTGGTTCGCCAACGTCCGCAATGATCTGCTGGCCGGCCTGGTGGTCGCGCTGGCCCTGATCCCCGAGGCGATCGCCTTCTCGATCATCGCCGGCGTGGATCCCAAGATCGGCCTCTACGCCTCGTTCTCGATGGCCACCGTGATCGCCTTCGCGGGCGGCCGGCCGGGGATGATCTCGGCCGCCACCGGCGCCATGGCGCTGGTGATGGTGACCCTCGTCAAGGAGCACGGCCTGCAGTATCTGCTGGCGGCCACCCTGCTAACCGGCGTGCTGCAGATCCTCGCGGGGGTCCTCAACCTCGGCGCGCTGATGCGCTTCGTCTCCCGCTCGGTGATCACCGGCTTCGTCAATGCCCTGGCGATCCTGATCTTCATGGCCCAATTGCCCGAGCTGACCCACGTCGGCTGGCAGGTGTACGCCATGGTGGCAGCCGGGCTGGGCATCATCTATCTGTTCCCGTACCTGACCCGCGCGGTGCCATCGCCACTGGTGGCCATCGTGGTGCTCACCGTCGTCGCGGTGGCCTTCGGCATCGACGTGCGCACGGTGGGCGACATGGGCGAGCTGCCGGACAGCCTGCCGGCCTTCCTGCTGCCCGACATCCCGCTCACCTTCGAGACCCTCTCGATCATCCTGCCCTACTCGACCACCCTCGCCGTGGTGGGCCTGCTGGAGTCGCTGATGACCGCCTCGATCGTCGACGACCTGACCGACTCGACGAGCGACAAGAGCCGCGAGTGCGTCGGCCAGGGCCTGGCCAACATCGCCACCGGTTTCCTCGGCGGGATGGCCGGCTGCGCGATGATCGGCCAGTCGGTGATCAACGTGAAGTCCGGCGGCCGCGGGCGCCTGTCCACCCTGTGCGCCGGCGTCTTCCTGCTGATCCTGGTGGTCTTCGCCGGCGACCTGGTCGCGCGCATCCCGATGGCGGCGCTGGTGGCGGTGATGATCATGGTCTCGATCGGCACCTTCAACTGGGACTCGATCCGCAACCTGCGCGAGCACCCGGCCAGCTCGAGCGTGGTGATGGTGGCCACCGTGGTGGTGGTGGTGGCGACCCACGACCTGGCCAAGGGCGTGCTGGTGGGGGTGCTGCTGTCGGGCTTCTTCTTCGCCCACAAGGTCGGCCGCATCCTCCACGTGGGCTCGATCTCCGAGGACGAGGGGCGCCTGCGCAGCTACCGGGTGACGGGCCAGGTGTTCTTCGCCTCGGCCGAGGCCTTCATCGCCGCCTTCGACTTCAAGGAGGTGATCGACCGCGTGCGGATCGACGTGAGCCGCGCCCACTTCTGGGACATCACCGCGGTCAGTGCGCTCGACCGGGTCGTCATCAAGTTCCAGCGGGAGGGCACCGAGGTGGAGGTCATCGGCCTCAACGAGGCGAGCGCGACGATGGTCGACCGCTTCGCCGTGCACGACAAGCCCGAGGCGGTCGAACAGCTGATGGGGCACTGACGATGATCGACATGAGCAACCGCGTGCTGGCGCCGGTGGACCAGTCCCGCTACGCCGACCACGTCGCCGACTACGCCATCTGGGCCGCCGGGCGCCTGTCGGCCCCGCTGGAGTTCCTCCACGTCATCGACCGCCACCCGGAGCAGGGCAGCGGCGAAGACCACAGTGGCGCCATCGGCATCAACGCCCAGCAGCACCTGCTGGCCGAGCTCAGCAGCCGTGACGAGGCCCTCGCCCGGGCGGCCCGCGAACGGGGCCGGGTGTTCCTCAACCGCCTGCGCGAACAGGCGGTGGCCGCGGGCCTCGCCGCGGTGGACGTGCGCCAGCGCCACGGCCGCCTCGACGATACGCTGATCGAGCACCAGGCCGGTGTGCGGCTGTTCGTGCTGGGCCGGCGCGGCGAGTCGGCCGAGACCACGCGGCGCGACCTGGGACGCAACGTCGAGCGCGTCGCCCGGGCCCTGAAGAAGCCGATCCTGACGGTGACCGACGGCTTCCGCGAGCCGCGCCGGATCCTGATCGCCTTCGACGGCGGCGGCCTGTCCCGCAAGGGCGTCGACATGGTCGCGGCCAGTCCCCTGTTCCGCGGCCTCGAGGTGCATCTGCTGATGTCGGGCAAGCCCCGCCCCGACGCGCCGCGCCAGCTCGAGGCGGCGGCCGGGGTGCTGCGCGGCGCCGGCTTCTCGCCCGGCACCGAGCTCGTGCCGGGTGATACCGAACAGGTCATCGCCCGCGCGCTGCGGGACCGCAACGCCGACCTGCTGGTGATGGGCGCCTACAGCCACTCGCCGTGGCGCAGCCTGTTCGTCGGCAGCAAGACCTCCGACCTGCTGCGCGCCGCCGCGGTCCCTACCCTGCTGCTGCGCTGAGGCGGTCGGCCCCCGCGTCGCGGCGCGCTTCGGCCTCCGCCGTCATGCGCTGCGCGTAAGCCTCGTGCAGTCGCGCCCAGCCGCGCCAGAACGATGGCCGCGGCTGCCCGCGCAGGCACACGACGAGCAGGTCGAGGTGCATGTGCCATCCTGCCCCGACCATGACCCGCGTGCCGTGCTCGACGAGACGGTGGTGGGTGACCGTCAGCAGCACGCCATCGCCCTCGACCTCGAGCCGGAACTGCACCTCGCCGCCGCCCTGCCAGAGGAAGCTCAGGTAGTGGGGCGGCTCCACCCGGGTGATCGGGCAGTCCATGCGCACCACCTCGGGAAAGCCCTCGGGCCGCCCCTCGGTCGAGTCGGAGAGGTCGTCGTTGCGCCACACCAGCTCGACCGATGCGCCGGCCCGCAGATCCATCTCGCCCGCCGCGAGCCAGCGGGCCCTCAGCTCGCTGTCGGTGAGATAGGCCCAGACGCGCTCGATCGGCCCGGGCAGCCGGCGCTGGATGCGATAGGTGGCCGGCTCGATCAGGGTACCGAATCCGCCTGTGTCGTCCTGGTTCATGGCTTGTCTCCTTCGTGGGGGTCGCGGGGTGGCGGCGCCTCGGGCGCCACGAGGAGCGCTTCGAGGCGATCCAGGTGCGTCTGCCAGAAGCGCGCATAGTGGTCGAGCCACGCCTGCGCGCTGGCCAGCGGCCCAGGCTCGAGATGGCACAGGTGGGTCCGCCCGCGGATCTCGCGGCGGATCATGCCCGCCCGCTCCAGCACCTGGATGTGCTTGGAGGCCGCGGCCAGCGACATGTCGAAGGGCTGTGCCAGCCGGCTCACGGTCATCGGCTCGCGGGACAGCTCGCGCAGCATCCGCCGGCGGGTGGCGTCGCCCAGGGCGTGGAAGACGGCGTCGAGGGTACGGGGTGTTTGTTCAACCATGTCGTTGAATATAGTCTTCCCGGCGCATCTGTCAACCAGTTGGTTGAATTATTCTCCGACCGGGTTTGAACCGCCCTGCGCGCTCCGGCGACCCAACTCACGTCCGGTGCCGACTGCGGCGCCACGACGCCGCGAGCCGGTCAACCGGCGCACCACGACCCCGATGGAAACAACCGATGACCCCAGCCCGAACCACCGCCCTGCTGATCGCAGCCAGCCTCCTCGTGGGCGGCTGCGTCCAGACCGTCTCCCCCCGCCCGGTGGCACGCACGCCGCACATCGACACCCAGTTCCGCACCTCGGACGGCGACCTGATCCGCGTCACGTCCCGAGACGGCGCCGCGCAGCGGGGCAAGGTCACGGTGTGCCTGCGCAACCTGACCAAGCGGGGCTGGTGGAAGGGCATGCACTGGAAGCACGTCAAGCCGAAGCAGGCCCGCTATGTGGCCGACGGGCGCAACGCCCGCGCCTGCGGCACCCATCCCGCGAAGGGCGCTCACACCTGGCACCTGTACAAGGCCAAGCTGCTCGGCATCAAGAAGCACGTCGGACAGTACCGCTTCGACCAGTCCCGCCATGCCGACCGCAGCATCTTCATCGACTGGATGAGCGACTGAGCGCGCAGCGGGCCCGCCGGCGCCAGGCCCAGCCGGCGGAGCCCGCTCAGCGGAAGTTGAGATCTCCGGGCGTATACAACAGGCCGCGCTCGCTCAGGCTCTTGCGTCGGGACCCACCGCCCTGTCGGCAGGGGTCTCCCAGATAGCCCTGCACCCGTCCATTGCCCGCATAGCCCCAGGCCCCCGTCCGGGTGTTGAGCCAGTAGGCCCCGTCGGGAATCCGGGCGCAGTGCATGCGCTGCAGCCCGTTCAGTTGCGCGCTCGTCAGGCGCTGGCCGTTCACAAATACCTCGCGCGACTGAGCGTGTGCGGTGCCGATCGTCAGCGACAGCACGGCAGCGGTCAGCAGGGTGGGTAGGGTCCGCATGTCGGATCTCCGTTAGTCCATCGGTCGGTGCCGGCACCCGCACGCCCGGAGACGTCGCGCGCCAGCCCTGCCCGTGGGTCGACCCGCCTGCCCGCCGGGTTCATGCCGGGCAGATATGTCCGACGGACGGTGCCACGTCACCCCAGCGCCGGATCGGCCCGCAGCCGCGCCGCCAGGAGATCGACGAAGGCACGCACCTTGGCCGAGCCGTGCCGCCATTCCCGATGCACGAGATGCACCGGCAGCGGGGGCAGCTCGCAGTCGGGCAGGACGATCTTCAGGCTGCCGTCGGCCAGATGAGGCGCGACCTGGTAGGAGAGCAGCCGCGCGATGCCGAATCCGGCCAGGGCGGCGCGGATGGCGCCGTCGTTGGTGGACACCATCAGGCGCGGCTGGACCCGCACGTTGTGCGGGCCGGCCGGCGTGGCGAAGCGCCAGTCGCCGGTGCCGAAGGTGCCGCTGCCCGCCCGGGAGGCGATCGTCTCGTGGCCGGCGAGGCCATCCGGTTGCGACGGCGTCCCGCAACGGGCGAGGTAGTCCGGCGCGGCGACCAGCACGATCCTCACCGAGCCGACGCGGCGCGCCCGCAGGCTGGAATCCGCCAGCGCCCCGATCCGCACCGCGACGTCGATGCCCTCGTCGATGAGGTTCACCACCCGGTCCACGAACAGCGCATCCACCCGGGTCTCCGGGTAGCGGTTAAGGTAGTCGACGATCCCGGGCATGACGAACAGCTGGCCGAACAGCGCCGAGGCGGTGACGGCGAGGTCGCCGCGGGGTGTCGCATTGATGCCGGCCGCCGCCTCGTCGGCCGCATCCACCTCGGCCAGCAGGCGGCGGGCGTCATCCAGGTAGCGCGTGCCCGCCTCGGTCAGCCGGACCCGCCGCGTGCTCCGCTGCAGCAGGCGGACGCCAAGGCGCTCCTCTAGGGCCGCCACTGCCCGCGTCACCGCCGGTGGCGACATCCCGAGCCGTCGTGCCCCGGCGGCGAAGCCCTCGGCCTCGGCCACCGCGACAAAGACCTGCATTTCCCGCAGTCGGTCCATTGCTTATTCCATTTATCGGAATAGTCAATTGTTTTTCGTGCGGATTCTTATTTCAAGTGTTCGTTGGCACAGTACGCCTACCCGCTGCACACCGCCGCGGGACACCCAGATCCCCATCGCAAGGAGAACCGTCATGAGCCGCATCACCACCGTCGAGCCCGCCACCGCCAACCCGGAGCAGAAGGCCCTGTTCGACGCCATCGCCAGCCAGCTGGGCATGGTGCCCAACTTCCTCAAGGTCTTCGCCAACTCCCCGGCCGCGCTGCGGGCCTTCCTGGGCCTGCACGGCATCGCCGGCGAGGGCGCCCTCGAGCCGCGGACCCGCGAGCGCATCGCGCTGGCCCTGGCCGAGCAGAACAGCTGCCAGTACTGCCTCTCGGCCCACACCGCGATCGGTCGCAAGGCCGGCCTCGACGCCGCCGAGATCGACGCCAACCGGGCCGGCACCAGTCGCGACGCCAAGGCCGCCGCCGCGGTCACCTTCGCGCGGGCCCTGGTCGAGCACAAGGGCGAGGTCACCACCGCCGAACTGCTGGCGGTGCGCAACGCCGGCTACGACGATGGCGAGATTGTCGAGATCATCACCCACGTGGGCATGAACCTGCTGACCAACATCCTCGGCAAGGCCAGCCGCGTCGAGATCGACTTCCCGAAGGTCGAGCTCAAGCAGGCCGCCTGAGCCCCGGCCGGCGGGTGCGTCTTCGCACCGCGCCCGCCGGTCACCCGCAAGGAGCAAGCACATGGGACACCGCTACGCGCGCATCGCCTTTACCGACGCCGTCCGCGCCGTCCAGGCCGAGATGGGCAGCCTGCAGCCGCAGGACGACGATGAGGGCGACGACCACCACCACCGCCTGGGCCCGATCGAGGCCGGCTTCATTGCCGCCCGCGACAGCCTCTACATGGCCACAGTGAATGCCGACGGCTGGCCCTATGTGCAGCACCGGGGCGGCCCGACCGGCTTCGTCCGGGTGCTGGACGAGGGCCTGATCGGCTTCGCCGACTTCCGCGGCAATCGCCAGTACGTCAGCGTCGGCAACCTGCGCGAGGACGACCGGGTGGCCCTGTTCTTCATGGACTACGCCCAGCGCACCCGCCTCAAGCTGTTCGGACGCGTCAGCGTGGTGCCGCCGGACGACCTCGAGACCCTCGCGCGGCTCGAGGTGCCGGACTACCGGGCGCCGGTCGAGCGTGGCTTCCTGATCCGGGTCGAGGCCTTCGACTGGAACTGCCCCCAGCACATCACGCCGCGGTTCACGGCGGCCGAGATGGCCGCCCGGCTGGCGCCGCTGCAGGCACGCGTGGCCGAACTCGAGGCAGCGTCGATGGTGCCTCGCCGGACCGATCGGGGCGACGGTCCGCTCCCGCTGGTGGTCACCGGCGTGCGCCAGCTGACGCCACGGATCCAGGCCTTCGAGCTGCGCAGCGTGGACCGGTTGCCCCTGCCGGCCGTCGCGGCCGGCGCCCACCTCGGCGTGCCGATCGACGACGCTGGCGGGCTGCGCGCCTACTCGATCTGCTCGAATCCGGCCCGGCGCGACATCTACGAGATCGCGGTGCTGCGCGAGGCCGACGGCCGCGGCGGCTCCCGGGCCATGCACGACACCGTCGCGCTCGGCAGCGTCCTGCATTGCCAGCCGCCGGCCAACCATTTCCCGCTGCACGCCGACAAGCGTCCGGCGGTGCTGATCGCCGGCGGCGTCGGCATCACCCCCCTCAAGGCGATGGCCCAGACCCTGCTCGCCCGGGGCGCGCCTTTTCACCTGCACTACGCCGGTCGGTCACGGGCGGAGATGGCCTTCGCCGACCGCCTCGAGCGGGCGCTCGGCGCGGCGCTGACCCTGTATCCCGCCGACGAGGGGCGCCGCCTCGATATCGTCGCAGTCCTGCGCGCCGCGCCCGCCGACGCCCTGATCTACCTGTGCGGCCCCGAACGCCTGATCGACGCGGCGCGCGACGCCGCCGCGTTCCTGGGCATCGACGCCGCCCGCCTCCGCATCGAGCGATTCGCTGCAGTCCCCGCGTGCGACGATCGTCCGGTGCGGCTCACCCTGGCCCGCTCGGGGCGGCGCGTCGACGTGCCCGCCACCCGCAGCCTGCTCGACGGGCTGCTCGAGGCCGGCGTCGCCGTGCCCTCGAGCTGCCGGGCCGGCGTCTGCCGGACCTGCGCCGTGCGCGTGCTGGACGGCGCGCCGGACCACCGGGACACCGTCCTGTCGGCCGACGAGCGCGACACCCGGGGCCTGATGTGCCCCTGCGTTTCCCGGGCCCTCGGCCCGACCCTGACCCTCGACCTGTAAGGAGACCCCCGCCATGTCCACCCCCGACCGCCCCCCGCTGCCGCCCTTCGACCACGACGCTGCAGTCCGCAAGGTGCGCCTCGCCGAGGACGCCTGGAACAGCCGCGACCCCGAGCGGGTCGCGCTGCCCTACACCGAGGACAGCCGCTGGCGCAATCGCGACCTGATCTTCACCGGCCGCCCGGCGGTCATCGACTTCCTGCGTGCCAAATGGGCGCGCGAGCGCGACTACCGCCTGATCAAGGAGATCTGGGCCCATGGCGAGACGCGCATCGCGGTGCGCTTCGCCTACGAGTGGCACGACGATGCCGGGCAGTGGTTCCGCGCCTACGGCAACGAGAACTGGCGCTTCGACGCCCACGGGCTGATGGCCGAGCGCCATGCGAGCATCAACGACCGGGCGATCCGGGACGACGAGCGCCTGTTCCACTGGCCCCAGGGGCGACGGCCGGACGATCACCCCGGCCTGAGCGACCTGGGCCTGTGACAGCGACTTCGCAGATGGCGGCAGGCTGACTACACTGGGGCTCCACCCCATTGCCTGCCGGCCGAGCATGACAGACCCCAGTGCGTCGATTCGCCTCTCCGCCCTCTACCACTACCCGCTCAAGTCCTGCGCGCCCCTCGGCCTCGGGCGGGGCTACGTGGATACCCTCGGCCTCGCCGGCGACCGCCGCTACATGGTCACCGACCCGGAGGGAAAATTCCTCACCGGGCGCCGCCATCCGCGGCTTGCAAGCCTGCTGGCCACGCCGGTCGACGACACGCTGGTGCTTGCTGCCGCGGGTCGTGAGGCCCTCGTGGTGCCGCCGGGCGACGCCAGCGCGCCACGCCTGGCGGTGACGGTCTGGGGGCAACAGGTGCAGGCCCGGTGCTGCGGCGACGCAGCCGACCGCTGGATCAGCGACTACCTCGGCACCCCGGCGCGACTCGTCCACTTCGACCGGGACAGCCGCCGACCGATCAAGGACGTGGCGGATCGCCAGGTCGGCTTCGCCGACGGCTATCCCCTGCTGCTCACCAGCGAGGCCTCGCTGACGTCGCTCCAGGCCCACTGCCCCAGCCCCATCGCGATGGAGCAGTTCCGGCCCAATCTCGTCGTCAGCGGCGCACCGGCGTGGGCCGAGGACACCTGGCGGCGCATCCGCATCGGCGGCATCGACTTCACGCTGCATTCGCCATGCGAACGCTGCAAGTTCATCACCCTGGCGCCCCGCAGCGAGACCTTCCATCCGATGCAGCAACCACTGCGGGCGCTGATCAGCCACCACAGCGATGAACACAGGACGCCCCTGTTCGGCCACAACCTGATCGCCCAGGGCACCGGCGTGATCGAGACGGGCATGACGGTCGAGGTGCTCGAGTGACCTGGCGCGCGGTCGCGACGGAAAGACCAACCATCCATCGCCCGTGCGTTTCGCAGTCGACTTCGTCCTGCCCGGCCCCATGAGCGTGCCAGGCCACCGTCCGCCCGCTGCGTCGGACGCCTTCTGTCTCGTCTGCCAATGCCCGCTGAACGGGGTCGGCCGCCGCGCGCTGCGGACAGGCGGCCCGGCGGTCTGCGCCTCGCGGGAGTGCCAGTGGGTCGCCGCCCAGCAGCTGCGCATGGGCGAGCTTCGCTTCTCGGCCTTCATCTCCCAGCATCGGGCGATGCTGGCCGGGCGGAAGGCCGACGCCGCCCGGCGGGAGGCGCGACGCCGGGCGGAGACGCGCTTCGCGGCGAGGCAGAACCGCCGCTTCATCGCCGCCCTTGCCCATCGCGACCCGGCGCTGCGCGACGCCCTGGCGGTGAATCTGCCCGACGACCCTCGACCGCTGCGACCGGTCGCGCCGGAGCGGATCGCCCGCTACCGCCGCCACCTGCTCGATCAGATCGCCATCGCCCGGCAGGCTGCGTCGGCCGAGGACAGCGACTTCATCGGCGACCGGGGCATCATCCAGCGCCAGTCGGAGCTGGACGCCCTGTTTGCGAGCCGACCGGACCTGAAGGCCGACTCGGATGCCCTGTGCATGACATGCCGCGGCGGTTGCTGCACCACCGGCGGCGAGCATGCGCATCTGAGCGCGCTGAGTTTCCGACTGCAACTCGATGCCGAGCCGGATCTGAGCGACGAGATCCTGTGCGAGCGCTATCTGTCCCGCGTGCCAGCAGAGGCACTGGAGGGCAGTTGCATCAACCAGACCCGCCAGGGCTGCACCTTGCCCCGCGAACTCCGCTCGCTGACCTGCAACGCGTACTACTGCGACGAACTGAAGCGCTTTCACGTGGCACGCGCGGAGCCAGCCGCGGGTGCCACCGCGCTGGCCGTCCTGCGCCGCCACGACCACTGGCACCGGAACGATGCCGGGCCGTTCTCACGGGTGACGGCGATCGTGCGAGTCGAGGGCGGCGTCGCCACCGCCTGTGCGCGACGGCGCCGAGACGGAACGACCCGCTGAATGGCGGTGGCACGCTCGCGGGCTTGCGCGGTCCACCTGCCAGCCGCCGCCTGACACCGTCTGGCGTGACCTCGGCACGGCGTCGTCGATGCCTGTGGCACACTCATCGGTACCGTCGGCAGAGCGTCGCCCTCTTGTCGGCGGGCGGGCCCGGTGGCCCATTGACGTCACGATCATGCACGAAACCCCCCTCCTGACGCCGCGTCAATTGCTCATCCGCATCTTCGCGGTGATGGTGGCGGTCGACCTGGCCGTGCTGATGTTGATCGAATCGATTCCCATCGAGCACCTGCCCGCCGTCGAAGTGGGGCTGGGTGTCCTGTTGCTGGGACTGATCGCCACGCCGGCGATCTACCTCGGGGTGGTGCGACCCTTCGTTCGCAACCGGGATCTGGCGATCGAGCAGACCACCCGCATTGCGCTCACCGACCCCCTCACCCGGCTCGCCAACCGGCGACACTTCCGGGATGTGCTGACGATGGAATACGCACGGCACGTGCGTTCCAGGGCCACCCTGTCGGTGATCCTCGTCGATGTGGACCACTTCAAGGCCTACAACGACGCCTTCGGCCACATCCGGGGCGATGAATGCCTGCAGGCGGTGGCATCGACCATCTCGGCCTGCCTGCTGCGGCCTGCGGATCTCGTCGCACGCTATGGCGGCGAGGAGTTCGTCGTGATCCTGCCCGACACCGACCTGGCCGGCGCCTGCACGGTCGGCGAGCAGATCCGTACCGCAATCGAGGACCGGGCGCTTCCGCATGGTGCGCCCGGCGCCAGCGAAGTGGTGACGGTCAGCGTCGGCATCGCCGCGGACCAGTGCAACCGCCACTCATCGGGCATGGCCCTGGTGGCCCAGGCCGACGACTACCTGTACAAGGCCAAGTCCGCCGGACGGAACCGTGTCGTCAGCGGCGCGCTGGAACGCGTGCCCGAGTCGCCGCCCAGCTTCGGCACCCAGCTCGGTGGCGGCTATCGCTCGGGGAACACCCATATCGACGCGCAGCACCTGCAGATTCTCGGCGATGCCGATCGTCTGCTGCTGGCCCTTGCGGAACCGGACAGCTCCACCGAGTTCGAGGGCGGGGCGGTCGAATTGCTGCGCCATGTCGCGGTCCATTTCCGCGACGAGATCCAGATCATCCGTGCGCTGGGCTTTCCCGGCGTCGAGGAGCACGCCCGCGAACACAAACGCCTGCTGAACAAGGCGGCCACACAGCTGGAGGACTTCCGCAACGGCCACATTTCCGCCAGCGCGCTGTTCCAGTTTCTCGCGCGCGAGCTCGTCTTTGAGCACGTGCTGCTGGCCGACAGCGAGTTTTTCCCCTACACGCTGCAAGCAGCCGGCGCCGATGAGGAAGTCAGCACCACCGCATCGAGCGCCGCCGGCTGACGCACCCGCCGCTGGCTCACCCCTTGCGGCTGAGCAGGGCCAGATAGGCGCTGCGGGTCTCGGGCGACACCGACGCGACCACCTGCTCGTAGGCGGTCTGGTGACGCCGCACCAACCGCGCCGAGGCCACCGGGCGGGACTTGCAGTACCAGTGGCAACTGTGCTGCAGGAGATAGATCTCCGCAGTCATCACGAAAGCACGGCGGTGTCGCTCCAGCCCGTCGGCATTGGCCGCCACACGCTCGATGCCCTCCGCGTGGACCGCCACGAGGCGCCTCAGGTCGATGGTCGCGCCGGGGAAAAGCCGCGTGGCATACGGCAGCGACACCGGCAGGCTGCTGAAGCTGAAGTCGCCGAGCGGCGCGCGGGCGAGGTCCGCCGCGAACTGCCGCAGATCCCGCACCAGTGAGGCTTCCGTGGCCTCGAGGGCGTTCCACACCTGCTCCCGCCGATCCAGGTCTGCCTCTCCGAGTGCCCTGAGATAACCATCGGCGAGGGTTTCCATCAGCCCCTCGATGCGATACGGCCGCAAGGCAGCCCCGAGATGCTCGATGCGCGCCCGCTCTTCCTGGACACGGAGCACCAGACCGGCGCCAAGGACGAAAAGAAACAGAACGTAAGATTCCATGCCAGGCATTGTCGGCCGATCGACTTCACGCTGACAATGCGGAACATACGCAGACGCCACTGCGGCGACGGCCGGTTTGGTCGACCCGAAGCGGTGGACTATCCTGACAGCATGGCCCGCCGATTCGTTTGGTGACGAGATGGACAGAGCCTTTCTCCCCTTCACGCCCGCGTCGCCCGCCGACCTCCACGCTCAGGCCGCAGGCGTCGCCAACCCGCCCCTGACCCAGGCACAGGCCATCGCCTGCCTTCGCCAGCAGCACGATGAGCTGGGCACGGTATTCTGCACGGCGTCGGCCGAGCTCACCGCCCTGTGGCAGGCGGAATGCGAGCGGGTTTCCGACAGCCATGCCCATCTGCACGAGACCGCATTCCGGGCGCGCCTCGACGCGATCGCGAGTGGACTGTTCGATACCTTCCGCCGCCTGAAGCTACGCGAGGAGGACACCTTGCGCATGGCGGGCATGCGCCGCTTCGACACGACCTGGCGGGAGCACAAGCAGAGCCACGCCCGATTCCTGCGCCAGCTGGCTGCCAGCCTCACCGACCTTGAGCGGGATTCGCCGGGCTGTATTGCCCGCGAACTGGCCATCCTGATCGACGAGTACTGGGCCGTGCATGCCCTCGATCACGACCACCTTGCCTTCAGCCTGCTCGATCTGCTCGGATCCCGCTTGCCGCAGTCCGCGACCGATGGCGAGTTGCCGGAGCCCGGCAACGCGGGGCGCAACTAGGGTCTGTGGACATTTGTATAGCGGTCGCGCTGTGGTCTGCTGGGTTCGAGGACAAGGCGCGCCGACGCGGCCTGGGTGGTCCCCAGGCAAGGAGGCGTAACGCGGTCAACGGGCCCAGCAGACCACAGCCCAACGGGTTGAGGCTGTGAGCCCGCGCCACTTCGTTGCGCTCGTCGCCAAGGGGGCCACCCTTGCCTTCCTCCCGCGCCTAGTGGCACAGGCTCAAAGTCTCAACGCGATCCGCCATACAAATGTCCACAGACCCTAGCCCGTGGCGCTGGCGCTGACGTGGCGCACGAAGGGCAGATCGTGTCGCTCGCTGTGCATCACTGCGAAGTCTCGCAGCAGGCGCCCCAGTTGCTTCAATGCGGCCTCGTTGAAGTGTTCCATGGCGCACACGACACGGCACAGCTCGGCGGTGAAGTCGGCATGGGCCTCGAGGTGGTCGCCAAACCGGTCCGGGTCCAGGGCCCGGTAGCCGTAACTCTTCATCAGGCGTTCCTCTGCGACGAAGTGCTGCGTCACCGTGCTGATGGTCTCCTGCAGCAGCTCGGGAACGAGGCGTTCCCTCACCTCGGGCGCCATCGGTTCGCTGGCCGCGTGATTCAGGCGTGAGGCCATCTCGATGAAAGCCTCGTGCGCGTCATCCAGTTCGGGGATGCCGGTAAGTCGGGCCGCGTCCGGGGGATCGGGGTTGGGAGCCATCTGAAGCGGGATTCCAAGAGGGGGTTTTCCCCCGATTCTACCTCTTTCTTTGTAGGGTTTATTCCGACAGAGGGCGCGTGGCACAAAAGTTTGTGCGAAAAAAACGGCACCCGAAGGTGCCGTAACCGAGGAGAACGGATGCGCTTGCCGCGCAGACCGTCAGAAGAAGATGATGCCGCCCACGGAGATGGTGCGGGACTTGTAGTCGTCGCCATAGAGGTCTGCGCCCTCTTTCTTCTCCTGGTTGATCTCGCCGACGAGCGTGATGTACTTGTTCAGCGTGTGGTACACGCCAAAGGTGATGCCCTGGTTCTCGTTGGTGTCCGTCAGGCCACCGCCCTCGTCTTCGTTCTTGCCGTAGTTCAGGCCGATCTTGGTCTTGCCGAGCTTGTAGGTGCCCTGCAGGAAGTAGCCCTTGCTGTCGACGTCGCCGAAGCCGGCGTGGAAGAACTGGGCGCCGATCGTCGACAGGCCGAGGCCGCTGCCATCGAAGACGTAGGCCAGGGCTTCGAAGTCACCCATGCCGACCTTGACGCCGGCCTCGAGGCCGCGGGCGCTGAAGGTGTCGACATTGTTCGGGCCGCTGTCCACGTCCTGGTAGACGAAGCCACCGAAGACCTCACCCATGCCGAAGTTGTAGCTGGCGATGCCCTGGAAACCCGGGGTGGAGGTCTCGCCGCTGCCGACGTAGTCCTTCGGCTGGAAGATGCCGGCCGATGCCGAGAAACCGCCCATGGTCGGCGTGGTATAGGTGATCTGGGCCTGGAAGCCGGTGTACATGTAGCCGTGGCCGATCATGCCGAAGGTGGTGTTGAACGGGATCGACGCGTTGGTCGTGCCGCCCAGGCCCCCCCCTGCGTCAGACTAGTTGTCGCCTCGATAGAATCCGAACAACTGGGGCGATAGCGGAAGGACGAAGTGGCCAGGTACGGACAAGCATTCAAGGACAAGGCGGTAGCAAGGTTGTTGCCTCC
>JAGRGD010000055.1 GCA_020445665.1 Rhodocyclaceae bacterium
GGAGGTGGCGGGGGCGGGGGCGGCGGCGCCACCGCGAAGCTCTTGCCACGGAACAGGCCATCGCCCACCGGCAACTGGCGCGAACGGGGAAACTCGATCATCAGCCGCGGCTCGGCCACGGTGGCGGGCCGGGAGGCGCTGGCTGTCCGGGGCGCGGACGGCGCGGTCGGATGGGTGGCGGCCAGCAACTCGTCCTCATGGGGCAGGAACTCGCTGCCGAGCGTCAGCGCGGCAGAGACCCCGAGGAACAGCAGCCAGAAGCGCGCGCGACGGTCCACGCCTACATCCTCGTCATGTAGAGGTTGAGGCGCACACGGGCGTCGACGCGGCTCTCGCTGATCCGCTCGCGGCTGAAGTCGAGCTCGTCCACGGCCAGCGTCGGGATCGCCTGCAGCACCTCGTCCACGAAGCCCCGGATCTGCCCGTAATGGCCCGACAGGGGTACCAGCACCTGGTAGCTGACCAGACCGACGTGGCGGTCCTCGGCGACCGTGTAGTCGGCCCGGGCCACCTGCAACCCGTTCAGATCCGCTGCGTCATAGACGCGCTCGAGCAGCTCCGGCGCCGCCTCCCGGTCGGGGAAGTGGGCGTAGAAGCGGGCCAGTTGCTCCTCGAGGGTGACCGGCTTCGTCCGGGCATCGGTCCGGTGCAGCTGCTGGCGGGCCGAATCAAGGGCCAGCCGGGCCTCCTCGAGGGCGCGCTTGGCAGGCACCAGCGCGGTCAGGCTGGCCACCGCGGCACAGGCAGACAGCGCCAGGCCCACCACGCCGGGCACGCCCGCGCGATGCAGTTGCTCGGAAACCGTCAATCTACTGAGTCCCATCATCGATCTGCCTCCACGTCGCGCTCAGGCTGAAGCGGACCGGCTGGTCCGGATCCTCGAACACGACCTCGTGGTTGATCAGGGCCACGTCGGCGAGAACCGGCGAATTGGCCAGACGTGCGTTGTAGCGCAGCATCGACCGCAGGTCGCGAGCCTGCGCGTCGATGCGGATGCGGCGCTTTTCGGGATCCGGCGACAGGGCCGTGATCGCCACGTCGGCGCCCTCCGACTGCTCGATCGCAGCGAGCAGCGGCCCCCAGGGAATGGCGAGTCGCCCGGCGACGGCCCGCGCCCCATCGACCGTTTCCCGCTCGGCCTTGGCGGCACGCGCCTGCGCGGCCCGTGTCCGCACCGAGGGCGGCTCGGGCGCAGGCCGCGCCGCCTCGAAGCGGGCCAGCGCGCTGCGCTCCTCGTCGAGCATTCCGCGGGTTTCGCTCAGGTCGGCCAGCACCAGCCCGCAGGCCAGCAGACCCGCCACCAGCAGCAGCAGGCCCAGAAGCGAATGGCGCCGTCGCTGTCGAAAATCGAGATCCAGCATCTTCATCGCGGCCGCGTCCCCCAGGCCATCGCATAGTCGGCCCCCCCGCCCGCCGGGATGAGCTGCCAGCCCGCCGCCTCGACCCGTGCCAGGCTCTCCGATGCGACACGCGGCGCGTGAACGAGCACCTCCGTCGGGGCGCCATCGCCAATCAGTTGCAGCTCTCGGCCGATCAGGGCGGCGAGGGCGTCATCGCCCTCGGCCAGCGGGCTGTTGCTCACCGAGCACCAGGCCCCCCGGTCCGCGGCCGCAAGCGTCGCCCGGCCCGGCTCGACCAGCACGAACAGAAAGCGCTTGCGACCCACCAGCGAGGCGATCGGGTTGAAGGCATGCATCAGGTAGGGCTGCACGCCGATCAGCCGCCGCCCGCGGCCCTCGATCAGCTCGGCGAGGTTGGCCAGCAGCTCCCGGTCGATGGCGCAGGCCATCCGCCCCTGACCGGCCGCCGCCGGATCGACCCGGGTCTCCCAGCCATCCGTCACCTCGCCATGAACCTGCGCAAAGCACGCGCGGGCGTATTCGGCAAACTCGGCCGGGGTCGTGATGCCGGCGTTCCAGGGCACCACCTGGAAGCGCACCCAGTGGCTCGACAGCACCACCTGCACCCGCCCGCGGATCGACGATTCGCCCGCCAGCAGTTCGGCCAGGGCGTCGATCGCGAAGCGCCAGCCCGATGTCTCGCCGCCCGCAGGCGCGAGGTCGGCGCGCCGCCATGACTCGATGCGACGCTTGAGGCCGTAGGCCCGCCGGGTGATCTCGATCCGGCCCGGCGCCAGCGCGACGCAGAACTCAGTGGGAAACAAAGGTGACACGGTTGATCTCCGCTAGCGTGCTGCGTCCGTCGCGGACCAGCCCGACCGCCGATTCGCGCAGCAATCGGGTGCCCTTCTGCCGGGCGACGGCCTTGATCCGGCCGATCGGCGCACGGTCGATGATGAGTTGTCTGAGTTCGTCGTCGAGCAGCAGGATCTCGGCGATCGCGGAGCGACCCCGGAAGCCGCTGCCCCGGCACCGGCCGCAGCCCTGCCCCTCGACAAACCGGTAGCCGGCGGTCTCGGCCGGATCGAGCCCCGCCTCGCGCAGGGCGTCGTCGCCGGGATGGGCGGGCCGCGAGCAGTCCTGGCACACTAGGCGAACCAGGCGTTGGGCAAGGATGCCGTTGAGGGCCGCAACGAAACTGTAGGCATCCACGCCCATCTGGTTGAAGCGCCCGATCACGTCGAAGACGCTGTTGGCGTGGATGGTGGTGAACACCAGGTGGCCGGTCAGGGCCGACTGGATCGCGATCTGGGCGGTCTCGGCGTCGCGGATCTCGCCGACCATGATCTTGTCGGGGTCGTGGCGCAGGATCGAGCGCAGGCCACGGGCGAAGGTGAGGCCCTTCTTCTCGTTGACCGGAATCTGCAACACGCCCGGCAACTGGTACTCGACCGGGTCCTCGATGGTGATGATCTTGTCGTGGCCGTGATTGATCTCGGACAGCATGGCGTAGACGGTGGTCGTCTTGCCGCTGCCGGTAGGCCCCGTCACGAGGACCATGCCATAGGGCTCGTTGGCCATCCGGCTGAGCACGCCGCGGGTCGGCTGATCGAAACCGAGGGAGTCGAGCAGCACGCCCCGCGCTTCCTGGGCCAGGTCCTGCTTGTCGAGGATCCGGAGTACCGCGTCCTCGCCATGGATACTCGGCATCACCGAGACCCGGAAGTCGATGCTGCGCCCCTTGACGCGCACCTTGAAGCGGCCGTCCTGCGGCACGCGTCGCTCGGCGATGTCGAGCTCCGCCATGATCTTGATGCGGGAGATGACCTGCTCGGCCAGCTCGGCCCCGCTGACGTGGCCGGCCCCGTTGAGCACGCCGTCCACCCGATACTTGATCGACAGGCCGGCCGGCGCCATCTCGAGGTGCACGTCGCTCGCACCTGCCTTCAGCGCATCGTAGATCGTCGAGTTCACGAGCTTCACGACGACGCTCGAGTCCTCGTTGATGCGGGTCAGCGACAGGACCTCGCCCTCGTCTCCCCCGGCGGACTCGACCGGGCGTTCGTCGGCGCCGAGGGCCTCCATCGCACGCACGCTCTCCTCAAAGCGCCCCAGATAGGCGCTGAGGTCCGAGGGGTGGGCGATCCGGCGCGTCAGGGTGCCGAAGCGCTCGTCTGCCCAGGCCGACAGGCCGCGGTCGAGCGGGTCGGCCACGATGAGGCAGGTGTCGTCATCGGGCAGCCGCAACACTAGGCACGCCCGCGACAGGCACTCGGTGATCGGCAGGCGCTCGAACAGCGGCGTACCGCGGTTGAGGAAGTCGCTGCCGGCCACCGGATAGTGCAGCACCTGGCCGAGCTGCGCCATGAACTCGGCCTGGGGCAGCCCGGCCGCCTCCTCGAGCCACTCGACCGCTGGCCGGGACGAGCCAGCTACGGCATCCCGGGCCCGGGCAATGGCGGACGGTGTGATGACGGGCGCTGGCGCGAGCTCAGCGGCTGCGTTCATCCGCACGCCGCCCTCCGCTGCCCCCACAGCCCCCCTTGCGTTGCAACGTACTCATGGATGGCACTCCCCAGAAAAGATCTCGTCAGGGGGGATAAAGCCAGAAGCATGCCACGCTAAAAAATGCGCCAAGCCCATGTTTCGAAAGCATTCCCCACCCCCCCAACCGATTCCGCAAATGTGGGGAATTCTGCGGGTAAGTGGGTAAACCGGGTGCGGCATCCGCGGCGCGACCTGGTCGCCTCGCCGCCCGGCAGGGCAAGGCTTGCAGGGCCACGACAGGTGTATACAATTACAGCCTTCCTCCTGCGAAAGCACCCGCCCACAGGCCGACATCGACGCCGATGCCCACCACGCCCATCCCGACCCAGCCCGGTGCCACCGACGACGCCTGGCTCGCCGATCTCAACGCCGCCCAGCGTGATGCCGCACTGGCCGGCCTGGGTGCGCCCGACGGCGGCGCGCCGCTGCTCATCATCGCGGGGGCCGGGACGGGCAAGACCAACACCCTCGCCCACCGCGTGGCCGCATTGATCGCCAGCGGGGCGCGGCCGGAGTCGATCCTGCTGCTCACCTTCTCGCGGCGGGCGGCCGACGAGATGAAGCGCCGGGCGCTGCGCCTGCTGGCGCGTGCAGCCAGTGGCGATACCCGGCTCGCCGGGCTCGAGCTACCCTGGTCCGGCACCTTCCACGCCATCGGCGCGCGTCTGGTGCGCGAGTTTGCCCAGGCGATCGGGCTCGACCCCGGCTTCTCGATCCTGGACCGCGAGGATGCCGCCGACCTGATGAACCTCGCCCGCCACGACGCCGGCCTGGCGAACCGGCGCAAACGCTTTCCCCAGAAGGGCACCTGCCTGTCGATCTATTCGGCCGTGGTGAACACCGGCGATCCGCTCGATCAGGTGCTCCAGGCCAGCTTCCCCTGGTGTCGCGAGTGGGCTGACGAGCTGCGCGCCCTGTTCCTCGCCTACGTCGAGGCCAAGCAGGCCCAGGCGGTGCTCGACTATGACGACCTGCTGCTCTACTGGGCGCGCATGGCCGAGCACCCTGCCATCGCCGGGGAGCTGTCTGCCCGCTACGCCCACGTGCTGGTGGACGAATACCAGGACACCAACCGCCTGCAGAGCGACATCCTGCGGGCCATCAAGCCCGATGGCCGCGGCCTGACCGTTGTCGGCGACGACGCCCAGTCGATCTACGCCTTCCGCGGCGCGACGGTGCGCAACATCCTCGACTTTCCGGAGCAGTTCGACGGCAGCCGCCAGGTCACGCTCGAGCAGAACTACCGCAGCAGCCCTCAGATCCTCGCTGCCAGCAACGCTGTCATCGCCCTCTCGGGCGAGGGTTTCGACAAGACCCTGTGGAGCGCCCGCCCGGACGGCGCAGCGCCAGCACTTGTCTCGGTACGCGACGACGCGGACCAGGCCGGCTACATCGTCGATCGCACCCTCGCCCGCCGCGAATCCGGGATGCGGCTGAAATCACAGGCGGTCCTTTTCCGGGCGGCCCATCACAGCGCTCGCCTCGAAATCGAACTGACCCGGCGCAACGTGCCCTTCGTCAAGTTCGGCGGACTGCGTTTCCTCGAGGCCGCCCATGTCAAGGACCTCCTGGCCACCCTGCGCTGGGCCCACAACCCCCGCGACCGGGTCGCCGGCTTCCGCGCCATCCAGTTGCTCGCAGGCATCGGGCCGAAGACTGCCGCAACCATCCTCGACAGCCTCGCGGCCGCGCCGCCCGGCAGCGAACTGCTCGCCGAGCAGCCGGTGCCGGGTCACTGCCGCGAGGCGTGGTCGCATTTCGTCGAGCGTCTTGCCGCGGTCGCCGAACCGGGCGCCCCGTGGCCAGCGGCCTTCGAGCGCCTGGCCGACTGGTATGCCGGGCAGATCGAGCGCCTCTATGACGACGCCGCCATGCGCGACGCCGACATCCGCCAGCTGGCCCACCTCGCCGCCACCTACCCGGACGCGACCCACTTCCTGACCGAACTGGCGCTCGACCCGCCCGAAGCCAGCAGCGGCGAGGCTGGCGTGCCGCTGCGCGACGAGGACTACCTCGTGCTGTCGACGATCCACTCCGCCAAGGGGCAGGAATGGCGCGCCGTGACGGTGCTCAACGTGGTCGACGGCTGCATCCCCTCTGACCTCGCCACCGGTGATGCCGCCGAGATCGACGAGGAACGTCGCCTGCTCTACGTTGCGATGACCCGCGCCCGGGAAGAGCTCGACCTGATGCTGCCCAAGCGCTTCTATGTCACGCACCAGAGCGGCCTCGGCGACCGGCACGTCTATGCCAGCCGTACGCGCTTCATCCCCAATGCCATCCGCCACCATTTCCGCGACGCCTCGTGGCCACCGCCGCCGCCCCCCCTGCAGGGATCGGCCGTCTCGCGCCAGACCGCCATCGATCTGGCCGCAAGCATGCGGGCGATGTGGAAATGATCACGACATCGGCCGCGACATAATACTTTTGACAGATTTTCACATGGGTCGGCGCACGCTATGCTGAGGGCATGCATTCAAAGGAGCCACCCAAATGAGCCCCTTGCGCCGCATCCAGCCCGAAGAGATCTCCGCCCGGGCCCCCCTGCCCTTCGCGGTCTTCGACAAGGCCGGTCACCAGCTTTACGGTCGCGGTGTCGTGATCGGCTCGATCGGCTATACCCAGTTCCTCCTGGCCCGCGGCCTCTACCGCAACGACGCCGCCGACACGCCCCGTCAGGACCCCGCCACCACCGACTGATTCACAGCAACTCCGTGTCTTCGTGCCGGTAGGCCGGCGCGCAGCAGCACAGGAAGCGCAAGCTCGCCGCACCGGTGGCGCGGATACTATGCCGCGTGCCTGGCGCGATGCAGACCGTGTCGCCGGGCCCCACCGCAAAGCGGCGCTCGCCCAGCTCCATCTCCCCTTCCCCCTCGAGAATGAAGTAGAGCTCCTCTGTCAGGCGATGCCGGTGCGGTGCTGTCCGGGTGCCCGGCTCGACACGCGCTTCGGCCAGGCTCTGGGCGTGGTTGCCGTGAACAGCCGGGTGCATCAGCTCGCGAATCGTCGAGCCGTCGCGCGTCGTATAGGGCGTCACCGTCGCCAGCGCCTGGAAGTGCTTCGTCATCGTGTCCCTCGTCCGTTCGAGCCGATCCCGGGCAAGACTATAATCCGGCCTCACTCCCCCACGCGCCACCGCCATGCCATCCCCGACCACCGAACTGCTCGCCCCGGCCGGCACCCTGGCCATGCTCGACACCGCCCAGGCCTACGGGGCGACCGCGATCTACGCCGGCCAGCCGCGCTATTCGCTGCGGGTGCGCAACAACGACTTCGGCCGCATCGAAGTGCTCGCCGAGGGCATCCGGCGGGTCCATGCGGCCGGCAACCGCTTCTACCTCGTCTCCAACATCTACCCCCACGGCGCCAAGCTCAAGACCTATCTGGACGACATGGCCCCGGCCATCGCGCTCGGCCCGGACGCCCTGATCATGTCCGACCCGGGGCTGATCCTGTTGGCCCGCGAAACCTGGCCCGAGATGCCCATCCACCTGTCGGTCCAGGCCAACACCGTCAACGCCGCCGCGGTACGCTTCTGGCGCTCGGTGGGGATCTCCCGCGTGATCCTGTCGCGCGAGCTCTCCCTCGACGAGATCGCCGAGATCCGCGATGCCTGCCCGGACACCGAACTCGAGGTCTTCATCCACGGCGCCCTGTGCGTCGCCTACTCCGGACGCTGTCTGCTGTCGGGCTACTTCAACCACAGGGACCCGAACCAGGGCAGCTGCACCAACTCGTGCCGCTGGGATTTCAAGGTCCACGATGCCCGCGAGGATGCCAGCGGCGACGTCTTCCTGATCGAGGAGCGGGAGAAGCGCCAGGGCAGCTACATGCCCATCGAGGAAGACGAGCACGGCACCTACATCCTGAATTCCAAGGATCTGAGGGCCATCGAGCACGTGCACCGGCTGGTGGACATCGGCGTGGATTCGCTCAAGATCGAAGGCCGGACCAAGAGCCCCTACTACGCCGCCCGGACCTGCCAGGCCTACCGGCAGGCCATCGACGACGCACGGGCCGGGCGAGGCCTGGACCCGGCACTGCTGGGCCAGCTCGAGGGCCTCGCGAACCGCGGCTACACCGACGGCTTCTACCGGCGGCACACCCCGGCCGAGACCCAGAACTACCTGCGCGGGCACTCGGAGTCCGGGCGCAGCCTCTACGTCGGCGATGTAATCGGCTATGGCGGGGACGGAAGGGCGCAGATCGGCGTCCGCAACCGCTTCTCGGTCGGCGACCGGCTCGAGGTCATTCACCCGTCGGGCAACCGCGAGATCAGGTTGGACGATATGCGGAAGGAAGACGGGACGCCGGTCACCTGCGCGCCAGGTAGTGGCCACCAGGTTTGGATTGCCCTTCCCCCGGCGCTCGAAGGCGCCTTCCTCGCCCGCTTCGTGTAAGCGCCGGTAGCGCGGTCGGAGCACCGCGGCCGAGCGCGCCACCAAATGCACGGACGAGGCGAGCGGACACGAAAAAGGCCGCTCAATGAGCGGCCTTTCGCGCTGAAGCTGGTCGGGGAAAGAGGATTCGAACCTCCGGCCCCTGCGTCCCGAACGCAGTGCTCTACCAGGCTGAGCTATTCCCCGTTTTTTGTTGTTTTGCCAGTTGCTCGGCGATCAGTGATCTCTTGCAACAGCAAAGTCCGATAATTTTAGCAGCGACTCCTTGAAAAGGGAAGCAGGAAGTGCGGAGATCGCGGCCTTCGCCCGCTCACTTTCCTCCGCCGCCCGGCGCCGCGTCTCGTCCAGCGCGCCACAGCTGCGGATCGCCTCCAGCACGGCCGGGAACGCCTCGCGGCCGCCCTCCTCGATCGCCTGTCGCACCAGCGCGGACTGCTCGGGCGTTCCGTGCTGCATGGTGTGGATCAGGGGCAGCGTAGGCTTGCCCTCGGCCAGGTCGTCGCCCAGGTGCTTGCCGGTCTGGGCTTCCTCCGACGAGTAGTCGAGCACGTCGTCGATCAACTGGAAGGCGGTGCCCAAATGCATCCCGTAGCTGGCGAGGCCCTCCTCGATCGCCTCGCTCGCGCCGCCGAGGATGGCGCCGATACGACAGGCCGCCTCGAAGAGCTTGGCGGTCTTGTAGCGGATGACCTTGAGGTAGTCCTCGACGGCCACATCGGCCTCGTGGCAGTTCAGCAGTTGCAGCACCTCGCCCTCGGCGATGGTGTTGGTTGCGTCGGCCAGCACCTGCATCACCCGCATGCTGTCCACCGACACCATCATCTGGAAGGCCCGCGAATAGAGGAAGTCCCCCACCAGCACGGAGGCGGCATTGCCGAACAGGGCGTTCGCGGTGTCGCGGCCGCGACGCAATTCGGACTCGTCGACAACGTCGTCGTGGAGCAGGGTTGCGGTGTGGATGAACTCCACCACTGCCGCCAGTTCGTGGTGATGGGTACCCTGGTAGCCCATGGCCCCCGCCGAGTAGAGGACAAGCGCAGGCCGCAGGCGCTTGCCACCGCTGTGGATGATGTATTCGGCGACCTGCCGGATCAGCACCACGTCCGAGTGCAGGCGGGCGCGAATGACCGCGTCGACCGCTTGCATGTCGGCGCTGATGGGCAAGTAGAGCTGCTGAGGGGACACGGGAGGTGCGGCGGGAAAAACCGGGATGGTAGGGGCGGCACCCAAGGCCGTCAAGGCAGGTGCCCGGCGCCGGCTGGCAGGCAGGCCATCAGGCGGTCGGGACGATCGGTGAACAGGGCATCGACGCCGATCGCAAACCAGTGTGCCGCCCGTGCCGGATCGTTCTCGGTATAGGCGGCAATCCGCAGGCCGCTGGCGCGCACATCCGCCACGTCGGCATCGTCCAGGTCGGCCGCCCGGCAGTGCAGCGCCACGCAGCCGAGTGCTTCGGTGCGCGGCCGCCAGTCGCGCGGGACACCTTCCACCAGTAGCGCACGGGCCAGATCCGGCGCCTCGGCGCGGGCCGCCGCCAGTGCCTCTGTTGAAAAGGAGGACAGCAGCGGCGGCGATGGGTCGCCATGCCACAGCCTCATGCACGCCCGGGCCACGGCGGCACCGACGCGCTCACCCTCGCGGTCATCGCACTTGATCTCGACGTTCGCGACCAGCCCGAGACGGCGACAGGCCTCGGCAATCCGCGCCAGGTCCGGCAGACACTCGCCCGCGAAGGCGCGATGATGGCGGGCGCCGACATCGCAGGCGATCAGCCGGTCCCGGGTCAGCCCATCCACCCGGTGGTTGAGCCCGCCCGTGCGCGCGAGCGTGTCATCGTGGATCACGACCGGCTCGCCGTCGGCGCTCAACTGCACGTCGAACTCCACGCCACGGACACCGAGCGCAGCAGCGATCTCGAGGCCTGCCAGCGTGTTCTCCGGCGCCAGGGCCCCGCCGCAGCGATGGGCGACCACGGCGGGTAGCTTCCATGACGGCCTCATCGCGTGCTTCTCCTTGAAAATGGCGCTACCGATACCGGGCAGGGTCGCCCTTGCGACGGCCATGTCGATCGGGTCGGCAATCAAGATTCTGCCCTAAAGGACGTTAGAACCTCCAGCTACCACCCACGGGACGTTCACCATGAGGCGCACCATCGTTCTTCTGCTGCTTCCGCTGGCCTTGTCGGCCTGCGAGGAGCTCGGCATTCCAGACCCGGAGAAACGGGCCGCCGCGGCATTGGCCGAGGGCCGCGCGGTCGGTGGCGCCTGCCGCCATGCGGGGCGCGCGCTCGAAGACTGCTTTGCGCTCAATCCCGAGGCCCAGAAGGCGGCCGTCTTCGAGGGCTGGCGCTCGATGAACGACTACATGACCGAGAACAAGATCGAGTCCGTGAAGCCGGAGATCCCGGTCGAGGTACCCAAAAGCCCTGAGGAAATCGCCCGCGAGAAAGCGCAAGCCGACGCCGAGAAGCACGCCACGCACGACGCCGAACCGCCACCGGAGACGCCGCTCGCCCGCCTGCGCGCCCGCAACCAGCGCGAGCCAGAGCCCCATTAGACGGTAGTCAGGCACCACCCGTCGGCCCGGACGGGTCTGGCGTCAAGGGGCCATCGAACACGACAGGGCGGATGCCGGGTCGCACGGCGCCCCGGCCTGACGCCTTTCGATGTCACTCCGACCCCTGGGCCACAGCCAACGCGGTCCGATCGGCGCCATGGCGCTGGCGCCACCAGGCCACGAAATCCTCGATCGGCATTGCCGGGCTCTCCAGATAGCCCTGCATCAGGTCGCAGCCGGCGTCCCTCAGGAGATCCCTGGCGACAGGGTCTTCCACGCCTTCGGCGACCACCTGCAGACCGAAGCCGTCGGCAAGGCGCATGATGGCATCGACAATCGCCTGATCGGCTTTCGAAGTACCGAGCTGGCGCACGAACAGCTGATCGATCTTGACCGCCGTCACCGGCAGGTGCCGCAGGTAGGCCAGTGACGAAAAGCCGGTACCGAAGTCGTCGAGGGCTACCGGGCAACCGATCTCGCGCAGTCGGGCTATCAGCGCGGCGGCGCGATGGTGGTCGGTAACCAGTGCCGTCTCGGTCACCTCGATGCCGAAACGATCGGCGGGCACCCGCCAGGTTTCCAGCGCCTGGGCGACGAGTTCGGGCAATTCCTCGTCCCGCAGGTCGATCGCGGTCACATTCAGATGGACCTTCACATCGACGCCCTGTCCGGCGAGCAGTGCTGCCAACTGGGCCGCATGCATGATGAGCCAGCGGGACAGCTTGGGCAGGACGCCCATCCGCTGAGCCGCCTCGATGACGCGTGGCGGCGGCACCCACTGGCCGTTGCGACGCTGCCACCGCAACAGCAGTTCGGCGGCGGTGCAGCGGCCATCGTCGAAGCGGACCTGGGGCTGCAGGAAGAGACGGATCTCCTGCTGGTAGATGGCGCCGAGCAGTTCCCGCTCGAAGGCCATCGATTCATCCACGACCGTGGAGAGTTCGTCGCGGAAGTCCTCGAAGCGCTGTTCGTCCCTGCGCGCCACGAGCAGCGCCGTGCGCGCCGCGATTTCGAGCGTGGCCGTATCGTGACCGTGGTCCGGGCCGATCGCCCCGCCCCCCGTGAGCTTCCCGCAGAGCTCCCGAAACTCCCCGTCGAGGAGGGCCTCACAGGCGGCAATCAGCTTGTTGGCCGCAAGCCGCACCTGCGCCGGACTGCGCAGCGCGGGCAACAGCAGGGACCATTCGTGCTCCCCGGTGGCACAGAGCACGTCGCCCGGCCGGACGGCCGCCCTGAGCCGCTCGGTCACGGCCAGCTGCAGGCGGTCCCGCTCCGCCAGGGGCAGATGCTGGACCGCGACGCCCCAGTCCATGCCAAGCACGACGAGCCCGACGCGGCGCTCCGGTCCGGCGGCAGCGAGCCAGTCATCGAGCAGGCGCGCGTAGCGCCGCCGGTTGGGCAGCCCGGTAAGGGGTTCGCGTTCTGCCTGGCCCGCCGTGTCGATGTCCTGAAGGGAGATCGACTGACGGGCCAGCAACGAGGCGACGCACCATGCGAAGCTGTCGACGGCGAACAGGATATCCATTTCCAGCTGGTAGACCACCGCGCGCTCGCCGGCCAGGTGGCGCGCGGCGGCCTTCACGAGGGCCGCGCAGGCGTCGAGCAGGAAGCCGATCCCGACACCGGCGGCCAGACACTCCGACCAGCTGGCCGCGACCCGCTGGAACCACGCCTCGCCCGCATGCCAGTCCGCGCACGCGACCAGGTCGCAGCAGAAGGCCGCCTGCGCCGCCTCGGCAGCCCCCTCTCCGACGGTATCCCGCGCCAGCCGGCCCAGCTCCAGCGCGAAGTCGCGGGCGAAGTCGGCCTGGGCGACGACGCGGGTGAAGGCCCGGATTGCCGCGATCTCCGCCGGCCCCACGCCGTGGCGCTCGAGGGCCGACGGAAAGTCGTGGCACGGGGTCCGGCGCGGATGGTCAGGCACGCTCATCCCAGGTAGTACTCCTGAGGGTCGATGCCGTGGGCGTCGGGTGGCAGGGCCCGGACGATGGCATAGACCTCCCCGGCCGGTGTCAGCGGATCGTAGAGCAGGTCAAGCAGCGGCGGATAGCGGTTTTGCGTCTTGTCCGGCGCGAGCAGCACCATCACGCGGGGCTTGAGCCGCCGCACCCGATGCTGGCCGATCACCACGGCCACTTCGCCGGTGTTGAGTTCCACCAGCGAACCGACCGGATAGATGCCGATGCATTGCACGAACTGGTCGACCAGGGTCGCCCGGTGACGGGTGTCTCGCAGCTTGATCAGGTCCTCGAGGGCCTGGTGGGTCGAGAACACCGAACGGTACTCGCGCAGGTTGGTCATGGCCGAATAGCTGTCCACCAGGCCGGCGATTTCCGAGAGCATGCCGATCTTGTCGCCGGCCAGACCGTGGGGATAGCCGCTGCCGTCGAACCGCTCGTGGTGCCGCTCGACCACCTCGAGCACGGGCTTGGGGATCTGCGGCGAATCGCGCAGGATCGCCAGCGAGTAGTCCACGTGGGTCTTGAAGATCTGGTACTCGAGATCGGTCAGGGCGCGGTTCTTGCGCAGCAGCCGCTCGGGCAGGCGCAGCTTGCCGACGTCGTGCAGCATGCCCGCCAGGCCCAGCAGCTGCGTGGCCTCCTCGCCCATGCCCAGGCTGCGCCCGAAAATCATCATGTGCACGGAGGCGTGCAGGGCATGCTGGTAGCTGCCGGCGTGGCTTGCCTTGAGCCGGGTCAGCCACAGCAGGGCGTCCGGATTGCGCGCGACGCTGCGCACCATGTCCTCGACGCCTTCCCGCAGCGGCCCGAGGTCGGGCACCAGATCGCGTTTCACATCGTCGAGCACATGGGCGAGCGCCGAGCCGGTCTCCTGGTAGCGCGGCGCGACTTCGATCAACTCGCGCTCGACCGCCGTGCGGTCCCGGATGCGCTGGGCGTGCGCGGCAAGCCGGTCAGGCGCCCGGTCGCCGGCATCCTCGAACCGGGACAGATCATCAAGCTGTCCGCTGCGGATGGTGCGCAGGATCCTGAGGAAATCCGGCATCCGGGTGCCATCGTCGGCGTCGACGACGGCGGCCCGGCGCGGTCTCCCCTGCAGGCTCTCGCCGACCCGCGAGGCGATGTCCTCGATGCGCCGCCCGCGATGGGCATCGCCCACCGACAGGGTCCGGTCCACCGACACATAGCGGCACAGGCCGCGCAGCCGGTCGAGGGTCTCCTCGTCTTCGATCAGGAATCCCTGAAGCAGGAACGGCGAATCGATCCACGGCCGGTCGAGATCGGCCACGAACATGCCGATCTCGAGGTCGTCCGACGCCACGATCTCCTTCATTGCCGTGCCACCCCCGTCAGCGTCACGGCGCCGGGTTGGGGTGGCGCAGGTGGATGGCGTCGATCTCGGCCAGCAGGTCGCCGTCGAGAGGCTGCGCCCAGGCGGCGAGGTTTTCTTCGAGCTGCGCCAGCGAGGTCGCGCCGATGATGGTGCTGCCCATCAGCCAGCGGTGATAGGCCCACGACAAGGCCATCCGTGTCGGCGACAGGCCCGCCTGACGGGCCAGCGCCACATACGCCCGCACCGCCTCCCCGACCGCCGGCTTCTCGTAGCGAGCGCCGAAGCCCGGGAAGGCATTCAGGCGGCCTTCGGCGTCCTGGCGGTCGAGATACTTGCCGGTCAGGTGTCCGAAGGCCAGCGGCGAGTAAGCCAGCAAGCTGACCGATTCCCGGTGGCACATCTCTGCCAGACCGTAGTCATACACCCGGTTGAGCAGGTTGTAGGGGTTCTGGATCGAGGCGATCCGGGGCAGATCGTGCTCCCGCGCCAGGCGCAGGAACTCGGCGATGCCCCAGGGGTGCTCGTTCGACACCCCGATATGGCGGATCTTGCCTTCGTCCACCAGCTCCCTGAGCGCCTCGAGCTGGTCGCGGATGGGCGTGCACTCACGCTCCTCGGCGGGGTCGTACTGCCAGCGGCCGAACATGGGCTGGTTCCGTGCCGGCCAGTGGATCTGGTAGAGATCCACGTAGTCGGTACGCAGGCGTTCGAGGCTGGCGAGCAGCGCGCTGCGGATATGCTCCCGATCCAGTCCCGACGGGCCACCACGAATCCATGGAAGATTGCGCCCCGGCCCGGCCACCTTGGTGGCGAGGACGATCTGGTCGCGGGGTTTGCCGGCGAGCCAGCTGCCGACGATGCGCTCCGATGCGCCGTGGGTCTCCGCCCGGGGCGGCACGGCATAGAGTTCGGCCGTATCGATGAAGTTGATGCCCCGTTCAAAAGCAAAATCCAGTTGGGCGTGCCCCTCGGCCTCGGTGTTCTGCTGGCCAAATGTCATGGTCCCCAGGCAGATCGGCGGCACCATGAGATCGCTCTGCCCTAACCGTCGCACATCCATTCCTGTCACGCGCAAGACTCCCTTGTTTGTGTTCCCGAGGGCCGCGACCGCCACCCCGATTGAGCGCAACGGGCCGCCACGCTAAGCTCGACGCCTCGCGGCCTGGCGCCATCGCCGCCGCTGCCGGACACGCCCATGAACATACGAGACCGACACCCCGACTGCGATTCCGTCATCGCCCTGTGTCGCCCCGGCTTCGAGGCCGAGTGCAGCGGCGAACTGGTCGCTGCCCTGGGCACCGCCCGGACGCGCAGCCCGAAGCCTGCCCGCAACACCGGGCTGGTCCGTGTCGGCCTTCTCAATCTACACGCCTTCGACGAGCTCGATCGTGGCATCCGCCTCTCGCGCCTTACATTTTCACGGCAACTCTGCTTCGGCCTGGGCGAGGTCGCTGAACTGCCCGAGCGCGACCGGGTCACGCCGCTGCTCGAAGCCGCCCGCGCGGCGGCCACGCCGTTCTCCGCCATCCTGCCGGAAGCGGCGGACAGCGCCGCCGGCAGACCGCTCAGCGGACTCGCGAGGCGACTGGTGGCGCCGCTTGAGCGCGAATTCACGAAGGCCAACCTGTTGCGCCCGAAGCGCCTCGCCCTCCCCCGCCTGCACATCGTCTTCGCGGCACCGGGGACGGCCTGGCTCGGGCTGTCGACCGCCGACAACGGCGCGCGCTGGCCCATGGGCATCCCGCGCCTGAGGATGCCCAGCGGCGCACCGAGCCGCTCGACACTCAAGCTGGCCGAGGCCTTCCTGAGCCTGCTCGATCCGGACGAACTCGACCAGCGCCTGCGACCGGGGCAGCGCGCCGTTGACCTGGGCGCCGCGCCGGGCGGCTGGACCTGGCAGCTGGCCCAGCGCGGCCTGCGGGTGACAGCCATCGACAATGGACCGATGGCCGGGTCGGTGCTGGCCACCGGCATGGTCGAGCACGTTCGCGCAGACGGCTTCACCTGGCGCCCGCAGCATGCGGTGGACTGGATGGTTTGCGACATGGTCGAGCAACCGGGCCGGATCGCGGCCCTGGTCGCCGAGTGGGTCGCCAGCGGGCGCTGCCGGCAGTCGATCTTCAACCTCAAGCTGCCGATGAAAAAGCGCCTCGACGAGGTCCTCCGGTGCCAGGAGATCATCCACCAGCGCATGCGCCGGTCATCGATCGGTTTCGAGCTGCGTCTGCGTCAGCTCTACCACGACCGGGAAGAGATCACCGGCTATCTCGCGCAGACGCGCTGAATCCCTGCGCAAACCCCATGTATAATTGTGGGTTTTTCAGCGCTGTCGAACCGGTCGACAGCCCACGCCGGCCCCACCCGCCGGCATCGCAAGAAGCGAATCGCCGCCCGTGCCGGTTGTGCCCTGGGGCGTCGGGTCGATTCCGGAGCGGATCAAAGCATGAAATTTTCTGACCTCGGACTGATTCCTGAGCTGGAGCGCGCGGTTGCCGACGCCGGTTACACGGAAGCCACGCCGATCCAGCAGCAGGCAATCCCGATCGTCATGCACGGCCTCGACGTGATGGGCGGTGCCCAGACGGGCACAGGCAAGACCGCTGGCTTTACCTTGCCCCTTCTGCATCGGCTGGCCAAGCATGCCAACAGCAGCGCCTCGCCTGCCCGTCACCCGGTACGCGCGCTGATTCTTGCGCCGACGCGAGAGTTGGCGATGCAGGTCCACGAATCGGTCCAGACCTACTCCAAGCACCTGCCGCTGCGCTCCACCTGCATCTACGGCGGGGTGGACATGAACCCGCAGATCCAGGAACTGCGGCGCGGCATCGAAATCGTCGTCGCGACACCTGGTCGGCTCCTCGACCACGTCCAGCAGAAGACCATTCAGCTCGGCCAGGTCGAGATCCTGGTCCTCGACGAGGCCGACCGGATGCTCGACATGGGCTTCATCCCGGACATCCGCCGGATCCTCGCCCTGCTGCCGGCCACGCGCCAGAGCCTGCTCTTCTCCGCCACCTTCTCCGACGAGATCAAGAAGCTGGCCGATCAGATGCTGAAAAACCCGCAGCTGATCGAAGTCGCCCGCCGAAACACAGTCAGCGAAACCATCACCCACCGGGTGCATCCGGTTTCCTCTGGCCTCAAGCGCAACCTGCTGGCGCACATCCTGCGCCATGAGCCCGACTCCCAGGTGCTGGTGTTCGTGGATACCAAGATGGTCTGCTCGCGACTGGCGCACTTCCTGAGCCGTCACGAGATCGCCGCCGACGCGATCCACGGCGACAAGAGCCAGCAGCAGCGCACCGAGACCCTCGAGGGCTTCAAGTCGGGCCGCATCCGGGTGCTGGTCGCCACCGACGTGGCAGCCCGCGGCCTCGACATCGACGACCTGCCCTACGTGATCAACTTCGAACTGCCCCATACCGCGGAAGACTATGTCCACCGCATTGGCCGAACCGGCCGTGCGGGCCGCAAGGGCAATGCCGTCTCCCTGGTCTGCGCCGAGGAGAAGGGCCGCCTGTCCGAGATCGAGAAGCTGATCAAGCTCGAGATCCCGCAGGAAGTGGTGGCGGGCTTCGACCCCGAGGCCGACTATTTCGACAGCTCGGCGCGTCGCAAGCGCGGTAGCGGCCGGCGCGAGGACGGCGAGGCCCGCTCCGCCGGCGACAAGGGCCGGGACAAGCCGGCACGGGGCGGACGCGATGGCGCGGGACGCGGCCGCGACGGCCGTGGCAACCGCAAGCCGTCGATGATCGCCGCCGACGGATTCGACTTTTCGCGCCCCTACGAGCCGGCCAGCGCCCCCGAAGACGGCGCCGACGCTTCGGCTGCGGTGGGCGTCGGAGCCCCACCACGAAAGCATCAGCGGCCCATCGCCTTCCTGCTCGGCGGCCTGGGCCGGAAACCGGGTTGATGCCTGTAGGGTGGGAATAGGGACTTTTTCTCCCCCCTAATCCGGTCAAGTCAGGGGCGCAAGGGTCGTTAAATTCGCACTTGTTGCGAATCCGTGTTTGTCGATCCCCTGCATGGACATCTTTCCGATCCGGCGCCCACCGGACGTCACCCCCGAGACGCTCGTTCCCGACCTCTCCGACGGTGCCGAAGCCGGCCTCTACCTCGCCCTGTTCGAACTGGTCGAGGAAGGGCTCATCATCACCAGCGACGAGACGATCCTCGAGGTCAATAGCGCCGCCTGCCACCTGCTCGAGCGCACCTACCCCGAGCTGGTCGGACAGCCGCTGGGCGACCTCTTCCCGAGCGAAGCCGCGTTCCTGGCCGCCCGCGGCGCCCTCTTTGTTGAAGGCGCATCGCGGGGCAGCCTGACCCTGCGCATGCCGAACGGCGAACGGCGGCACCTGCGCTGTCTGTCGGCAGCGCGGGTGCGCCCCGGCCTCCACGCGCTCGTCCTCAGCCCCGACACGGGTGGCCTGACACAGCCACTGCCACCGCGCCCGCTGGGCGACAAGGTCTGGCCGAGGCTGGCCGCCGCGGTCCGCCAGCCGGTCCTCGTCACCGATGGCAGCGGCCGCATCCGGGCGGCCAACACGGCTGCGCAAGCCCAGTTTGCCCTCGACGGCGCCAGCCTGGTCGGCCGCCCCCTTGCGGGCATTGACATCGATCCCGCCACGGCGCGGCAACTCCCCGGGCCCCACGCTGGCTGGCAGGTCCTGATCCTGCCGGGCGAACCCGGCACCGCAGATCGGGCGCCAGTCGTGGTGCATCCCGGCGACGGGCGTCACCGGCGTGCGTTTGCTTCGTTCCCCTTCCCCGCCCTGCTGTGCGAGCCCGGTACGCATCGGGTCATCGACGCCAACGGCGCCGCCGAGGCGGCCTACGGCCTTGCGCGAGGGGAATTGCTCGGCGAGACCCTGGCGACCCTGCAGCTGGAGCCGGCCGGCACCTCCGGGCGTCAGCAGCACCGGCACCGCAACGGTCATGCGTTCGATGTGGACCTGCTTGAACAGACAATCGAATTGCCCGGTGGGCGGCTCGAGACCATGCTCGTGCACCGTCCGATCCACGAGCCCTCACCCGTCGAACGCTTCGGCGGCGAACTCTTCGTGCTCAACGCCGACGGGGTCCTGATCCTCGACGGCAAGCAGCGCGTCCTGGCGGTCAACCCCGCCCTTTGCCGCCTGACCGGGCTCACCCGCCAGCAGTTGCTCGGACAGGCCATCGCCGCACTGTTTGACGACGGCGAATGCGAAGCCATCGACCTCGAAGTGCTGTCGACGCAGGGTCGATTCGAGACCGAAGCCCTCCTCAGGCTGGCGGACGGCGAAGCCGCCCTGTGCGCGTGGCAGTTCGTGCAGGTCGGCAAGGGATCAGGCACCGCCCGTCATTGCCTGGTAACGGTGCGTGACCTGCGCGAGCGCGAGGCCCTGCGCCGCCAGGCCATGGAAGCCGATCCGGTGGACGCGCTGACCGGCCTGCCGGACCGCGATGGCCTCGCCGGCCCCTACCTCGACCTCGCCAGCCGGGCGAGAGAAGCACGCCGCAAGCTGGTGCTGATGGTCATCGACCTGATCGGCTTTCACCGGATCAATGCCCAGATCGGCGAGGAAGCCGGCAACCGCTTGCTCGCCGGAGTGGGCGAGCGACTGGCCATGAACGTGCCGGACGAGGCCGCCGTGGCGCGCATCGGGCCGGACAGCTTTGTCGTCCTCGCGGGCGGCACCAGCGGCACCGACGACGCCGAGGCGATCGCCGGCAACCTGCTCGACGCGATTGGCATGCCCCTTGATGCAGGCCCCACCGCCGTCCATCTCGATGCACACATCGGCGTCGCGATCGGACCGGAGCATGGCGAGGACCTTGCACGCCTGCTGTCATCCGCCGAACAGGCCCTCGAGGCCGCGCGCCAGGGCGGGATGCCGATCCGCGTCTTCAGCCCCAACGACGCGGTGGACTCGCTCGCCCGTCTGAGCCTCGACGCAGCCATCCGTCGCGCCCCCGACCGGGGCGAACTGGCCCTGCACTGGCAGCCCCGCTATCGCCTCGACGATGCCACCCTGGTCGGCGCCGAGGCCCTGCTGCGCTGGAACCATCCTCAGCTCGGCCTGCTCGATGCCGAGCAGTTCGTGCCGGTGGCGCTGCGCTCGGGGAGCATCGATGTACTGGGCCGCTGGGCACTCTCCCACGCCTGCGAGCAGGCGGCCGCCTGGCACGATGCCTATGGCTGCGATCTGGTCGTGGCGATCAACGTGTCGGCGCGGGAGCTGTCCCGAGATGGCTTCGCCGACGAGCTGCTCGACCACGTGCGGCAGTACGCGCTGCGCCCAGACCTGCTCGAGATCGAGCTGGTCGAATGCGGCCAGCTGCCCCAGTCCGCCGTGGCGATGTCCCACCTCTACGCCTTGCAGGAGGCCGGGATCCGGTTGCGTCTCGACCGCTTCGGCGCGGACGGCGCCCCCCTGAGCCTGCTCCGCCACCTGCCGCTGTCGGGTCTGAAGATCGACGCCCAGTTCGTCCGCGACCTGATCCTGACGGACGAGGGCGAGATCCTGATCGAATCGATGCTCCATACCGCCCGCGGCCTGCACCTTGATGTGGTCGCAGCCGGCGTCGAACACGCCGCCCAACGGGATGCCCTGGCCCGGCTCGGCTGCCATGCCAGCCAGGGACGGCTCCATGGCGCGCCGATCAGTGCCGAAGCCTTCGGCCGGATTCTTGCCGCAGCTTTCGAGCGTCGCTGAGCGTCCGATCCCTGGACCGTTGCAGAAAAAAGGCCGCCCGGAGGCGGCCTGATCATGCGACCGGAAGGCGGCGTCAGCCCTCCATGCTCTTCACGTGCTGGATCACGTCGGCAATCGCTTCCTGCGCGCTGCCATAGAGCATCCGGCAGTTGTCGCGGTAGAACAGCGCATTCTCGACGCCCGAGTAACCGGTACCCTTGCCGCGCTTGACGACGACGACGTTGCGCGCCTGGTCCACGTTGAGGATCGGCATGCCGTAAATCGGGCTCGACTTGTCGGTCCGCGCGATCGGATTGACCACGTCGTTGGCGCCAATCACCAGGGCCACGTCCGCCTGGGCGAAGTCCGAGTTGATCTCCTCAAGGTCGAAGATCTTGTCGTAGGGTACGCCAGCCTCGGCCAGCAGGACGTTCATGTGCCCCGGCATCCGGCCGGCCACCGGGTGGATCGCGAACGCCACCTCGACGCCGGCCTCCTCGAGCAATTGCGCCATTTCCCAGACCTTGTGCTGCGCGCCTGCCACCGCCATGCCGTAGCCCGGCACGATGATGACCTTGGCGGCGTAGCGCATCGTCGCAGCCGTGTCGAGGGCACTGGTTTCCTGCATCTGGCCTTCGATGGCCTCGCCCCCCTCGCTGGCCTCACCGGTCAGCGGAGTGAACAGGACGTTCTTGATCGGCCGGTTCATGGCCTTGGCCATCAGCAGGGTCAGCAGGGTGCCCGAGGCGCCCACCACGATGCCTGCCACGATCAGCGCAGGAATGCCCAGCACGTAGCCCTCGAAGCCCACCGCAAGGCCGGTGAAGGCATTCAGCAGCGAGATCACGACCGGCATGTCGGCGCCGCCGATGGGGGTCGTCAGGACCACGCCCAGGGCCAGCGACGCGACGAAGAACAGCAGGATCGCGATGGCCCACGCGTCACCATCGACAATGATGCCCAGGCCGAGCCAGCCGACGATGATCGCAAGGACGATGTTGAGGGTCTGCTGGCTGGGGAAGCGATAGGCCTTGCGCATCTTGCCCGACAGCTTCGCCCAGGCCACACAGGAACCGGAGAAGGCGACCGAGCCGATCAGCGAGCCGAGCACGGCCATGATCGTGATCGCCGTGCCATGGACCTCGCCACGGGCGAACTCGACTGCCGCGATCGCCGCCGCCGCGCCGCCGCCCATGCCGTTGTAGATCGCGACCATCTGCGGCATGTCGGTCATTGCCACCGATTTGCCCGAGCGCCAGGCAGGGATGCCACCCACCAGGATGCCGAGGACGATCAGGAAGCGGTTTTCCATGCCCGGCCAGAAGAGCGTCACGACGACCGCCGCCACCATCGCGTAGCCCGCCCAGACGATGCCCTTGCGTGCCGTCGCCGGCGAGGCCATGGCCTTCAGGCCGAGGATGAAGACGACCGCAACCGCCAGGTAGGCGGCGTGGATGAACCAGTTGCCCGTCATCACGCGCCTCCCTTGCGGTTACCGGATTTGAACATCCCGAGCATCCGCTCGGTCACCACGTAGCCGCCAGCCGCATTGGCGGCACCGAGCACCACGGCAACGAAACCCAGCAGCATCTCGAAGCCGGTCTCGGCGTGGCCCAGGGCCACCATGCCCCCCACCAGCACCACACCGTGAATGAAGTTGGAGCCGGACATCAGCGGCGTGTGCAGGATCACCGGCACCCGCGAGATGACCTCATAGCCGACAAAGGCGGCCAGCATGAACACATACAGATAGACGATTCCTTCCATGGTCTTCTCTCTGGTCCTGGTCTAGAGGCCGAGGGCGTCGCGGACCCCGGCATGGCGCAACTCGCCATCGTGGGTCAGGCAACAACCGGCCATCACTTCGTCCTCCCAGTCGAGGGCAAGCTCGCCCTCCTGGATGAAAGGGGAAATGAAGTTGAAGAGGTTCTTGGCGTACATCTCGGAGGCATGAACGGGCATGCGGCTCTGGATATGCGTGGGGCCAATGACCAGCACCTCGCCGATCCAGGTCTTCTCGCCGGCCACCGTGCCTTCCACGTTGCCGCCGCTCTCGGCCGCCATGTCGACAACCACCGCGCCCGGCTTCATGGCCTGAACCATGTCGGCGGTGACGATCACGGGCGCCTTCTTGCCGGGGATTGCCGCGGTGGTGATCAGCGCATCGCACTGGGAGACCGCCTTGGCGAGGCGTTCGGTCTGGCGGGCCTTCTCCTCGTCGGTCAGTTCGCGCGCGTATCCACCCATGCCCGCCGCCGAGACGCCGGTATCGACGAACTTCGCGCCGAGGGACTCGACCTGCTCGCGGGTTTCGGGCCGGACGTCATAGGCCTCGACCATGGCGCCGATCCGCCGAGCGGTGGCGATCGCCTGCAGGCCCGCCACGCCGGCACCGATCACCAGCACCCGCGCCGGGCGAATGGTGCCGGCCGCGTAGGTCAGCATCGGGAAGAACTTGGGCGAGTGGTCGGCCGCGATCAGGGCACATTCGTAGCCGGCGACGGCGGCCTGGCTGGACAGGGCGTCCATGCTCTGGGAACGCGTGATGCGCGGCAGCAGCTCGAGCGAGAACGCCGTGACCTTGCTGGCGACCAGCGCCTCGACGCGTTTCTTGTCCGACCACGGCTGCAGCATCCCCAGCAGGACCGCACCGGGCTTGAGCTTCTTGAGAACCTTGACGGGCGGTGGCTGGACGCACAGCAGCACGTCCGCAGCGGCAACGACCTCGGCGGTGTCTGCCGCAAGACGAATCTCGCCGAACGCGTCGTCGCTGAAGTGCGCGGCGCGCCCGGCGCCGGTCTGCAGCAACACCTCGGCGCCGAGGCCGAGGTAGCGACGAACCACCTCCGGCACCACCGGCAGGCGACACTCGCCGCTCACCGATTCGGCCGGTATTCCGATGACAACGGGCATTGGAACTCCTGACTGGATGAATTGGAACAAGGACACGCATCAGCGGGCGGTCCAATCGTCCGCCAGCGGATGCGTCCTGCGTGACCCGCGAGTTTCTTGTATTTTGAGTGCTTCCCGCGCCCTGCCCGCGAGGGCGATGCGTCCGGGTTCCCTGAAGGGATCTTACTGAATTCGCCCGACGTGGGCCACCCGCCCGACCGAGGAGGCCGGATTGAAGGACAAGCCAGCCAGGAAGCGGAGCAAGTCCCGCCGCACCAACCACAAGCTCGGCGTGCCTGCCGGCACCCTGCTTCACGTGGGCGAGATCAAGACAGACCGCCCGCGCATTACCCTCATCGAGTTCGACGCAAACGGCATGGACGAGCGCAGCTTTGCATCGCTTGCCGAGGCACGCGACTACACACCGAAGCGCCAGACCCTGTGGCTCAACGTGCACGGCCTGCACGACCCCGAAGTCATGGCCGAGATCGGGCGCCGCTTCCAGTTGCACCCGCTGACGATGGAAGACATCCTCAACACCACCCAGCGGGCCAAGGTCGATGAATACCCGGCCTATCTGTTCATCGTGCTGCGGCTGCTCGACGTGGACCGCACTGAGGGGCAGCTGACGTCCGAACAACTCGGCCTGATCCTCGGCAACCAGTTCGTTCTGAGCTTCCAGGAGCAGCCCCGCGGCATCTTCGAGCCGATCCGCGAGCGCATGCGCGCCCAGCCGTCGGCAACGCGCGAGCGCGGAGCCGACCACCTGGCCTACGCCCTGCTCGATGTGGTGGTGGACCGCTATTTCCTCGCGGTGGACCATCTCGCCGAAGAGGCGGAGGCGCTCGAGGAAGAGGCCATGGCGCGACCCTCCCCATCGCTGCTGGCCCGGGTCAATCGCTGCAAGCGCGACACCCTGACCGTGCGCCGCGCGGTGTGGCCATTGCGCGAGCTGGTGGGCACCCTGCAGCGCAGCGACCGGGGCAGCTTCACGCCGGAAACCCGTCTCTACCTGCGGGACGTGCAGGACCACGCGATCCACGTCCTCGAATCCCTCGACGCGGTCCGCGACCAGCTCGGCGACCTGCTTGAAATCTACCTGTCGAGTGTTTCCAACCGGCTTAACGTCGAGGTGCGCATCCTGACCGTGCTGTCGATGCTGTTCATGCCGGCCACCCTGATCGCCGGCATCTGGGGCATGAACTTCAGCGACATGCCGCTGACGGAGGGGCGCCGCGGCTTCTGGTGGGTCATCATGCTGATGGCCGGCTGCGCGCTGGTGATGGGGCTTCTGTTCTGGCGCCGCCGCCTGCTGCGACGGGAGGAGTGAGCGGGCGCCTCAGCGGCCGGTTCGCGGTGCGATGCCGGGCTTCGCCTGCGCCGGCACCTCGACGAGCTTCACGATCGCCACCGAGATGTTGTCGCCCTCACCCTCGGCCCGTTCCCGAGCCAGGCCAATCAGGTGCTCGGCTGCCACGCGGGGCGGGAAGCTGTTGAGTGTGCGTCCCAGTTCGGCGTCGTCGAAGTAGGCCCACAGGCCATCCGAGCACAGCAGGAACGCGTCGCCGGCCCGCAGTTCGCCAACCTTGTCATGGATCACCTTGGGTGGGTTGTCCGCGCCGAGGCAGGACAGCAGGACATTGCGGTGGGGATGGTCCATCGCGGCCTCGGCGCTGATCACCCCCTTGCGCACCAGTTGCTCGACCAGGGACTGATCCTCGGTCTTGCTGACCAGCTGCCCCTGTCGGAAGTAATACAGGCGCGAGTCGCCACAGTGGGCCCAGTCGATGCGCCCCGGCTGCAGCAGCAGCACCACGGCGGTGCTGTGGGGATCCTTCTCGCTGGTGAAGCGGGTCAGCTTGATGACGAGATGGGCCTCCTCGATGATCTCCTTCAGGAGGTGATCCGGCGTCTCGGAACGGGGCGCGTACATCTCGAAGTTCTGGCGCGCCTTGAGCAGGACCTGCTCGGCCGCCATCGCGCCCCCCGAGTGCCCGCCCATGCCGTCCGCCAGGACGGCCATCATCATGCCGCCCATGGTCGGGTGCCCGAAAATTTCGACGCGGTCCTGCTGCTCCCGCCGATCGCCCTGATGACGGGCAACGCAGGTCTCGACGCTAAGAGCCATCTTGATGGAGGGGGTCCGGGCGGTGTTCATGGGCAGCGGTAGACAATAGCCGCTCTGGCGTGAATGTCACTGGCCGCAGTGACAGCGATCGCGGATTTCTTCGCAGTATTCGTCGAGTCCGTCGAGATCGATGCCGAGTTCCTCCACCACCGCCTCGCGAACGAGCAGCCATTCGTCGCAGGCCAGCCGCTGATCGCGGTGGTGCATCTCGGTGGCCAGCAGAAGGATGGCGACCACGCTACGCACCTGATGGTCGCCGAGGTCGGTCAGCTCGTGGTGGTGCCGGATCGCCTCTGCCACGAAGGCGGGCAGGCGCCAGTGCCGCGCCACCAGGTAGCCGACGGTGCAGTGATCGGTGGAAAAGCGGCGGTCCTCGTCCATCATGCACACCGGCCGCGGCGGACGGGCCGCGAGCGCCTCGAGGGTGCGATAGTTGGGGAAACGCTCGGCCAGCAGCGGCACGCCGCAGTCCTGGAACATGCCGGCCATGTAGGCCAGATCGGGAAAGATGTTGCACACCATCACCCGGTCGGCGGCGATCGTGGCCGCGTAGTCTGCGATGGCGTTGGAGCGCTCCCAGAAGCTCTCCATCAGCTGCCGGTCGCCACCGACGGCCTCACGTATCGCCAGCGCTCTCGCCAGGTTGAAGGACTGCCGGACCCCGACCACCTGCAGCACCTGATCGAGGCTCTGCAGCGGACGTCCCTTGGCGTAGGTGGGTGTCGAGGCGAGCTTGAAGAGCATGGCGACCAGTCCCGCATCGCGAGACATGACACTCGCGACGCGACGGACGTCGTAGTCGCCCGACTCGATCAGCTCGAAGAGTTCGACCAGAACGGCGGGCTGGGACGGAATGCGGACCGACGACGACGGCAGGTCGTCGGCGAAGAGGGGCTGCGTGTTGTCCATAGCCCGTCAACGGCACGCCCGACCCGGGCTTAACGAAATTTCACGCTCGGGTCGACGCCTTGCCCAGCCGTTCGTCGATCAGTTCGATCCAGTGCAGGACAGGCACTTCGGTGCCCGACTCCAGGTGCGTCATGCAGCCCACGTTGGCCGACGCAATGCGGCTCGGTCCGCCGGCGCCGAGGGCGGCCAGCTTGTTGTCACGCAGTTGCATCGACAATTCCGGCTGGAGCAGCGAATACGTGCCGGCCGAACCGCAGCACAGGTGCGAATCTGCCACCGGCAGGACGGTGTAGCCGGCGGCCGCCAGCAGGCCTTCGACGACACCGCGCACCTTCTGGCCATGCTGCAGGGTGCACGGCGCATGGAAGGCGATGCGCTCGCCGCTGCCGCCACCCCGCTGCTCGAGCAGCGCGCGCAGGACCGCCGCCTCGCGCAGCACCAGTTCAGCCACGTCCAGGGTCATCTCGGAGACGCGACGCGCCTTGTCCGCGTAGTCGGGATCGCCGGCCAGCAGGTGGCCATACTCCCGCACCTGCACACCACAGCCCGAGGCCGTCATCAGGATGCCTTCGACGTCGCCACCGGCAATCGCCGGCCACCAGGCGTCGATGTTGCGCCGCGCGTCATCGAGTCCGCCGGCCTGGTCGTTGAGGTGATACCGGACAGCACCGCAGCAGCCCGCGCCCGGCATCTCCTGCAGCGAGATGCCGAGGGCGTCGAGCACCCGCGCAGCCGAGGGGTTGACCGACGGCGCCATCGCCGGCTGAGCGCAGCCCGCCAGTGCGATCCACTTGCGCGTCCGGGTGGGGGCGGGCCAGCTTCCGGTCGGGCGCACCAGCGGCACCTTGGCCCGCAGTGACTTGGGCAGCAGGGGGCGCACCATCCGGCCGGCCTTCATCGACAAGCCGAACAGACCGGCCCGCGGCACGAACTCGCGCAACACCCAGCGGGTCAGGCGCTCGCCGCCGGCCCGCGGCACCTTCGCCTCCACCACATGACGCCCGATATCCACCAGGCGCCCGTACTGGACACCGGACGGGCAGGTGGATTCGCAGGAGCGACAGGTCAGGCAGCGATCGAGGTGGTTGCGGGTACTCTCGCTTGGCTCGCGCCCCTCGAGCACCTGCTTGATCAGGTAGATGCGCCCCCTTGGCCCGTCCAGTTCGTCTCCGAGCAGCTGGTAGGTGGGACAGGTTGCGGTACAGAAGCCGCAATGAACACAGGCGCGCAGGATGCGCTCGGCCTCGGCGCCTTCAGGCGTGTCCTTGATGAATTCGGCGAGATTGGTCTGCATGGTGGGCGGGTCCGGATATCAGTCGGTCAGTCTTGCCGGTTACAGGCGCTCGGGGCCGAAGACGCCGTTCGGATCGAAGGCTGTCTTGACACGTTGGTTGAGGCGCGCGACCACAGCCGGCAGCGGATGAAAGACGCCCACTCCCTTGTCGCCGCCCCGGAACAGGGTCGCGTGACCGCCGGCGGCGGCAACCACGTCGCGCAGTGCAGTCGCATCGTGCTCGCCCCGCAGCCAGCGCTGGGCACCGCCCCATTCGACCGCCACCGGTCCGCTCACGGGCAGCACCGCCGCGTCGGTCGGCAGCGACAGACGCCACAAGGGCGACTCGCCACCGAAGAACGGATGGGTGTGCTCGCGCACGCCCTGCCACAGGAGCCCGGCGTCGTCTGCACCGACGCGCTCGCCACCCAGGCTGCGCGCCGCCGCTTCCACCGCCGCGCCGGCACCGGCCAGGCGCAGGAAGAGGGTGCCCTCGTACCAGAAGGATGCGGCCACCGGCAGTGGCTGCCCGCCCCACTGGTTGAGACGGGCGATCGCCTCGCCCTGGTCGAGTTCGAAGGCGATCGTGAAATCGGCCACCGGCTTGGGCAACACCTTGAGGGAGACCTCAAGCAGCAGGGCGAGCGTGCCCAGGCTGCCGGGCATCAGCCGCGCGACGTCGTAGCCCGCCACATTCTTCATCACCTGGCCACCGAAGCGCTGGACTTCGCCGCGGCCGTCGATGATCCGGCAGCCAAGGACGAAGTCGCGCAAGGCGCCGACGGACATCCGCCGGGGCCCCGACAGGCCGGCTGCGACGACGCCGCCAACCGTGGCACCGTCCCCGAAGGCCGGAGGCTCGAACGGCAGCACCTGGCCCCGCTCGGCCAGCACCGCCGCCAATTCGGTCAGCGGCGTCCCGGCCCGAACGGTGACCACCAGTTCGGTCGGCTCATAGTTGTCCACGCCACGCCAGGCACGGGTGTCGAGCACCTCGCCCTTCACGGCCTGGCCGTAGAAGGCCTTGGTACCGCCGCCGCGCAATTCCAGCGTGCCGCCGGAGGCACCCGCTGCGCGGATGCGCTCGCTCCATTCGCGGATCTGAGGATTCATCGTCTGGCTCCGTTGCAATCTGTCTGGGCGGCGCTCAGAAGCGCTCGAGTTCCGGATGGGGGAGTTGCCCGTTGCTGACCCGCAGGCGTCCATATTCGGCACAGCGGTTCAGGGTCGGAATCGCCTTGCCCGGGTTGAGCAGGCCGTCCGGATCGAAGGCCGCCTTGACGCGGAAGAAAGTCTCGATCTCCGGCGTCGTGAACTGGCTGCACATCTGGTTGATCTTCTCGACACCGACGCCGTGCTCGCCGGTAATCGTCCCGCCGAGAGCCACCGACAGTTCGAGGATGTCGGCACCGAAGGCCTCCGCGCGGTCGAGTTCGCCGGTCCGGTTGGCATCGAACAGGATCAGCGGGTGCATGTTGCCGTCACCGGCGTGGAAGACGTTGATGCAGCGCAGGCCGTACTTCTTCTCCATGCCCTGGATCGCCAGCAGCATCTCGCCGACCCGCTTGCGCGGGATCGTGCCGTCCATGCAGTAGTAGTCGGCCGAGATGCGGCCCGCCGCCGGGAAGGCTGCCTTGCGGCCCGCCCAGAACTTGAGGCGCTCAGCC
>JAGRGD010000056.1 GCA_020445665.1 Rhodocyclaceae bacterium
ATGCGCAGGCCGCCGTCGACCGCCGCGCGCATCTCCTCGTGACCGATGCGCGTGAGCGCCTCCTCGGCCATCTCGCCGGCCTGGTGATCGGGGAAGCGCTTGACCACCGCCTTGTACTGCTCGGCCGCCTCCTTCACGTGCGACGGCCCGAGCGCCTCCAGGCACTGCGCGAGCCCGAGCTGCGCCCCCGGATCGGCCGGCGCCAGGCTCGCCGCCTGGCGGAAGAACGGCAGCGCCTCGGCCGCCCGGCCGGCGCGCATCAGCACCGCCGCCAGGTTGCGCTTGGCGAAGGCGTTCTCGGGTTCGAGCTTGACGGCGTCGCGCAACGCGTTGGCCGCCTCGTCGGCGCGCCCGGTGCGCGCGAACGCTACCCCGAGCGCGATGAACGCGTTCGCGTGCGTGGGGTCGAGTTCGAGCGCCCGCTGCAGCGGGGCGACCGCCTCTGCCGGTCGCCCCAGTTCGGACAAACACAGCCCGTGGCTGTAGGCGATCTCGGCGTCGTCCAGCATGCCGTCGAGCGCCTCGAGCACCGGCAGCGCATCCTCGAGGAAGCCGTTTTGCAGCAGCCCCAGCACGTAGGCCTTCGGCTCGACCCCGCGCTCGGGGACCGCGACCACGCGCACGAATGCGTCATCGACCGCCACCACGGCCTGCCAGCCGCGCGCCGCGTAGTCGAGCGCGTAGCGCCCGATCACCGCCTGCTCGAACTCGGCCGTGCCGCGCGGCGGCAGTCCCACCGGGTCGAGGTCGTCGAGCGGGATCTGGAAGATTTCGGGGGCTTAGCGGGTGGTCATGACGATTCAATCAGGAGACGTGAGGAATTTCGTGGCGGATTGTCGCACAGGAGGGCCAAGCCTTCCGGCCCGACCGGCCTTCTGCAATCCCTGCCCTCCATCTACAGGGTAACTGCCTCAGGAATAGGCAAGCATGTAGATCTGGCTTGCCACTTGGGCTGCCATCGCTTATCCACAGGATCTCCCACATCCCTTTCCCCAGCGACTGGGGACAAGCTGGCTATCAATAAGTCGGTGCCCGCCGCTTGGCGCGGTCAGATGACTCGAGAACAGGGACGGTCGTGCGGGACGGGCGTATGGCTGCAGTTCATGTCGATCTTGCACCCGGGACCAGCACGGGCAGGGTGCAGGTTTATGAACCGAGGTCACCTACGCATGGGAGGGGTGCCTGTGGCCACCCCCTGATCGCCAACTGCAAGGCGTCCGTGTCGAGGCCCTGAGCATAGGCGCGATGGATCGTCAGGCTCCCAGATCAGCTCCTCCGTTCGGCAGCAGTGTCAAACCCCAGATTTGGACGGATGGTGGCTCCTCGTCGGCCGTTGCAGTCGGTGGCCTGCTGGAGGAAGTCAGGCCGCAAAGCGCCGGTCACCTGTCATTCGTCCGTGACGCGACCGCGAACGACAGCTTCCAAACTCTGCGTGCTGGGGCTATCGACCCTGAGCAGCCCGTCACCTTGAACGGTTGTCGGGCGGGAATTCGCCTCACACCGGGCATTCGTTCCTCAGCAAGGGCAACGTCTGCTGACCGGGGTGATGCTG
>JAGRGD010000057.1 GCA_020445665.1 Rhodocyclaceae bacterium
GCAACGGCTTGTCATCCAGCGGCGCACCGAAAGGGTCGATCACCCGGCCGATCCAATGGGCCGCGGGCGCGAAGCCACGCGCCCGGTGCAGCACCGCACGGTCGCCCACCGCCACGCCATCGGGCGTGCTGTCGACCAGCACCGCCACCCGGTCGGCGTCGACCTGCAGCACCTCGCCGGCCAGCGGCCGCCGCCCTTCGCGCTGCAGCACCACCGGGTCGCCGATCCGCGCCAGGCTGGCCAGCCCGGCGAGCCAGACCAGCCCGCCCCGCACCTCCGACACCCGCCCCACCGGCCGCGACAGCTCGGCCGTTTCCAGTGCGCGCTGCAATGCATCGAGTTTCACCGCCATCTCCAGGCCTCCGTTCTGCACCTGCACACCGTTTCTAAAGGAATCACCCTTAAGCCTTGATTGAAACGGATCGAGGGAGAATCCCCGGTGTATGCAGGCTTGAAAGTCTTCAGAATGGCCTATGCCCTGGCCGCCCACGCGGGCGAGCGGCAGGCTGTCATCGCCCAGAACATCGCCAATGCCGACACGCCCGGCTACCGCGCGAAGGATATCCAGTCCTTTGCCGAGGCCTGGCGCACCCAGCCGGCCTCCGGCTTCGATGCCGCCTCGCTGCGCAGCGAGGTCGCGCGCGACGTGGATATGGACCCGAACCGCAACACCGTCTCGCTCGAGCTCGAGATGATGAAATCGGTCGAGGTCCGGCAGGAACATGACCGCGCGCTGGCGATCTACCGCTCGGCGCTGAACATCCTGCGCACCAGCCTCGGCCGCGGATAAGGGGACATTATGAACGACTTCGCAAATTCCATCGCCGTCTCGGCGAGCGGGATGAAGGCCCAGGCCGCCCGCCTGCGCCATGTCTCGGAAAACATCGCCAATACCGACACCCCCGGCTACCACCGCAAGACCGTCCCTTTCGAGCCTGATCGCGATGCCCCCGAAGGCACCGCGATGGTCGCGGTCGGCCGCGTCCGGCTCGACCAGACCGAGCCCGAGCGCATCTTCGACCCCTCGCATCCGCTGGCCGACGACACGGGCTATTACGACGGCAGCAACGTCAACCTGATGATCGAGATCGCCGACGCCCGCGAGGCCCAGCAAAGCTACGAAGCCAATCTCAAGATGTTCGACCAGGCCCGGCTGATGTCGGCCAACCTGCTCGAATTGCTGCGCAAATAAAGGAGAGCCAGAATGGATATCCGCAGTCTGTCCGCCGTCCAGAACTATGCCTCGGCGCGCCCGGCGACCCAGCCGGTGCCCGAAGGCACCGGCATCGACCTTGCCGGCGCCGCCAAGGATTTCGCCGCCACACTGGCGACCGGCGAAAAGGCCGCGCTCTCGGGCATGACCGGCGATGCCGATCCGCACGCGATGGTGCAGGCGCTCGCCCAGACCGAGCTTGCGGTCGAAACCGCGGTGACCGTGCGCAACAAGGTGGTCGAGGCCTATCAGGAAATTCTCCGGATGCCGGTGTGACATGCTGAGTGAGGGCGTATTCTTCGACACCCTGCGCCAGGCACTCTGGGCCGGGGTGCTGATGTCGCTGCCGATCCTGTCGGTGGCGCTGGTCACCGGGCTAGTGATCGGTCTGTTCCAGGCGCTGACCTCGATTCAGGAGATGACGCTGACCTTCGTGCCCAAGCTCGCCGCCATCGTCGCGGTGTTCTGGGTGACGATGGCCTTCATGACCCGCACGCTGGTCGGCTTTTTCGACGGCCAGATCCTGCCCCTGATCGCCGGAGGCTCGTGATGGACAACGCCGGATACGTTTCCCTGTCCCGCCAGACCGCGCTGCTGAACGAGATGCGGATCGTCGCCAACAATATCGCCAACGCCGCCACCACCGGCTACCGGCAAGAGGGGCTGGTGTTCTCGGAATACATCCAGTCCGCGCCCGATCAGGTCTCGCTGTCGATGACCCGCGGGCAGGTGCGCAACACCTCGCTCGACCAGGGCACGCTGACCCAGACCAACGGCGCGCTCGACTTCGCCATCGAGGGTGACGGCTTCTTCCTGGTGGAAACCGCCAACGGCCAGCGCCTGACCCGCGCCGGCAGCTTTGCCCCCAATGCCGACGGGGACCTCGTGAACCACGACGGCCACCGCGTGCTGGACGCCGGCGGCGCGCCGCTCTTCGTCCCCGCAGGCACAGCAATCGCCGTGGCCGCCGATGGCACGCTCAGCGCCGATGGCCAGCCCATCGGGCAGATCGGCGTGGTGCTGCCTTCCGACCCGCTCAGCCTCGTGCGCGAGGATGGCGTGCTGTTCCGCACCGATGGCGGCACCGAACCGGCCGAGGGTTCGCGGGTGCTGCAAGGCTTCCTCGAATCCTCCAACGTCAACCCGATCCTGCAGATCGCCCGCATGATCGAGGTGCAGCGCGCCTACGAGGCCGGGCAGAACCTGCTCGACACCGAAGACCAGCGCATCCGCAACGCGGTCAAGACCCTGATCCGGACCTGAAGGAGCTTTCCCATGCGTGCCCTCAAGATCGCCGCCACCGGCATGAGCGCCCAGCAACTGCGGGTCGAGACCATCTCGAACAACCTCGCCAACATGAACACCACCGGCTACAACGCCCGCCGGGCCGAATTCGCCGACCTGCACTACCAGCAGGTCGCCCGCGCCGGCACCATCAACGCCTCGGACGGCACCGTGCTGCCCACCGGCATCCAGCTCGGGCTCGGGGTGCGGGCCTCGTCGGTGACGGTTCAGCTGGAACAGGGTGTGCTCGGCGCCACCGGAGGCGATCTCGACCTCGCCATCGAGGGCAACGGCTATTTCGAGGTGACGCTGCCCTCGGGCCAGGCCGCCTATACCCGCGACGGCGGGCTGAAGCGTTCGGCCGACGGGGTGATCGTGACCTCGGATGGCTATCC
>JAGRGD010000058.1 GCA_020445665.1 Rhodocyclaceae bacterium
GAAGGAAGGGGCCGGCCTGTGCCATAGCATCGGCACCTATTGTTCGTCGTGCATCCGCATCCTGGGCGCCTGTGTCGCCTGCATCGAGCACACCACCGGCAAGTGCTGCTTCAACAGCAAGCTCGCGCGCATCGTCAACGAGCAGGGCCGCGTCCAGGTGGGCAAGGGCTGGGGCTCCGGCCAGAACCCCGACTGCTCGGGCTTCACCATCGCGCAGTTGCAGAGCCTGGACTTTGCGGCGATGGACCTCTCTGAGTTCTATGCCTCCATCGTCCCAACGCTGCCCAGTGTCGGCACGATCCAGGGCAGCAACGCCTCGCGTCTCACCACCTGCTACTACGGACAAGGGAAATGCCAATGAAACTTGCCTATGCCGCCGCGCTGCTCGCCGCATTCGCGTTGCCTGTCTTCGCCGACGACGTGCTCCGCACGCCGGTGCCCGATGCGCGCCCGCTGATGCTGGCTGCTCTTCAGGCGAGCGACGGGCAGGCCCACGGCGTCCTCACCGGTGAGATGGCGGATGCCATCACGCAGCGCTTCGGCGCCACCTCACCGATCTTCATCGACGTGACGACCGAGAAGCGCTACGCCCAACCGGGTTGCGGCCGGCTGAAGGTCACGTTCAGGCAGGACGGCGTTCTCCTGCCCGGCGCGACGAGCCCGCGCCGGCAGACGATGGATTTCGGCATCAACTACTGCCTCGACGGCCGGCCGCCACAGTCCCTGAAGTAGAGCCCCTATGAAGCGTTTCGCGTTCCCCATACCCGTCCGCTTGGCGCTGGCGCTGGCCTCGATGCTGGGCGCCAGCGCCGCGCCGGCCCAGAATGCCCAAGATACCGTTTCGCGCTACTGGTCCGACAGTTGGCGCGGCTGGCATTTCTACGAGGATCCTCTGCCCGAGGAACGGGAACGTCCGCCGCTGCCGGGCAAGGGGGTGTCCGCGGCGCCACCGGCTAGGCCCGCGAAAGCGCCGGAATTGGTCGAGTTCGAACGCCTGCAGAAGACGCTGGAGGACACCCGCAACATCGCCATCATGCGGCCGACTGAGGCGAACGTGCGCCGCTACATGGAACTCGAGTCCCAAGTCGTCGCGCGTGCCTCCTATTTCGCCGACGTGGCGCAGCGGGTCGCCTGGGCCACGCCGGCACTCGATCCGACGCTGCAGGGCCGGCCGGTCAACGCCAAGGCGCTGGAGGTGTTCGAGCAGACCGAGTTGGCGGACCGATCCCGTTCGATTGCCGAACTGGGCAAGGACCACGTGCTGTTCTTCTTCTACCGCTCGGACTGCCCGTACTGCCACGCCTTCGCACCGACCCTGGCGGACTTCCAGGCGCGCCATGGCATCCAGGTGGTGGCCATCAGCGTCGATGGCGGCCCGATGCCGGGTTTCCCCAATGCGCGTGCGGACAACGGCATTGCCACCACCCTGAAGGTCACGCAGGTGCCCGCGGTTTTTCTGGCGCAGCCTTTCACCGGAAAGATCACGCCCATCGGTTTCGGCGTGCTCTCCGAATCCCAGTTGCTGGAACGCATCGCCGTCGTGTTCGGCCCGCAGGCCGAGGCGATGCTGCCCGGGACGATGCACCGTTTTGCCCTGCCGCAGGAGGCCCCATGACCCACCCCGACCATCCCCCGTTGTGGCGCATCTCCGCCGCGCTGCTGGCGTTGCTGCTGGTGATCTCGCCGCTGCCGCTGCGCGCCGGCGACCTGAACACGGAGGTGAATGACATGTTCAACAACCTGGGCGCCATCGGCAACTACACGGCCCCCGGTGCCTTCCGCGGTCAGACCTTCAATACCTACACCGGCGGCAACCTGATGATGCGCTCGCCCAACAAGGTCTATCAGCTCGCGGCCATCCAGTTCCCCAGCGCCAAGGCCGGCTGCGGTGGCATCGACGTCTTCGGCGGCA
>JAGRGD010000059.1 GCA_020445665.1 Rhodocyclaceae bacterium
AGGAGGCGTAACGCGGTCAACGGGCCCAGCAGACCACAGCCCAACGGGTTGAGGCTGTGAGCCCGCGCCACTTCGTTGCGCTCGTCGCCAAGGGGGCCACCCTTGCCTTCCTCCCGCGCCTTGTGGCTCAGGCTCAAAGTCTCAACGCGATCCGCCATACAAATGTCCACAGACCCTAGCGGACCTCGCCGCGCTCCATTGGCTGTGGGTCACCCGGCCGGCGTCGATGCGCCTTGTCCTGACCAGCGGGGCAGGGGAGCGTGGGCGACAGGGCCTTTGGGGGCACGCGTTTGTGTCGCAGGCCCGGCGGCTGTCAGTCGGGCGGCAAGGGGTTCGGGTCGAAGGGGAAGCGGCGTGCGACCTCGGCCCGTCGCAGCGTCCTGACCGGCAGGGTGAGCCGATCGAGGAGGAGTTGCAGCGGCTGCCGGTCGATGTTCGCCAGCGCCTCCGGATCCGCTGGCTCGCCATCCAGAGACATCAGCCGATCGAGCACGGCGGGCAGGTCGCGGTCGTCGATCAGGCCGATCTCGCCGCGCCGGTTGCTGACGAGCACGGCGCCTTCCTCGTCAATGAACGCAGCGTCCGGCGCGTCGAAGGGTGTTCCGCAGTGGGTGGTGAGGCCGCCATCGCCGATGCGCAGAATCCACGGCGTGTAATCGAGACGGACAAAGACCCGCTGCGGTCCATTCTGGACGAAGTGGCGACCTGCCGCATCGGCGGCATAGTTGCGGCAGATGAAGTCGTGCAGGCCGGCATGATCGATCCGCTCGCCCTTCAGGCGCCAGCGCCCGCGGCGATCCAGGCGGAGCCAGTCATAGACCTCCGGCACGCCGGGCCATCGGGCCATGGCCGCCAGCACCGCGTCATCCATCGATCGGGCCGCGGGGAACAGGCGCTACCAGAGCTGCCACCAGGGCTTGCGCGCCTGGGGGTCGTCCAGCGCGACGCTGTCGGGGAAGTTCTTGTCGAGGATGCGCCTGGCGTCGTCGCGCAGGCGCTCCATGCCCATCGCGTCGTAGCCGTGGACCATCACGTGCAGCGCCTGCTCGACGGCCGGCGTTTTCGGGTACGAGCTGATGGCTTCCTTGGCGCGATTGACCGCGGCGACGTAGGCGCCCCGCCGCAGGTAGTAGCGCGCGACATTGACCTCGTGGCGGGCCAGCGAATTGACCAGATACTGGAGCCGCGCGCGGCTGTCGACCGCGTAGTCGCTGGTGGGGAAGCGCCGGACGAGCTCACGGAAGGTGTCGAAGGCATTGCGCGCGGCGCGCGGGTCCCGGTCGGACAACTCCTGGCGGGCGAAGCGACCGAACAGCCCCAGGTCCTCGTTGAAGTACACCAGCCCTTTCAGGTAATAGGCGTAGTCCACGTGGCGATGATTGGGGTGCAGGCGGATGAAACGATCGCAGGCCGCGATCGCCAGGGCCGGCTCGGACGACTTGTAATAGCTGTAGGCCGCGTCGAGCTGGGCCTGCTGGGCGTAGCGGCCGTACGGGTAGCGCGCCTCGAGCTTCTCGAACAGCTTGATCGCCGACTCGTAGCTGCCGTCCTGCATGGCCGATTTGGCCTCGGTGTAGATCTGCTGCGCCGTCCAGCCAGCCGTTTCGTCCTGTTCCTCGGCCGAGAGGCCGCAACCGCCGAGCAGCAGGGCAACGCAAATCGCTACACTAGAAAGGGTGAACTTGACCATCGAAAACCCGTGGGAAGAAGAGCCTGACGAGTATAGCTCAGGGCCGGCCCCGGCCCCTGCTGCACGCATCGAGATCCCGCCGTCACTGGCGGGCCAGCGCATCGACCAGGCCCTTGCCAGCCTGATGCCCGAGCACTCCCGGAACCGGCTCCAGGCCTGGCTGCGGGAGGGGGCCGTGCGCGTGGATGGGGCGCAGGTCCTGCCCAAGCACAAGGTCTGGGGTGGCGAATCGCTGACCCTGTCGATCCCGCCGGCGGCAGCCGGGGGCGAACACGAAGCGCAGGCCATCGCGCTGTCGATCGTGTTCGAGGACGAGGACCTGATCGTCATCGACAAGCCTGTCGGGCTGGTCGTGCACCCGGGCAATGGCAATCCGGATGGCACCCTGCTCAATGCACTGCTGCACCACGATCCGACCCTCGCGGGCGTGCCGCGGGCTGGTATCGTCCATCGCCTCGACAAGGACACCAGTGGCCTGATGGTGGTTGCCCGTACGCTGCGCAGCCAGACCGATCTGGTGCGCCAGTTGCAGGCCCGCAGCGTCAGCCGGCATTACCTGGCGCTGGCACAGGGCAGGCTCGCCAGCGACACGGGCACGGTGTGCGAACCCATCGGCCGCCATCCGGTCCACCGGACGCGGATGGCGGTGGTGGCCTCGGGAAAGCACGCCGTCACCCACTACCAGGTGCGGCGGCGATTCGCCGACAGCACCTGGGTCGAATGCTGTCTTGAGACCGGGCGCACCCATCAGATCCGTGTCCATCTTGCCCATCTTGGCCATCCGCTGGTGGGCGATGCGATCTACGCCGGGCGGCGCCATCGTGCCGGTCCTGATTTTCCCAGGCAGGCCCTGCATGCCTTCCGGCTGGCCCTCGTCCACCCCACCGGCGGGCAGTCGGTCCAATGGGAAATTCCGCTGGCGGCCGACCTGCAGCGACTGATCGACGCCCTGGAGGACGCATGAGTTTGCCCCTGATCACACCAGACTGGCCCGCGCCGCGCACGGTGCGGGCCTTCGCGACGACACGCGAGGGTGGCGTCAGTACCGACGCCTTTGCCTCGCTCAATCTCGGCACACATGTCGGCGACGACCCGGCCAGGGTCGCCGAGAACCGGGCCCGGCTCCGGCGCCATCTGCCTGCCGACCCGATGTGGCTCGAACAGGTCCATGGCATTGACGTCGCGCCGTGGCGCGAAGTCGAAGGCCCCATTACCGCCGACGCCGCGTTTACCAGCGCAGCCAACGCCGTGTGTGTCGTGATGACTGCCGATTGCCTCCCGGTGCTGTTCTGCGACCGGGCGGGCTCCGTCGTCGCGGCAGCCCACGCCGGCTGGCGGGGGCTGCTGGCGGGCGTACTCGAGAACACCCTGCAGGCGATGCAAGTGCCGGCCGAGCACGTGCTGGCATGGTACGGCCCGGCTATCGGTCCGCGGGCCTTCGAAGTCGGCGATGAGGTGCGAGAGGCCTTCGTCGCTGCCGACCCGGCCCACCGGGACGCCTTTGTGGCGGGCGACACCGGTGGCAAGTGGCTGGCTGATCTGTATGGGCTCGCCAGCCAGCGGCTGCGAGCTGCCGGTGTGACGGCGATTCATGGGGGAGGTCGCTGCACGCTCAATGAGGCAGCGACCTTCTTCTCCTACCGGCGCGACGCCCGGACGGGTCGGCAGGCCAGCCTGATCTGGCTCACGGAGTCGGTTCGCTGAGCGCAGTCGCGCCCGGCGATTGCCTGCGTCGTGGCTGCGGGTATCATGGGGCGCTTCCGCTGTCGTCCGGGTCGTGGGGCTCGGCATCGTTCCCCCGGCGGCGACGCCGGGCTGGGGTGCCGAACAGCCACAGGAACAGGGCCAGCGGACCGACGCCCATGAAGAGAAAGGTGAGGACGCCGCCCACGACGCTGGTGTCGGCGACGGAGACGAGCAGTGCGACATACAGCCAGGCGATGGCGATGATGTACATGGCGAAGGTTGCAGTTGGTGCGTCTGAAGAAAATCGGGCCCGGGCGGATCGAATCCGGTTCGGCCGCGCGGAAAACAACGACAGTCAGGAGGGTGCGAGATGACCAACCCCAATGATGCCGCAGAGGCGGCAATGGCCGGCATGATGCAGTTCGGCCAGACGATGATGAAGAATTTCTTCGATTTCGTCGGCAAGAACAGCGAGGCCTTGAAGAACAGCGCCCCCAACGCCGGCGCGCTGCCGCTCCCTGAAGCGGGCGAACTGTCCGAGCTGCAACAGGAATATGCCCGTCGTCACGCGGCGCTGTGGTCCGCCATGATGCAGCGAAAGCCGGGCGAGGCGTCGCAGCCGATGATCGCCCCGCAGCCGGGCGACCGGCGCTTCTCGGCGCCCGAATGGTCGGAGAGCCCGGTCTATGACTACATCCGCCAGGCCTACCTCCTCAATGCCGAGTTCCTCCGCTCGGTGTCCGAGGCGGTGCCGATGGCAGATGGCCGGATGAAGGATCGGGTGCAGTTCGTGACCCGCCAGTACATCGACGCGATGGCGCCGACCAACTTCGCGGCGACCAACCCCGAGTTCATCAAGACGGCCCTCGAAACCAAGGGCGAGAGCATCACCACCGGCATCAAGAACCTGATCGCCGATCTGGAGAAGGGTGCCATCTCGATGACCGACGACACGGCCTTCGAGGTCGGTCGCAATCTGGCGCTGACGCCCGGCTCGGTCATCTTCGAGAACGAGCTGATGCAGCTCATCCAGTACTCGCCGCTGACGGAGACCGTGCACCAGACGCCGCTGCTGATCGTGCCCCCGTGCATCAACAAGTTCTACATCATGGATCTGCAGCCCCATAACTCGCTGATCCGTTTCATTGTGGAGCAGGGCCATACGGTGTTCCTGGTGTCGTGGAAGAACGCCACCCAGGCCGAGGCGCACTGTGGCTGGGACGACTACCTCGAGAAGGGGCCGATCGCGGCGCTCGACGTGGTTCGTTCGGTCACCCGGGTCAAGAAGCCGAACGTGCTGGGCTTCTGTGTCGGCGGCACCATCCTGACCTCGGCGCTGGCGGTCCTGCGCGGGCGCGGCGAGGATCCGGTGGGCAGCCTGACGCTGATGACGACGTTGCTCGATTTCTCGGACGCCGGCGAACTGGGCTGCCTGATCGACGAGACCTCGGTCGCGGCGCGGGAGGCCACCATCGGCAAGGGGGGGCTGCTGCCCGGGCGCGAACTGGCGAGCGTGTTCTCCAGCCTGCGGGCCAATGACCTGATCTGGCAGTACGTGGTCGGCAACTACCTGAAGGGCAACAAGCCGCCGGCCTTCGACCTGCTGTACTGGAACTCGGACCCGACCAACCTGCCGGGCCCGTTCCTGGCCTGGTACCTGCGGAACATGTACCTCGAGAACAGTCTGCGGGTACCGGGTCGGCTCGAGATGCTCGGCGTCAAGGTGGATCTGGGCAAGGTCAATGTGCCCGCATACCTGCTCGCGACCCGCGAGGACCATATCGTGCCTTGGCAGAGCGCCTACCTGGTGCGCGGGCTGCTCGGTGGCGAGTCGACCTTCGTCCTGGGCGCCAGCGGCCACATCGCCGGCGCGATCAATCCGGCATCGAAGAACAAGCGCAGCTACTGGGTCAGCGACTCTACCGCGACAACGGCAGAAGAGTGGCTGACCACGAGCGAGGAGAAGCCGGGCAGCTGGTGGACCCACTGGGCGGAGTGGGCGAAATCCCGGTCGGGCAAGCAGGTCAAGGCGCGCGGTCGGCTCGGCAGCACCAAGTACGAGCCGATCGAACCGGCACCCGGCCGCTACGTCAAGGCCAAGGCCTGAGGGCCGGGCATCGGCGCATCCGGTAGCTGGCAGTGCAGCATTCCACCGGGGCCCGAGCGGCCCCGGAGTCATTGAAAATGGGAGACGACGATGGCGCGAATTGCAGTGGTGACGGGCGGCATGGGCGGACTTGGGGAGGCTATCTGCATCAAGCTGGCCGCCCTGGGCTACAAGGTGGTGACGACCTACTCACCCGCCAACGCAAAGGCCAAGGAGTGGCTGTCCAACATGAACAACATGGGGTATGGATTTCGCGGTGCCCCCTGTGACGTAGCGGATTTCGACTCCTGCAAATCGTGCTTCGAAGGTGTGCAGGCGGACGTGGGCCCGGTCGATGTGCTGGTCAACAACGCCGGCATCACCCGCGACATGACCTTCAAGAAAATGACCAAGCCGGACTGGGATGCCGTGATCCGCACCAACCTCGACAGCGTCTTCAACACCACCAAGCAGGTGCTGGACGGCATGGTGGAGCGCAAGTGGGGGCGGATCGTGAATGTGTCGTCCCTCAACGGCATCAAGGGCGCGTTCGGTCAGACCAATTACGCCGCGGCCAAGGCCGGCATGCACGGCTTCACGAAATCCCTGGCGCTCGAGGTCGCCCGATCGGGGGTGACGGTGAACACGATCTCGCCGGGATACATCGGCACGAAGATGGTGCTCTCGATTCCGAACGAGGTCCTGGAGAGCAAGATCCTGCCTCAGATCCCGATGAACCGCCTGGGCAAGCCGGAGGAGATCGCGGGGCTGATTGCCTACCTGTGTTCCGAGGAAGCCGCCTTCGTCACCGGCGCCAACATTTCCATCAACGGCGGTCAGCACATGTTCTGAGCGGGCTGCGCGTATCAGGAGTTCATGGTATTGCGCTGCATCAAAAGTCCGCTGTATTGTTGACACTTGTGTCGTGAGGGCGGCTCTCCCTGCCGCCCTTCGTCATGAATACCCCTGCAAGAGGGGGCGTCGGTAGCGGGACGACGTCCGAGCGCCTCTGAACCCACTCGCTGTTAAGGATCAAAGATGACTCAGAAAGTCGCACTCGTCACCGGCGCCATGGGCGGTCTCGGCACCGCCATCTGCCAGGCGCTTGCCAAGGACGGCATGAAGGTCGTGGCCAACTGCCTCCCGAACTTCCCGCAGAAGGACGAGTGGCTGGCCAAGCAGAAAGAACTCGGTTTCGACTTCGTCGCGGCCGAAGGCGACGTGTCCGACTACGATTCCTGCAAGGCCATGGTCGAGAAGATCGAGGCGGATGTCGGTCCGGTCGACGTGCTGATCAACAATGCCGGCATCACCCGCGACAAGTTCTTCCCCAAGATGGAGAAGGGGCAGTGGGATGCGGTCATCGCCACCAACCTCGACAGCCTCTTCAACGTCACGCACACCATCTCTCCGAAGATGGCAGAGCGTGGCTGGGGCCGGATCGTCAATATCTCCTCGGTGAACGGCGTCAAGGGTCAGGCTGGCCAGACCAACTACTCGGCGGCCAAGGCTGGCTGCATCGGCTTTACCAAGGCCCTGGCCCAGGAGCTGGCGACCAAGGGCGTCACTGTCAATGCGATCGCCCCGGGCTACATCGGTACCGACATGGTCATGGCGATCCGCGAGGACGTGCGTCAGGCGATCATCGACACCGTGCCCATGAAGCGCCTCGGCAAGCCCGAAGAAATCGGTGCGCTGTGCTCCTACCTCGCGTCGGATCTGGCCGGTTACATGACCGGAGCAACGATGAACATCAACGGCGGTCTGTACATGTCCTGATCTAGGTCAGGAATTGTGCACGGCGTGATGAACTTGCACAAAACCCCGCCGGAAGGCGGGGTTTTTGTTTGCGCATCGCGGTATAATTTTCCTAGAGAAGAGAAAATCCGCACTGAGGAGATTGGGAACGATGGCTGAGCAACTGCGGCTGATCAAGAAGTATCCGAACCGACGGCTGTACGACACCAAGACGAGTTCGTACATCACGCTGTCGGACGTCAAGGAACTCGTGCTGGGGCACGAGGCATTTCAGGTGGTCGATGCCAAGAGTGGCGACGACCTGACCCGCAGCATCCTGCTGCAGATCATCCTTGAGGAAGAGGCCGGTGGGGCGCCGATGTTCACCAGCGACCTCCTCGCCCACATGATCCGCTTCTATGGCAATGCGATGCAGGGCATGATGGGCAAGTACCTTGAGAACAACATCAAGGCCTTCACCGACATGCAGGCCAAGTTGCAGGACCAGGCCAAGTCGATATACGGCGAGAACAGTCCGATCAGCCAGGACCTGTGGGCCCAGTTCCTGAACTTCCAGGGGCCGGCCATGCAAAGCCTGATGGGCGCCTACACCGAACAGAGCAAGAAGATGTTCACGCAGATGCAGGAGCAGATCGAGAGCCAGACCCGCAACATCTTCTCCGGCTTTCAGTTCCCGAATTTCACGCCCGGCGAGGGTGGTCCGGCAACGCCGACGGCCGCTGCCCAGGACAAGGCCAGCGGCGGCAAGAAGTCCTGATCCGGGCGTTTTCCGGTTCAACAGCGGGTCGCGTCTGCGGCCCGCTTCTCATTTGGAGCCTCCATGAAGCCAACCCCGAGCGTGGGATTCGTCTCCCTGGGATGCCCCAAGGCGACCGTCGATTCCGAGCACATCCTGACCCGGCTGCGAGCCGAGGGCTACGGCATTTCTGCCGACTACGACGGTGCCGACCTGGTCATCGTCAACACCTGTGGCTTCATCGATGCAGCCGTCGAGGAATCCCTGGATGCGATTGGCGAGGCCCTGACCGAGAACGGCAAGGTGATCGTTACCGGCTGTCTTGGCGCGCGCGACGACGTGATCCTCGCCGCCCATCCCCATGTGCTCGAGGTCACCGGCCCGCACGCGACGGAGCAGGTCATGCAGGCCGTGCATCGACATCTGCCCATGCCCCACGACCCCTTTGTCGACCTGGTGCCGGCGCAGGGCATCCGCCTGACGCCAGACCACTACGCCTACCTCAAGATCTCCGAGGGCTGCAATCATCGGTGCAGTTTCTGCATCATCCCTTCGATGCGGGGCGATCTGGTCAGCCGGCCGGTGGGCGACGTGCTCCGCGAAGCCGAAAAGCTGGTCGAGGCCGGCGTTCAGGAATTGCTGGTGATCTCCCAGGACACCAGCGCCTATGGCGTCGACCTGAAGTACCGTACCGGATTCTGGGGCGGTCGGCCGGTCAAGACGCGGCTGTACGAGCTCTGCGAATCGTTGGCTTCGCTGGGCGTCTGGATCCGGTTGCATTACGTCTATCCTTACCCGAGCGTGGATGATCTGATTCCGCTGATGGCCGAGGGCAAGGTGCTCCCTTACCTGGATGTTCCGTTTCAGCATGCCAGCCCGCGCATCCTGAAACAGATGAAGCGGCCTGCAAGCAGCGAGAATGTCCTCGCGCGGGTACGCCGCTGGCGCGAGATCTGTCCTGACATTGCGATCCGCAGCACCTTCATTACCGGCTTCCCGGGCGAGACCGAAGAAGACTTCGAGCACCTGCTCGCGTTTCTCGACGAGGCGCGCCTGGATCGCGTGGGTGCCTTTGCCTATTCGCCGGTGGAAGGGGCGGCAGCCAATGCCCTGCCGGATCCGGTCCCGGCCGACGTCGCGGAGGATCGCCGCCAGCGGCTGATGGAATTCCAGGAGGACATCTCGACCCAGCGGCTCGAGGCGCGGATCGGGCGGGAATACGAGATGCTTGTCGATGATGTGGACGAGGAGGGTGCCATCGGCCGAACGCCGGGTGAGGCCCCCGAGATCGATGGCCTCGTGATCGTGCCGAACGCGAGCGACGCCGAGGTCGGGCAGCGGCTGCGGGTGCGGATCACCGACTGCGATGTGCATGATCTCTATGCGGAGCGGATCGGATGACTTCCGGACCGGCCCAGCCACGAATCGGCCTCGCCCTTGGCAGTGGCTCGGCCCGGGGCTGGGCCCATCTTGGCGTGCTGCAGGCCCTGGAGCGGGACGGCATCCGGCCGGATGTGATCTGTGGCTGCTCGATCGGTGCCTTTGTCGGCGCGGCAGCAGCGGCCGGCGACCTCAAGAAGCTTCAGGGCTGGGTCGAGGGCCTGCGCTGGACCAACGTGGTGTCCCTGCTCGACGTCAGTCTGCGCAGCGGCTTGATCCGTGGCGAGCGCCTGATGGAGTTCTTTCAGCGCAACTTTGTCGATCGCAGCTTCGCCGGGTTGAAGGTGCCCTTCGCCTGTGTGGCCACCGACCTGGTCACAGGGCGGGAGATCTGGCTGCGCGAGGGGAGCGTATCGGACGCCGTTCGTGCCTCAATCGCGTTGCCGGGCCTGCTGACCCCGGTCAGCCTCGACGGGCGCCTGCTGGTCGACGGGGGGCTGGTCAATCCGGTGCCGGTTTCGGTCTGTCGCGCAATGGGCGCGGATATCGTGATCGCAGTGGATCTGGGCTCGGAACTGGTGGGCCGCGCCTGGCGCCGGGCGGGAGTCGAACCGGTGGAGGATGACGACGGTGATGAGCCGAGCTGGATCACCCGGATGCTGTCCCGCTTCGGTGTCGGGCCGGATTCCGAGTCGCCCTCGGAGAAGCTCGAAGACAATCTCCCGTCGCTGGTCAGCGTCATGAGCACCAGCATCAACATCATGCAGGTGAGGATCGCTCGCAGCCGTCTGGCCGGCGAGCCCGCCGATGTTCTGTTGTCCCCCAGGGTGGGCCAGATCGGCATGCTCGACTACCATCGTGGTGCGGAGGCGATCGCCGAAGGTGAGGCCGCCGTGCAGCGCATGCTGCCTGCGATCAAGTTTGCCCTGGGACATGCCTGAGGAGGTGCGATGACGGACAGTGCAGATCTGCTGGAGACCCTCGTCGGGATCGTCGGCGCGGACAACGTCCTCACCGCGCCGGAGGATGTCTCTCGCTTCTGTGCCGACTGGCGTGGTCGCTACCAGGGGCGGGCGCGAGCAGTGGTGCGCCCTGACTCGACCGACGCGGTGTCCGCGGCGGTCACGGCCTGCGCGGTGCGGCGTGTTCCGATGGTGCCCCAGGGCGGCAATACCGGCCTGTGCGGTGGCGCAACCCCGAGCGTTGGGGGCGACGAGATCGTCATCTCCCTCGAGCGGATGAACCGCGTCCGCCATCTCGATCGCGACAATCAGACCCTGACGGTCGACGCAGGCTGCACCCTGGCCGCCGTCCAGGCGGTTGCCGCCGAGGCCGGCTGCCTGTTCCCCCTCTCGCTCGCGGCGGAGGGGAGCTGCCAGATCGGCGGCAACCTGTCGACCAATGCGGGGGGCGTACACGTGCTTCGCTACGGAAACACGCGGGATCTCGTGCTCGGCGTCGAGGCTGTGCTGCCGGACGGACGCATCTGGCACGGCCTGCGGGCGCTGCGCAAGAACAACACCGGGTACGACCTAAAGCACCTCTTCATTGGTGGCGAGGGGACGCTCGGCATCGTGACCGCCGCCGTTCTCAAGTTGTTTCCGGCGCCCAGCGGCCGGGCCGTGGCCTGGGTCGCGGTGGCCGGGCCGGCCCAGGCCGTCGAGTTGCTCGGGCGCGCCAAGCGTCGTTGTCACACCCAGCTCAACGCATTCGAACTGATTGGACGCTCGGCCCTCGACCTGGTCCTGAAACACATGCCGGCTGCCCGTCCGCCGCTCGCGGAGGTGCCGGAGTGGAGTGTGCTGATCGAACTGTCTGGCGTTGACGATGCAGACCACCTGAGCGGCCGGCTCGAAGAGGTCCTGGCCGACGCCATCGAAGACTGCCTGGTGCTCGACGCGGCGATCTCCCGCAGCGAAGCCCAGGCCGAAGCCCTGTGGCAACTGCGCGAGAACATTTCGGAAGCCCAGCGTATCGAAGGGTTCAGCATCAAGCACGACATTGCCCTGCCAGTCAGCCGCATCGTCGAGTTCCTCCAGCGCGCAGAGCGCGCCCTCGCGGCGCGCTTCGAGGAGCTGCGGGTGGTGGCATTCGGCCATCTCGGCGACGGTAACCTGCACTACAACCTTTCCGCCGTGGCCGGTGATCGCAACCAGGCCGTGATCGCCAGAACCGCGGAAGCCAATCGCATTGTGCACGACCTGGTGAGCGAACTTGGCGGCTCGATATCGGCCGAGCACGGGCTGGGACAGCTCAAGCGTGAGGAAATCCTGCGCTACCGGGATCCGGTCGAAACCGAGTTGATGCGCGCGGTGAAGGCCGCTATTGATCCCCTGGATCTGATGAACCCGGGCAAGTTGCTTTCGCTCGACAAGCGGGCCTGAGGTCTGGCGCCACGCCGTCCGCAAGCCACGATTTTCCGGGGCCGCATTCGGGTGTTTACAGGGGGGCAGGTGGACCCTATAATTCGCGCTCTTTCGCGGTAGGGGGTATAGCTCAGCTGGGAGAGCGCTTGCATGGCATGCAAGAGGTCAGCGGTTCGATCCCGCTTACCTCCACCAGACCGGAAAGACCAGGTCCCCATCGTCTAGAGGCCTAGGACATCGCCCTTTCACGGCGGTAACCGGGGTTCGAATCCCCGTGGGGACGCCAGATTCGAGGTCTTCGGACCTCAGCGGCCGCGAGGTCGTTGCTGTACGGAGTGGTAGTTCAGTTGGTTAGAATACCGGCCTGTCACGCCGGGGGTCGCGGGTTCGAGTCCCGTCCACTCCGCCAAATCAGAGAAGGGGAAGCCAGAGCGGCTTCCCCTTTTCGCTTGTCAGGCCCGGGCGTCCTGTTGCTGCGGTTCCCCCTGCGTCCGACGACGGGCGCGAATTACTTCCTGTCGGACCAGCAGCACATGTTCGCGCAAGGTATAGAGCTCGTTCGTGAATGCGAGGGGCACCTTGCCGTGATTGGCGGCCTCCTCGATCGCGTCAAGGCGCGCCAGCAACTGATCGAAATCCCGGTCAGCGCCGGAGCGGAAGCGCTCCTCGAGAAATTTCAGCTCGCCATAGCGGCGATAGATCCGGGCGCGCATCCGCCATGCGTAGAGCGGCGGGGCGATCCGCATCAGGGGAATCAGCAGGGCAAGGGCGGGAAGCAGCGCGACGATCAGGCGGTCAAGCACGACCGCCAGCCAGAAGGGCAGGTAGCGCTGCAAGAAGGGCGGACCTGAATCGTAGAACCGTTGTGCCTGGGGCGATAGGGGCAAACCATCGTCGCGGACCGCGGGAAACTCGCCCCGCTTCTGAAACAGATCGGTCTCTCCGTGCACCTCGCGGGCGACCTGCAGCATCAGGCTGATGATGGCGGGGTGCAGGTCGGCGCGGGCCACCAGCATTGCCGATGTGCCGAGCAGATGAATGTCTCGCGATGGGCGAAGCGCAACGAGGTCGAGCGTGCCTTTTGGCAGCCTCAGCACCTCCAGGTGCCGGAAGCGCGCCTGATAGGCATCCACCAGCTCGAGGTCGAACAGGCGTGTGTCGCTCGCATCGAGCAGCTCGCGCACTGCCGGTGCGCGATTGCTCGCGACAAAAAAGGCGGCGCCGACTTCGCCATTGCGCAATTGGCGGGCTGCTTCGAGACCGCCGACCGCCACCAGCGCGTCCGACGAGATATCGAAGCCGCTTGCGGCAAGCATCTGCAGGGCCATCAACTGGGTACCGCTGCCCGGCGGGCCGATCGCAATCCGGTCGCCGGCGAGGCTGTCCAGCCGGCCGGTGGCGTCGGCATCCCGATGGAAGATCCAGAGCGGCTCCGGAAACATGCTGCCGAGTTGAACGAGATCCTCCGAGTCCGGCTCGTTGGCGATACCGGACTGGACCAGAGCCAGGTCGATGGCCGGATCGGTCTTGATGCGGCGGAGGTTCTCGACCGAGCCCGAGGTCTCGAGCAATTCGAGGATGATCCCCTGTTCCCGGAAGGCGCGCTGGTAGCGATCGCCGAATACGCGGTAAGCGCCACCCTCCGATCCGGTCAACAGGGTGACGCGCTTGGGCGGGGCTGGTCGCAGGGAACCGAAGACGAGCAGGAAGAGGGCGATCGATGCTGCAATGATCACCAGGGCAAGCAACCAGGCGCGCCTGCCGAACAGGTTGCGGGTGTCGAGTGCCTTCACATGCGCAGATTAGGGGTGTGGTTGCCGATCTGTCCAGATGGTGGCCGCATCACCCGATGCTATACTGCGCGCGCCCGAATCGGGTCGAAAGGATAGGTGGCAGAGCGGTTGAATGCACCGGTCTTGAAAACCGGCGAACGTGCGAGCGTTCCGTGGGTTCGAATCCCACCCTATCCGCCATCTGTGGCGATGCTCACCGGCTCACAGTGGAATGGATCTTCGATCGACATCCGCCCAGCAATTGGGTGTTTCGTAGAGGCGAATCCGCGCGAGCGACAGGTGATTCCCGTAGGCGTCCACATAGAGCGGGTCCAGGATTCGGAAGGCCTCGAGCGCGAGATTCTCGACGGTCGGTACGCAGTCGAGCAAGACGGTCTTGTGGCCCGGAATCGCTGCCAGCAGATCGACGACCGGCCGATCATCCCGGAATGCCAGAAAGGCGTGGTCCCAGCGGTCCACCACGTGCTGTTTGGCGATTTCCTTGATGTCGCCGAAGTCCATCACCATGCCATTGGCCGGGTCGCCCGGTCGTGAGATGACCTCGCCGCTCAAGCTCACTTCGAGTACATAGCGATGCCCGTGGAGGTGCCGGCACTGGCTGGTATGGTCCGGGATACGATGACCAGCATCGAACTCGAGTCGGCGGGTGATCTGCATGGGCGCGCGTGGCTGGGAAGGGCGACCGATTGTAGCATTGGCAAGATGGGCAATCCGAGGACGCAAGAGCCGTGAATCAGCAATCGCCGGGGCAATTGACGACGACCGACCATAACCGGGACATGGCCGGGATGACCTATGTTTACCCGGTGCTGTCGCGCCGTGCCGGCGGGGTGTCGCTTGGTCTCAATCTCAATCCGAACAACGCCTGCAACTGGCATTGCGTGTATTGCCAGGTTCCCGATCTCGTTCGGGGCAAGGCACCGCCAATTGATCTGGCCCGCCTGTGTGCCGAACTGCGGACGTTTCTCGACGAGATTCGGCGCGGTACTTTCATGGCTGAACATGCGCCGCCAGAGGCGCGACAGCTCAAGGACCTGGCATTCTCTGGCAATGGCGAGCCGACCAGCGCTGCTGATTTTGCCCGGATCGTCATGGCGGTCGGCGACATCCGGAACCAGTCGGGCTTTGACGACACGGTGCCTGTGCGCCTGATCACCAATGGTTCGCTGATGGGTCGCAGCGAGGTACTGGCCGGGGTCGAGGCGCTGTCTTCCTACGGGGGCGAGGTGTGGTTCAAGGTGGATGCAGCAAGGCGGGCGGACGTGGCTCGGATCAATGGGGTCGAGCGGTCCCGCGAGCAGGTGCTGACACATCTGGAGCGCTGCGCATCAGCCTGCCGGACCTGGATCCAGACCTGCCTTTTCGCGTGGGACGGCCAGCTGCCGGACGAGGCGTTTCTGGACGCCTACCTATCCCTCCTTGAGGACGCGGCCCGGTTCGGTATCGAAGGGGTGCTGCTGTACGGTGTGGCGCGTCCCTCGCTACAGCCCGAGGCGCCTCGCGTCACGGCGGTACCGCCCGATTGGCTCGCGGAAGTGGGCGAGCGGATCACAAACAAAACGGGGCTGACGGTGTCCGTCAGCCCCTGAGGGTGAGAGCGGCGCGCGAGAATTACTTCTTGCGCGCGGCGCGGGCTTCCTTCTTGAGCGTCTTGAAGAGATCCGGGTTGGTGCTCTTCAGGTACTCGGCGACTTCGAAGTCCTCGCGACGGACCTTGCTGATGTCGATCTGCTCGACATGAACCAGCCGGAGCAGGGCCTGCACCGGGCGGGGAATGTTTCGGCCGCTCTCGTAGCGGGAGCCACCGCTCTGGGTGACGCCGATCTTCGACCAGAACTGCGATTGGTTCATGCCGAGCTTGCGGCGGATCTCGCGGACGTCTTTCGTTTCGCTTTTCATGCTTGCCAGTCCTCTTTGTCTAATCTAAGTGCTTGTTTCTCTTGGGTGCTTTACTTTGTTTGGCCTACAACTTTAGTCATAGGATGAGCGCAGTATAGGCGAGTATTCGAAGTTCATACAACCATGATCCCGGGGCGAATCGGATGGAATGTTAAATTCATCACAAGCTCCCCTGAAGGTGGTATGCATTTTGGTCTATGTTATCCCCGGTAAGTTCCTTATTGCATGGGGGTTTCAGCGTTTTTTACAGCCCTGAGGCCATTCGTCGCCCGTGGTCCGTGGTGCGATTGCGACACCGCTTCGGATTCATGTGAGGCCGTTCCGTAGTTTCCCGAATGGCATTGGCTGAAAGCCCGGATTACGGAGTGACGTGCGGCCTTGAAAGGTGGATCGGGGCCGGGGGTACGAGGTGGGGTGCGCGTTGCCGCGTGTCTCTATGGACTGGGGGGCGCGCATGTCGAATCCGTTTGACCCGGGGAGGGGAAGTCTTTACTATTCCGCCTCCGTCGCGCGGAGAGATGGCCGAGAGGTCGAAGGCACTCCCCTGCTAAGGGAGCATACGGGCAAAACTCGTATCGAGGGTTCGAATCCCTCTCTCTCCGCCAAAACTTGTTTACAGAAGCAGGGATGTCGGTATAATTCTTGCTTCTTTAGCGCCCGTAGCTCAGTTGGATAGAGTACCTGGCTACGAACCAGGGGGTCGTGGGTTCGAATCCTGCCGGGCGCGCCAGAACAATTCGAGTAGTAAAGCAATACCTTGAAAGGCCGGTCACTGACCGGCCTTTTCTTTTTGGCGGTCGGATTCAAGGCGGCGATCCGGGCGCCGATAAGAAGGGTCTGCGGTCGTGTCCCGGTACACGACAATTCAGTCATGACGCGGCAGATGATCAGATCCACAATCCGGTACAAGGCCCATCTGGCGCTGGCGGTGCTCGTCGTGCTCGCGCTGGTGAACATGGCGCTGGGCGAGCGGCTGCTATCCAAGGTGGACGCCGTCTCGGAGACGGTCGTCGCGACCAGCGATCTCTACCGCCTGACCAAACGGATTCTCGGCACCCGCGCGCACCCGCGCGCCATGGATCCGTCAGTCCGTGAGCACCTGTTTGCGCCGCTTGACGACGCAGTGGCGTCCCGCGTGGTGTCAGAGCGCCCCCTCGAAGGACTCACCGACAACCATACGCAGCTGGAAGTGCTCTGGGGCGACCTGGCGCGGGACTGGCATCGCCTTCGCGTCGGCTACGATGCCTTCCGGCGGTCACCGCCGGACCGTTGGCATGCCTCGGGCAGCGCGCTGGATGGTCTGGCGTCGGAGCTGGAGGCGTCCATCGGCGCGGTCCATTTTCTCGCCGCCCGGGAACTCGAGGCGCTCCACGAGCGGCTGTCGTTTGCCATCGTCGGCGTCGGTCTGCTCGACATCAGTGTCATCGGCCTGTTGCTGGTGGGGCTGCGCAGCAAGGTGCTCCTGCCCCTGTCGCACCTCGCCTCGGGGGCGCGGGCCCTGTCCCCGGAGAGTTACGATCATCGCTTTGCCAGCGCCGAGCCCAACGAGATCGGTGACCTGGCGCGGGCCCTCGATCGCTCCCTGGGGCAGGTCAAGGACCTCTTGCATGATGTGCGCAGCAACGCGGAACAGAAGGCCCAGGCTGAAGAACGGTTTCGCGCCCTTGTCGAACATGCCGGGGTGGGCGTCTTCCTGTTGCGAGGCGACCGGTTGAGCTACGCGAATCGGCATTTTTCGGAAGTGGTCGGGCAGCCGGTCGTGGCGCTGGTTGGTCGGCGGTCAATCGAAGACCTGGTCAACGTTGAGGAGCGGGCGGGGGTCGGGGCAGCGCTTGCGTCCTGTCTCGACGGTGATGTCCGGACCCTGCGCCTGGAGTGCAGCATCGTGCGGCCCGGGGGCGAGTTTCGAGCCTGCGAGCTTTACGCGGCACGCACTGTCCTGGGTGGCGAGCCCAGCGTCATCGGTTCGTTGGTGGATCACACCGAGCGCAAGGTGGCCGAGCAGGACCTGCGCAAGCTCCAGCGCGCGATCGAGCAGAGTCGCGCCACGGTCCTGGTAACCGACCGCGACGGGATGATCGAGTACGTCAATCCCCACTTCACCGAACTCACGGGCTTCGAGCCGCAGGAGGCGATCGGCCGGAAACCCTCGATCGTCAGTTCCGGGCTGACTCCGCCGGAGGTCTTCCGCGACCTGTGGGCAGCAATCACGGCAGGGCGGGTATGGTCGGGTGAGCTCCTCAATCGCAAGAAGAATGGCGAGCTGTTCTGGGAGCACATGATCGCCTCTGCCGTTCGCGACAGTGATGGGGCCATCTCGCACTTTGTCGCGGTGAAGGAAGACATCACCGAGCGAAAGCGCTCAGAGCGGGAGCTCGAACGACTGAACCGGACGCTGCGCGTTCTCTCCGGCGCCAACCAGACCCTGGTCCATGCCAAGGACGAAGCGGGACTGCTCGAGGCCACCTGCGCGAGCCTGGTCGATGAGGGCGGTTACTTCCTTGCTTCGGTGCGTGTGCCGTTGGGGGAGGGAGGAGCGCTCGTGCCCCTGGCGAGCCACGGCGCTGGCCCGGACAGCGAGTCTGTCGTCGCCCGCATGCCGGAGGTGTCGCGGGTTAGGGAGCAGGCCTATCGCGAGCGACGGCCAATTCTGGAAGCGCATCTCTCCGGCCGGTTCGACATCGACGGACGGAGTGAGGCGGTTCGCTCGATGATCAGCCTGCCGCTGATCGGCAATGACGCTACGCTCGGGGTTCTCAGCCTTTTCTCAACAGAGGCAGAGGCTTTCTCGAGTGACGATCAGGCCTTGCTTCGCGAGTTGGCAGATGATCTTGCCTACGGCTTGTCGTACCTGAGAACGCGAGAAGAGCGCGCTCGCGCCGAGTCGGCGTTGCGGGAAAGCGAGGAACGCTTCCGAAGCATCAGCAGTTCGGCGCGCGACGCCATCGTGATGTTCGAGGCCGATGGCCGGGTGAGTTACTGGAACGAGGCGGCAACACGGATCTCGGGATTTTCCAGCGCCGAGATGGTTGGCCGAAACCGGCTCGACGAACTGATTGCCGGGCGCGATCTTCCGGCGGTCGCGGCGGTGCTGCGCGACCTGTCGTCCGGCGGCAAGGGCCGGTTCATCGGCAAGACGCTGGCCTTCGACATCCTGCGGGCCGATGGGAAACCCATCAGCGTCGAGGCGTCCACTTCCGCAACACGGCTGGCCGGGCGCTGGCAACTCGTGGTGGTCGCGCGGGACATTTCCGCTCGACGGGCGGCCGAGGCAGCCATCAATATCCGCAACCGCGCCATCGAGTCTTCAAGCAACGCGATCATCATCAGCCGGGTCGAAGCGGCCCGGGACAATCCCATCGTGTACGTGAACCCGGCATTCGAGCGGATTTCCGGTTTCACGCTGGCCGAGGTGGAGGGGCGCAACCCGCGCTTCCTGATCGGCAAGGATTGGGATCAGGTCGGCATCGAGCGTCTGCGTGACGCCTTGCGACGGCACATCGCAGCCCAGGTCCTGCTGCGCAACTACCGCAAGGACGGGAGCCTGTTCTGGGCAGAGGTGTCGGTGTCTCCGGTACTCGACGACGGCGGTGAGCTGACCCATTACATCAGCGTGATCACCGATGTCACCGAGCGCATCCGCTTCGAGGAAGAGCTCAAACACCACGCTACCCACGACGGTCTGACCGGCCTCGCCAACCGGGTCCTGCTGAGTGACCGGATCGATCAGGCGGTGGCCCATGCGCAACGCTCCGGGCGGCAGGCGGCGGTCCTCATGCTCGACCTGGATCGCTTCAAGTTCATCAATGACAGTCTCGGCCATTCGGCTGGCGACGCGGTGGTGAAGGCGGTCGGAGAACGTCTCGAGGCGTGCCTGCGGCGCGGTGATACGGTGGCCCGGATCGGGGGCGACGAGTTTGCCCTGGTGCTGGCGGAGCTCTCGGCCGGCCTGGGTGTCTCCAACGTGATTGGCAAGATCGAGGACGCGCTGGCAGCGCCCGTGGAACTGCCGGGCCAGCAGCTTTTCGTCACCGCCAGCGTCGGGGTCAGCCTGGCGCCGGCGGACGGGACGTCGGCGGAGGCCCTGCTGCGCAATGCCGATGCCGCGATGTACGCCGCCAAGGAACACGGCGGCGCATGTTTCCGCTATTACCAGCAGGGCATGAACGACCGGGCGCTGCAACAGCTGTCGCTCGAGGCAGACCTGCGTGGCGCGATCGAACGTGGCGAACTGGTGCTCCACTACCAGCCCAAGCTCGATCTGCGCACCGGGCGGATCTGCGGCGCCGAGGCCCTGATCCGCTGGCAGCATCCGGCGAAGGGCATGATCTCGCCGCTCGACTTCATCCCGCTGGCCGAAGAGACGGGCCTGATCGTGCCGATTGGCGAGTGGGCACTCGGCCAGGCCTGCCGTGACGCCGCGCGCTGGCGGGAGCGCCATGGCGCGCCGATCGCCGTGGCGGTGAATATCTCGGCGCGCCAGTTCCGCCAGGGCGACCTGCCGGCGAGGGTCGAAGAGGCCCTGCGCGAGGCGGAGCTGCCATCCTGGTGCCTCGAACTCGAGCTGACCGAAAGCATGATCATGCAGAACGCCAAGGCAACCACTGCGGCGCTGGAGGCCCTCAAGGCGATCGGCATCAAGCTTTCGATCGACGACTTCGGGACGGGCTACTCCAGCCTCAGCTACCTCAGGCACTTCCCTGTCGATGTCCTGAAAATCGACCGATCCTTCGTCAAGGATCTCTCCGACAGCGAGGATTGCCGCACGATTGCAGGCACGATCATGGTGCTGGCCCACGGTCTCGGCATGTCGGTGGTGGCCGAGGGGGTCGAAACCGAGGACCAGTTGCGATTCCTCGGCCTGCGCGACTGCGACATGATCCAGGGATATCTGTTCAGCCGACCGCTGCCGGTGAGCGATTTCGAGCGCCTCCTCGAACATGGCGCGGGGGAGCGTTCGGCGCTGGTGATTGACCTCGAATCAGCCCGCCAGCAGCGAAGATGAGTGTTGCGTCCAGGGCACCCGGGGTGGTCTGCCGCGGGCCGTGCGTGTGCTAACATCGGCGGCTGTTTGCGGCGACCCCACGGTGGCGGTCTGCCCGACTCTTACCGCACGACCCAACTCCCGATGCGCATACTGATCAGCAACGATGATGGCTACTTCGCGCCGGGCATTGGTGCACTGGCCGACGCGCTGCGTCAGCGCGCGACCGTGACCGTCGTCGCGCCCGAACGGGATCGAAGTGGCGCCAGCAATTCGCTGACGCTTGACCGCCCGCTCTCCCTGAAGCGGTTGGGGGAGGGCTTCTATCATGTCAATGGCACGCCAACGGATTGCGTCCACCTGGCGGTGACCGGCATGTTCGATGAACTGCCCGATATGGTGGTGTCCGGCATCAACCATGGCGCGAACATGGGGGACGACACCCTGTATTCGGGCACCGTCGCGGCGGCAACGGAAGGCTTCCTGCTGGGGGTGCCTGCGATCGCGATTTCCCTGGCCTCGAGTTCAGCAACCGATTTCACGGCCGCTGCCCGGGTTGCCGATGTACTCGTCGAGCGGATGCGTCGCCAGCCCTTTGCGCAGCCTGTCCTGCTCAATGTCAATGTTCCGGATCGTCCGTTCGATGAGATACGTGGCTTCCGCGTGACCCGGCTTGGCAAGCGTCACAAGGCCGAGCCGGTCGTCAAGGGGGTCTCGCCGCGAGGGGAGACTGTCTATTGGGTCGGCGCCGCCGGTAGTGCCCAGGACGCGGGCGACGGCACGGACTTTCACGCCGTCGAGAACGGTTTCGTATCGATCACCCCTTTGCAGATCGACCTGACGCACAACCGGCAGATCGGGGCGGTGACGGAGTGGCTTGCGACATGATGGTGCGCGCCAGCGATCCCGCTGCCAAGGCGACGCGCGCGCGGGCGCGAATGCTCGACCGGCTGCGTGAGCAGGGTATTCGCGACGAGGGTGTCCTGCGCGCCATGATGGGGGTGCCACGCCACCTGTTCGTCGACGAGGCGCTCGCAACCCGCGCCTACGAGGACACCGCGCTGCCGCTGCTGAGGCAGCAGACCATCTCGCAACCCTTTGTCGTGGCACGCATGCTGGAACTGCTGCGGGCCGGCGGCCGGACGCTCGGCAAGACGCTTGAAGTCGGGGCCGGGTGCGGTTACCAGGCCGCCATCCTGGCCGGGCTGGCATCTGAAGTGTATGCCGTCGAACGCATCCGCCAGTTGCTGGATCGGGCCAAGGAGAATGTTCGGACCCTGCGCCTACCCAACTTGCGGTTGAAATACGCCGACGGCAGTATTGGGCTGCCGGAAGTGGCGCCGTTCGACTCGATTATCCTGGCTGCGGCGGCCACGGGGGTGCCGCAGACCCTCAAGGAGCAACTGGCGGACGGTGGGCGGCTGGTGTTGCCGGTGGGCGGCACGGACCAGTGGATCGTGCTGGTCGAGCGCCACGGCAAGAGCTACCGAGAATCCCGGTACGAAGGTGTGCGCTTCGTGCCCCTGCTGGCTGGAACGGAATGACTGAGAGCAATCGAATCCTGATGCCGCTCCTGTTGGGAGCGGTCCTGGCAGGCCTGAGTGCCTGCTCGACGCGCGTCGCCGCGCCGGTTGACGACCGGACATCGGCGCCGGTCACGGTGCCGGCCGAGGCGAACCCTGGCCACTACATCGTCAAGCAGGGTGATACCTTGCATCGCATCGCCCAGGAGCACGGCGTGACGTTCCGCGAACTGGCCGAGTGGAACCAGCTCGACGACCCGAACCGCCTCGAGGTGGGGCGCGAGATCCGGGTCGTTCCGCCTGGCGGCGTCACGGTGACACCCATTCCGAACGACGGGCCGGTCGAGGTGTCGCCGGTCGCAACCGACACGCCGCAACCGGTGCCGGTACCGGCGCCGCCTGCCATCAAGACTGGCCCGGTCGGGGGCGTCCAGCCCTACTCGGACGAGGCCTGGCAGGCTGCCCAGGCCGAGGCGGGTGTCGTGACGCCGCAGCCGGGCCCGGCGACATCGCCGACCGAGCCGCCGCCCGCACCGGTACCCAGCGGCATCAAGCGCGTCGATGGCATCGACTGGTCGTGGCCGACCGGTGGCAAGGTCGTCGGACGATTCTCGGAGACCAGCGCGCGCAAGGGTCTGGACATCGGTGGCAACACCGGAGATCCGGTGCTGGCCGCGGCCGGCGGGAAGGTCGTCTATGCCGGAACCGGCTTGCGTGGCTACGGTAAACTGGTCATCATCAAGCACGACTCCAACTATCTGAGTGCATACGCTCACAACGACCAGTTGATGGTCAGCGAGGGTGATTCGGTCAACAAGGGCCAGCAGATCGCAACGCTGGGCAGCACCGACAGCGACCGACCGAAACTGCACTTTGAGATCCGCAGGCAGGGCAAGCCGGTGGATCCTTCCAAGTACTTGCCTGCCCGCTGAGAGGAAGCGCATGTTCGATCCGGTCTCCAGGGAAGAAGAAGAGAACCGGGACGCGGACTTGCCACCAGAACTCGAGGCATTCCGGCAAACCCCGGCGCCTTCGTTCGAGAGCGAATTCCTCAGCGACGTCACCCAGCTCTACCTCAATGAGATCGGCGCGAACCCGCTGCTGACCGCCGAGGAGGAGCTGGCCCTGACGCGCCTGGTGCGCAAGGGCGACTTCGATGCGCGCCAGATCATGATCGAGCGCAACCTGCGGCTGGTCGTGAACATCGCCAAGCACTACCTGAACCGGGGCATCCCGCTGCTCGATCTGGTCGAGGAGGGCAATCTCGGCCTCATGCACGCGCTGGAGAAATTCGACCCCGAACGGGGCTTCCGATTCTCGACCTACGCCACGTGGTGGATTCGCCAGAATATCGAGCGTGCGATCATGAATCAGTCGCGCACGATACGACTGCCGGTGCATGTGGTGAAGGAACTCAACCAGGTTCTGAGGGCCCAGCGCTCGGTCGAGGCCGAGGGCAGTGGCCAGTCCACGCTCGAAGAGGTGGCGCGGCGGCTGGACAAGCCGATAGAGGTCGTGCGGGCCATCCTGGCCCTGTCAGAGCACACCGCATCCCTGGATGCCCCCCTGGATATCGACCCGAGTCTCTCGATCGGTGAATCCCTGGCCGACGACCATCTCGAGACACTCGACCAGCAGGTGCAGACCAACGAGGTGGAGTCACTGGTGGGGGAGTGGCTCGAGCTTCTCTCCGACAAGCAGCGCTTCGTGATCCGGCATCGATACGGTTTCGACGAGAGTGAGGTCAAGACCCTCGAGGAACTGGCCGAACAACTCGGCCTCACCCGCGAGCGTGTGCGCCAGATTCAGCTCGAGGCGCTGGGGCAGCTGCGGCGCATCCTGAAGCGCCACGGCATGTCGCGCGACGCCCTGCTGTAGGGCGCGCCTCCCGTCTCTTTCGGCTCACCGGCCGGACACCGCGACCTTCTCACCCAGCCGGGCTTCCCGCAGCGCGTCGGCCAGGTGCGTGACAGCCATCGCGTAGAAGCTGCTGCGGTTGTAGCGCGTCAGTACATAGAAGTTTCGATAGCCCAGCCAGTACTGGGTCGCCAGGCCCGGCGTCTCGAGATCGACCAGGGTCGCCCGCTCGATGCCGGCAGGGAGGCGGAGGCCGACGGAAGCCAGCTCCGCACCGGTCAGTGCCGGCTCGATGCCTGCCGCCACCAGCGGGTCGAGGGGCGTGCCCGGCGGTGGCACCACCGGGTCCGCGATGCGCTCGCCGGCCAGCCATCCGTGGTCGGCCAGATAGCGGGCGATCGAACCGATGGCATCTTCGGCGCTGCCTTCCAGATCCACCCGGCCATTGTCGTCGAAGTCCACGGCGTAGGTGCGTACGCTGCTCGGCAGGAACTGGGGGTAGCCGATGGCACCTGCAAACGAGCCAGTGTAGCTTGACGGCCGGCGCCCGCTCTCTCGCGCGAGGAGGAACAGGTTCTCGAGTTCCTTGCGGAACAGGCTCGCGCGTGGCGGGTAGTCGAAGGCGAGGGTGGCGAGTGCGCCGACCAGCGGAAAGCTACCCGTTTGTCGGCCGAACACGGTTTCGACGCCGAGGATGGCAAGGATGATCTCAGGGGGCACACCGAAGCGCTGTTCAGCCCGCTCCAGTGCCTCGCGATGGTCGTTCCAGAACGCCAGGCCAGCCCGTATCCGAACCGGCTCGACAAAGCGGGCGCGATAGCTCTTCCACGAGCGAATCCCCTTCTTCGCAGGTGGCTTGATGAAGCGGATAGCCTTCTTCTGGTAGCTGGCCGCGGCCAGTTCATTGACCACGGCGTGTCGCTCAAAGCCATGCACCGAGACCATACGGTCGATGAAGCTCGCTGCCTCGGGATGGCTGGCGAGGTCGGGCTCTGCTGCGTGGACCGCAGCGGCGAAGACGGCCAGGGCAAGGGCACATGCGCGTCGAGGTGCGTTCATTTCAATGTCAGTCGTCTGATGTCGTTGGAGAGCCTGTCGAGTTCGCGCCGGTCCGGGGCCGCCGGCCCGTAACGCAGGCGGGCATAGCGGCGGGCAATCGCATGAATGGTGCCGGATGCCCGTGGGTGGCGCATGGCCGCCTCTGCAGCGAACGCGACCGGCCCCATCCAGCGGGGGCGCTCGGTGCCCGCGACGGCCAGCTTGCCACAGAAACGGTCCCACAGACGGTCGAGTGGGTCGCTCCGGCGCGGCGTCCGCAGTGCCCACAGCAGCAAACCCACGATCAGGGTGCCGGCAGTAATGCCGGTCGCGATCAGCAGATCGCCCAGGCCGCCGATCTCGAAGCCGAGCTCGCTCAGAAAATTCCGCTGGCGCTCGTCGTTGTAGCCGATGACCCACTGGTTCCAGGCATTGCCGATGGCCTCCCATCGCCACTGCAGGGTGCGCAACCACGCCATCCGGGGCTGCATGAAGAGGGGCAGGGCGTCGCTGTCGGGCAGTGCGCCTGCGATACCGTTGTCGATCCGGGTGGGGGCAGAGGCCGCGGTCGGGTCGACCCGTTGCCAGCCCCGCGTGGCGGACCACACCTCGACCCAGGCATGGGCGTCGGACTGGCGCACGACGAGCGTGCCGTCGAGCGGATTCAGTTCCCCCCCCTGGTAGCCGGTGACGACCCGCGTCGGCACGCCGGCCGCCCGCGCCGCGATGGCAAACGCCGAGGCGAAGTGCTCGCAGAAGCCCTGTCGGGTGTCGAAGAAGAAGGCGTCCGCCGCGTCAGCCCCGAGGCGTGGCGTTGTCAGGGTGTATTGGAGGTCCTGCCGCCGGAAGGTCTCGATCAGGGCGCTGACCCGGTCCGGCGGCGAGGTCAGCCGGCCCGCGATGTCCCGCCCGAGGGCAAGCAGGCGGGGATTGCGGCCCTCGGGGAGCCGGAGGTTGCGGCGAATGACGTGGCCGGGTTCGGATTGGCCGGCGATGGCGGCGGGGTACGCCTCGAGCTGGTAGCGCCGGCGCTCCCGAACGGGGTCGACGCTGACCAGTTGTAGATCGGTTGTGTAGCGGCTGTTGCCATCGGGATGGCGTGGAAGGTCGAGGGCCAGCAACCAGTGGAGGTTGTGGGGCTCGAGGGTGAGGCTGTAGCGGTACGTGGGCCCGGAGAGCGAGTGGGGCGGCGTTCGCGACAGGGTCGAGAAGCCGGGTCGCCAGGTGGTGCCGTCGAACACGCTCAGAACCGGTCCCCGCCAGTAACGTTGCTGGGTCGGAGGCAACGGGCCATCGAACTGGGCGCGGAACGCAATCTCGCCGGAACGCACGAGATTGCCGATGCTGCCCGGGCTCATGGTGTCCGACAGGCCGGTCATGCCCGAGAAGGCGTCGTGGGGCAGCCCCCACAGCGGCCCCTGGATGCGTGGGAACAGCACGAACAACGCGAGCATGAAGGGCGCGGCGGTGGTCAGCAGGCCGGTGGCGCGCTTCATGAGCAGGCGCGGCGGCCCTCCGCCCTCGAGTGCGGCCAGCGTCGCCAGTGCGAGCGCGATGCCGAGCAGGGTCAGCACCGCCACCGGGATGGCCTGATCGTTGAGGAACTGACCCATCTGAAGGAAGAAGCACAGCAGGACCGCCGAGCGCCCATCGCGAACCGATCGCGACTCCAGCAACTTGAGGCAGGCAAACGCGGCGAGCACCGCGAGGCCCGGATCCTTGCCCATCAGGTGTCGGTATTCCACTGCCACCGCAGCCACGACGGTGACGGCGACGAGTAGCAGCAGGATCCCCTTGGCCGGCGCCCGGCTCGCGCCCCGATCGAGGGTGAAGCGCCAGCCGAGCAGCAGTGCGCAGATGGCCGACAACCAGGCGGGCAGGTGCTGGCTGTGGGGCAGCAGCGTGACGAGCACCGTGATCGTGAGCCAGTGGCCCTGCGCCGGATTCAGGGTCGGACTAGGTCTTCGCATCCGGTCGTCCATGGAGCGCGAGGGCTTTCAGGCAGGCATCGACGTGCCTCTGTCCCCGTGCTGGAGGGCACTCGAAGTCGGGCAGCCGCAATCCAAAGGGCACATGGCTGCCAGCCGCCTGGATGACCCAGGCCGTCAGGCGGGAGAGGCGTGTTTCAACGTCGAGGCCAGCGGGCAGGGCATGCCAGTCGAACTGAAGGGAACTGGCCTGCCCGCCCGCGAAGACTTTGGTGTGCAGTTGCGCGCCATGTCGGGCTGCCAGCTTCCACGCGATGCGGCGGGGGGAATCTCCCTGCCGATACTCACGCAGGCCGGCAAAATCCTCTTCGCCGGACTCGCCGAGCGTACCCGGATGCCGTGTTTCGGAATCGGCAGGCAGCGGCGGGACCGGCGCCTCTGGCCTGGGGTATACGAGGGCCCGCGCTGGCGGCGTCAGGTAGCTCCAGCCGCGCACCAGGCCCAGCGGGAATCGTGTCTCCAGAGTCAGTCGCCGGGGTTCGAGCCACCCCCGGCGCTGCGCGGGGATGGGTACCACGACGCGTGCCGCGGCCTCCGGGCCAATGTCGAAGCGCACTGGCAGGGACCCTCTCTCAGAGACTTCGAGACCTTGCCGGGGGCGCCCCGACGGATTGACGAAGACCAGTTCCAGCGCGGCATCCGAGCCGCAGAACGCGGTGTCGAGGCGCGCGGACACGAGCTCGATCGCGAGCAGATTGCGGAAGGTCTGGTGGAGGCTGACGAAGCCCGCGCCGACCAGAAGGAAAGTCACCGCATAACCCAGGCTCAAGGCGTAGTTCATCGAGGCCAGAAGCATCGTGAACAGGGTCGCCGCAAAGGCCAGGCCCAGCCCGGTCGGCAGGACGAAGATCCGCCTGTGCCCCAGGCGCACTGGCAGGGGCTCGCGTGGCCGGATCCGGAACAGGCGTGCGTCGAGCCACTGCCGGATCCGCGGGCGGGCTGCGGCCATCGGCATCGCGGGATCAGCCCACCGGAACGGCGCGGAGCAGGGCCTCAGCCGGCGGCTCGTCCGTGGTGCTGTTGGCGGCAAGGGTATGGAGGCGGTGGCCGGCCACGCTGGGGAAGACGGCCTGGACATCCTCGGGCAGGACCATCTCGCGGCCTTCGAGCATGGCCCAGGCGCGAGCGGCGTTGAGCAGGCCGAGTCCCGCCCGGGGACTCAGGCCATAGCCCTTGCCGGCGGCAGAGCGCGTTGCCGCCAGCAGCGCCTGGAGGTAGTCGGCCAGGCGCTCCGAAGCGTGAACCTGAGATGCAGCGACCTGAAGCTCGGCGAACGCCGTGTCGCTCATGACCGGCTGCTGACGGGCCAGCATGTCGCGCCGGTCATCGCCGAGCAGCAGCGCGCGCTCTGCCGCCTCGTCGGGATAACCCAGGGAGATGCGCATGAGGAAGCGGTCGAGCTGGCTCTCCGGCAGCGGAAAGGTGCCGATCTGCGTCTGGGGATTCTGGGTCGCGACCACGAAGAAGGGCTGGGGCAGGGGAAGCGATTCGCCGTCGGCGGTGATCTGGCCCTCTTCCATGGCCTCGAGCAGTGCGCTCTGGGTCTTGGGCGTGGCCCGGTTGATCTCGTCGGCGAGAATCAGCTGGGCGAAGATCGGGCCCTGATGAAAACGGAAGCTACCCAGTTCCCGATCGAACACCGACACGCCGAGGATGTCCGAGGGCAGCAGGTCGCTGGTGAACTGGATGCGCTGAAACTTGAGGCCCAGCAGGCTCGCCAGCGTGTGGGCGAGGGTGGTCTTTCCGACCCCCGGCATGTCCTCGATCAGGAGGTGGCCGCGCGCAAGCAGACAGGCAATGGCCAACCGGATCTGATGGTCCTTGCCGAGGATGATCCGGTTTGCGGCCGCGATGAGATCCTGCAGGGGCGTGTGTCGCATGGGGGTATTTGTTGTTGCCTGTGGTTGAGTGGATAATGAACTGACAAGAATCCAAGGGCCAGCGCGGGACACCGCGATTGGTCTGAAAGCCGCCAAATCAAAAGGTTTCGCATCCGGAGGGAAGGGGGGAAATGACTTCCACCGCGTTCATCACGCACCGCGACTGCTGGCTGCACAACATGGGGGAGCATCACCCTGAGTGCCCTGACCGGCTGTCTGCCATCAATGATCGGCTCATCGCGGCCGGACTTGATCTCTACCTCACGTTTCACGACGCACCCAACGCGGAGGTCGATCAGATCGCCCGCGCCCATCCGCGCGCCTACGTCGAGGAGCTCCTCGCGAGCGTCCCGGAGCATGGCATCCGCCACCTGGACCCGGACACCGCGATGTGCCCGGGCACGATGACGGCGGCGTTGCGCTCCGCCGGCGCGGGCATCCTGGCGACCGACCTGGTGGTGCGCGGTGAGGTCGAGAACGCATTCTGCGCGGTTCGCCCACCCGGTCACCACGCCGAGCGCGCCAAGGCGATGGGCTTCTGCTTCTTCAATAATGTCGCGATCGCCGCGCTGCATGCACTCGAGGCCCACGGGCTCGAGCGCGTCGCGGTGATCGATTTCGACGTGCATCACGGCAATGGCACCGAAGACATCTTCCGCGATGACCCGCGGGTGATGATGGCCAGCATCTTCCAGCACCCGTTCTATCCGTACAGCGGCACCGACGATCCGCGGCCCCACATGGTCAACGTGCCGCTGCCGGCCGGTACCCGTGGCGATGCCTTCCGCCAGGCGGTCACCGACATGTGGCTCCCCGCCCTGCGTGAGCACCGTCCGCAGATGCTCTTCATCTCGGCCGGCTTCGATGCCCATTATGAGGACGACATGGGCTCGATGGGTCTTGTCGAGGCCGACTACGTATGGGCGACCGAGCAACTGAAGGCGGTGGCCGACGAGTATTGCGGCAAGCGTATCGTGTCGATCCTCGAGGGTGGCTACGCCCTGTCCGCCCTGGGGCGCAGTGCGGTGGCCCACGTCAAGTGTCTGGCTGACCTCTGAGTCGCGGGCCCCTCGTTTCCGGGGGCTGCCCGTTGCCCGCCATCCATTCCGCCTGCATGGACGCGGCGCTTGCCGCAGTGAGGCCCGCGTCCACGGTCGTGCGGCGAACTGAAAGCGCGGGGCTCATCGGGTACAATCTTCGGCTTTCCCCCTCGGTTCTGGACTTCAGATGATTACCGGTTCGATTGTCGCCATCGTGACGCCGATGCACGAAGATGGCAGCCTGGATTTCGACCGCTTGCGGTCGCTGATCGACTTTCACGTGGCGGAAGGGACCGACGGCATCGTCATCGTCGGGACGACGGGCGAATCGCCCACGGTCAACGTGGATGAGCACTGCGAACTGATTCGCGCCACGGTCGAGCATTCGGCTGGCCGCGTCCCGGTCATTGCCGGTACCGGGGCCAATTCCACGGCCGAGGCCATCGAATTGTCGCGCTTCGCGGCAGAGGCCGGTGCGGACGCGACCCTGTCGGTGGTGCCCTATTACAACAAGCCGGGTCAGGAGGGGCTGTACCGGCACTTTCGCACCATCGCCGAGGCGGTGGACCTGCCGATGTATCTCTACAACGTGCCGGGTCGCACGGTGGCGGATCTGGCGAACGATACCGCGCTGCGCCTGGCCGAGATCCCGAACATCGTCGGCATCAAGGACGCGACCGGCAGCGTCGAGCGGGCCTGCGACCTGGTAGCCCGGGCCCCGGCGGACTTCGGGCTTTACAGCGGTGACGACATGACGGCGATGGTGTTCATCCTGCTGGGCGGTCACGGCACGATCTCGGTCACGGCCAACGTGGCGCCCCGCCTGATGCACGAGATGTGCGTCGCGGCCCGGGCGGGTGACGCGATCACCGCGCGGGAGATCAATCAACGCCTGCTCGCCCTCCACAAGGACCTGTTCTGCGAGGCCAACCCGATCCCGGTGAAGTGGGCGGTTGCGCAAATGGGCCTGATCGGCGATGGCATCCGCTTGCCCCTGACGGACCTGTCTCCCACCCTCCACGACAAGGTGCGCTCGGCGATGCGCCAGGCGGGGATCAAATCGTGATTGGCAAGCACCCGACCCTCGCCCCGTACCTCACGGCCCTGGCGGCCGTTGCGGCACTCCTCGCAGGCGGTTGTACCTTCAGTTCGTCCGGCTCCGGGGGCATCGACTACCGCAGCGCCAGCGAGGCGCCCAGCCTCGAGTTGCCGCCGGACCTCACGGCGCCGGAGAGCGGCGACCGCTACGCCGTGCCGGACGTCGATCCGCGAGGCACAGCCACCTACTCGGCCTATTCCTCCGAGCGGAGTGAACCGGCAAAGGCGATTGCGACCGAGCGGGCGCGAGTCGTCAGCGCCGACGCCCGGGGAGCGGGCCTGCGCGTCGAGCGGGCGGGCACTCAGCGCTGGCTGGTCGTCGATGCGGCACCGGAAGTCCTGTGGCCAAAGATCCGCGAATTCTGGATCGAGCTCGGTTTTGTCCTCAACCGCGACGAGCCCAACATTGGCATCATGGAGACCGACTGGGCCGAGGATCGCGCCAAGATTCCCCAGGATTTCCTGCGCCGCACCCTCGGGCGTGTCATCGACAACGTCTATTCCACCCCGGAGCGCGACAAGTTCCGTACTCGCCTCGAAGCGGGCAGCCAGCCGGGCGTCACGGAGGTCTTCATCAGCCATCGGGGCATGATCGAGATCTACCCGGACGAATCCCAGGATCGCACCGTCTGGCAGCCGCGTCCGGCAGACCCCGAACTCGAGGCGGAGATGCTCCGCCGCCTGATGGTCAAGCTCGGGCAGGACGAGGCCCAGGCGCAGGCCGCCGTGGCGGTGCCAGAGGCCCCGGAACGGGCGCGGATCGATGCGACAGACGCCGGCTCTCGCCTGCTTGTCAGCGAGTCCTTTGAGCGCGCGTGGCGCCGCGTGGGTCTCGCGCTCGACCGCACCGGCTTCACGGTCGAGGACCGGGACCGTTCCCAGGGCGTTTACTACGTCCGATACGTGGATCCGGAGGCAGACAACGGCGGTGAAGAGAGCTTCCTTTCCAAGCTGGCATTCTGGCGCTCGGACGATGACAAGCCCAAAGGCGGTGATCAATATCGCATCCGCGTCGAAGGTGAAGGCGGGCAGAGCGTGGTCAGTGTGCTGTCGGCCGAAGGCGGCGCACTGGCGAGCCCAACGGCCAAGCGGATCCTGACCGTGCTGCATGAGCAGCTGCGCTAGTTCCCGAATGCCGAAGACGGACGAAGGCCGACCCGAGGGTCGGCCTTCTTTTTTCTGACGGGAAGCGGCTGATCAGGTGCGTCGCGCGGGGCGATCGGCGTGCCCTGCAGCGCGCTCATCGGGCGACCCGGCGGCATGTCACAGACGACGGGGCCTTGCGCGGACCGTGGCGCTTAAACGCCACGACTGCGCACCGCTAGATGTTCAGCATCGCGAGCCCCGGTACCGGCGTTGCGGCCTCGCGTAACTCGTCGAAACGCAGTTGGAAGGGGACCGCCTCTGCCGGGTCGTCGAGGCACAGCTTGCCGCGCGGATGATCCGCATGGAATCGGGTCACCAGATGCTCGCCATCGACGAGCATGAACGGCTGCAGGAATTCCTGGTGCCGTGGCGAGGTCTGCAGGATCTGTATCTGGTGGGTTCGCCGCTGGTAGAGCGTGACGAGGCGCGGGCACTCGGTCACCATATGGCGGGACTGGTGCAGCAGGACGGTCACCTCGGCTCTGGCATTCCTGTGCAGCATGGTGGCCATCATCTCGGCTGCCCGCGCGCTGGCCAGGGGGCCGATGGTCAGATCCACGTCGAAGATGCGGATCGAGGACTCGGCCTGACCGAGGAGCGCAATGACAGAAGCGTCGAATGCCGCGTAGGAGTTGAAGTGATCGACGCTCATGCGAGAAACCGGTCTCCCGGGGAAAGGGAATTGTAGAATTTGTGGCAAAGCGTACTTCATGTCGGCATTTCGGTAAAATCGCCGGCCCTCGGTACTTGACCTTGCGACGCAGGAATGCCACACGCGATTATCGAATCCCTTGACCACGACGGGCGAGGCGTTTGCCACGCCAACGGCAAGGTCGTGTTCGTGGATGGGGCGCTCCCCGGCGAATCGGTGGACTATGAAGTCCTGCGCAGCAAGCCGCGCTATGAGACGGGCGAGACGCGCAAGGTCCGTCGAGCCAGCGCGTTCCGGGTCGAACCGCCGTGCCCGCTGTTCGGCGTCTGCGGGGGGTGTTCGCTGCAGCATGTGGATCCTGCTGCCCAGCCGGCACTCAAGCAGCGGGTCCTGGAGGATGCACTTCGCCATCTGGGCAACGTGACGCCGGGAATGGTGTTTCCCCCGATCCAGGGCAGCCCCTGGGGCTATCGGCAGCGGGCTCGCCTGACTGCGCGGCTCGTCCCGAGCAAGGGTGGCCTGCTGATCGGCTTTCACCAGCGGCGCAGCAGCCACGTCGCCGACATGGCCGAATGCCGGATCCTGCCTCCGCGGGTATCGCGGCTGGTCGCGCCTCTGCGACAGCTGATCGCGGGACTGAGTATCGCGGACCGGGTGCCGCAGGTTGAGATTGCCGTCGGCGACGAGGCCGTTGCGGTGGTCCTGCGACATATCGAGCCCCTCGACAGTCGGGATCTGGATTGCGTTCGCGGCTTCGGGCAGAGCCACGCCGTCCGCATGTGGCTGCAACCCGGCCGGCCCGACTCCGCCCACCCCATCGATGGGGCGGACACAGGTCGGCTGACCTACGCCCTGCCCGAGTTCGGGCTGCGACTGGCCTACCGACCGACAGATTTCACGCAGGTGAATGCAGCGATGAACCGGCTGCTGATTCGCCGCGCGCTGCAGTTGCTCGCGCCAGGCCGTGGCGAACGCATCGCGGACCTGTTTTGCGGATTGGGCAATTTCTCACTGCCGATCGCGAGCCGGGGCGCCGAGGTCGTCGGCGTTGAGGGCAGTGCCGCCCTGGTCGGGCGGGCGCGTGAAAACGCCGATGACAACGGTCTCGGAGATCGCTGCACGTTCTACGAGGCGAACCTGTTCGACGCCACCGAGGACAGTCTCGCGGCGATGGGCCCCTTCGACAAATGGCTGATCGATCCACCTCGCGAAGGTGCAATTGCCCTGGTCAAGGCGATCTCCGACAGCGGCCCGTCGCGCATCGTGTACGTGTCGTGCAATCCCGCCACCCTGGCGCGGGATGCGGCGGTGCTGGTCCATCAGAAGGGCTACCGGCTGCAGGGCGCAGGCATTGCCAACATGTTTCCCCAGACATCCCACGTGGAATCGATCGCCCTGTTCTCGCGGGTCTGAGGCAGCATCCCGCTCCACTGATGCTCAACCGGACTGCGCCGTGAGCAGTGCGAGCCGGATGGCATCCCGGTTGGTCCACGACCACGCACATCGCAGCGCTTCGTGAGCAGGCATCCAGCGGCCCTCATCGTGTTCGTCGGATCGCAGGATGGGTGAGGGGGTGTCGTTCAGGCTCGCGCTGAAGACATGCTCCTCGTTGTGTGTGGCGTGGCCTTGGAAACGGCTACGCCAGCGCTCGGGGATCACGAAGCGATTGCGCAGCCCCAGATCACGCAACTGCGCTTCCTCGAGCCGGATGCCGGTCTCCTCCGCAACTTCCCGCAAGGCGGTCTGGCGGGGCAGCTCTCCGGCCTCGAGGCTGCCTGTCACGGACTGCCAGAAGCCATCGGGGCCGGTCCGTCTGACCATCAACACCGAGCGTGCGCAATGGATCACCACCAGCACAGACTCGGGTCGCTTGTTCATGGCGTTGCCGAGTCCACGAGATGCCACCGCCACGGCGTGCCGTCATCGCCCAATTGCGCCTGCGTTTCGTCGAGGATGTCGATGAAGGTCAGCCACGCCTCGGGGGCCGCGGATGCCAGGGCGGTGTAGCGTTCAATGATCAGAAGGTAGCCCGGCGCCGGGAGCCAGGACAGATCGGCGAGGGAATCCGCCAGCGCATCCCAGTTGTGACCAAACCAGTCGGGGAACCGGAACGCCTGTGCGGTCGCGGCGAGCAACTCGGACTTGTTCGCGCAGTGGGAAAGATCGAGTGCGATCACGGCGTGCCCACGGTCGGCTGCCATCTCGACGAGGGCATCCGCGGCGCTTCGCGAGATTGCCGGCCGGGGCACTTGCGAGCCGCTGTGCGGCAAGGTCTCGCTCATGGCTGTTCCTCGATGCGGCGGAAGCTGCGGTAGTGATCTTCGGTGTAGTAGAAGACCTCGGGGGGATGCCCGCCGGTCACGATTCGCCGTGCGCCGCGGGTCCGCTCACCGGGGGTCGGGACGGTGTATTCCCGATAGTAGCCCCGTGGCTTGCGGGGCAGGTGACCTTCACGATTCTGAAACGTCGTGCCATCTTTGCGGTAGGGGAATGGGCCCCCGCGGCGGATCAGCGCGAGGGTGTCGACGGCCTCGGCCGGGAGCCCAGGGTATGCCCGGGCCGGTGCGCCGCTGGCGTGGACTGCGCCGCTGTCGGTTGCCTCCGGTGCGCACCCTGCCAACAGCGCCAGGCAGGCGACAAGGAGCAGAACGGGGCGGGCGAGGCGGGCCAAACGGTCACTCCGGCGGAAGGGCCGCGGGGCGACAGTGTATCAGCCCTGTTCCGGGCGGACGCCGTACTTGCGGAACAGGCCGTGCATGAAGTCGGTAAGCGCAGGCAGCTTCGGATTGGCCGGATCCTGCACCCGCACGCGCTCGATCAGCTGGCGAGCCTGTTCGGCGAAGCGCTCGTTGTAGCCGCAATTCTCGATATGGCGGAGCAAGGCCAGGGCGGCGTTGAACAGGACGTGCGGGTTGCCCGGCATCTTGCGCACTGCGTTCATCATTTCGCTGACTGCGCCGTCGTAGTCGCCTGCCTGGGCCTTGGCCGCGCCGGCGCTGACCAGGTCGCGGACTTCTTCACGCACCTTGGTCTCAAGGCGCTCGGCGAGCTCCGCCCGGCCATGTTGTTCCAGCATCTTGCGCGTGGCCTGCATGGTGCGCTCGTCGCTGGACGTGCGCATGATGTCCAGCACCACCTCGGACGCTTCGTCTTCCATGTTGTGGGCAAAGCAGGTTTCGGCGAGCTGCCGCTTGAGATTCTGGGACACTGCGCCGAGATCGGGCCGGCTCGCGAGCAATTCGTCGAGGGCTGCCTTGGCCTTGTCGGAGTCGCCGGTCTGCGTATGGACCATGGCGCTGGACAGGGCCGAGCACAGCTTGGTCTTGGGCATGCCCGCCATCGACTTCTCCAGATCGCGGATGCTCGCCTCGGCCTCGGCCGTGGCGCCGCGGCCGAGCTGCGCCGAGATCAGGTGGACGTGGTCCTCTGGATCCCGGAAGTCTGAATACTTGCCCTTTCGAACCACCTCCGAGAAATGGGATTCGGCGGCCTCGACGTCACCGAGCTCCATCGCCAGCTGCCCGAGGCGGCGGGTCCGGTTGACCCGGTTCGGAGATACCGATGCGGCCGAGGTCAGAATGGCGCGCGCCTGTTCGAGCTTGCCCGAGGCCTCGCGGGTACGCGCCAGCCAGTCGTAGGCATCGATGAACATCTCGCTTTCCGCCACCAGGGATTCCAGGTGCTCCTCAGCCTCACCGAATTTCTTCATCATGAAGAGGGTCTTGGCGAGTCCGAGCCGGGCCCAGGGCACGGCGCGCATCTCAAGCACCTGCTCGTAGATGTGCTGGGCCTCCTCCGCCTGGCCTGCGGCGACATGCAGTTCCGCCTGCAGCCGCAGGAAATCGATTCGCCACTGCAGATAGTTCGCGGCGCCGAGTTTGCACTGGTCGATTGCGGCCGGGATGTCGCCGAGCTCCATCAGACGGTAGGCCGGCAGAAATGCGTCCCGCTTGGCGAGGGCGCGCTCGATGCGGTCGTAGAGCGTGTCGGCGGCGAAAGGTTTGAGGATGTAGTCGTTGGGGGCCAGTTCGGCGGCCCCGACGACCTTCTCGTACTGTCGCTCTCCGGTCACCATGATGAAGAGCGTGGACAGGGGAATGATCGCGTGGTGGCGCAGATCCTCGAGGAGATGCTGGCCATCCTGCCCGTCGCCGATGTGGTACTCGCACAGGATCAGGTCGAAGCGGGCTTCCTTCAGCTTGCGGACGGCAACACCCGCCGAGACGGCAAACTGGACCTTGTTCATTCCCGAGATGGCCAGCATGTTGCGCAGCTGGGTGCGCATGCCGGGCTGCGCCTCGACGATCAGCGAGGAGATGTGTTCGGGGCGGGTGGGCACGTGGGAGGGAACCGGTAGTGAAAAGGTCGCGCTGCCGAGAACATCGGCCAAGCGCGACCTTTCTTGAGCCGGCAGGATCCGGCTGTCGTGGAATTTGGTGTCAGGCCTTGTCCACTTCGACCTCGGTGCTGACTTTCTGCCGCAATCGGATATGCAGATCGCGCAACTGGCGCTCATCGACGCCGGAGGGTGCGTCGGTGAGCAGGCACTGGGCCCGCTGCGTCTTCGGGAAGGCGATGACGTCGCGAATCGACTCCGCTCCCGCCATCAGCGTCACGATGCGATCAAGGCCGAAGGCGAGTCCACCGTGGGGCGGCGCGCCGAAGCGCAGTGCGTCGAGCAGAAAGCCGAACTTGGCCTGGGCTTCCTCGTCGTCGATACCCAGCGCCGCGAAAACCTGCTCCTGGACATCGGCCCGGTGAATACGGACCGAGCCGCCACCGATCTCCCAGCCGTTGAGTGCCAGATCGTAGGCCTTCGCCAGGCAGTTGCCCGGGTCGCTAGAAAGGCGGTCGAGGTGGTCGTCCTTCGGACTGGTGAATGGGTGGTGGCAGGCGACCCAGCGCTTGTCTTCGTCGTCGTACTCGAACATGGGGAAGTCGACGACCCACACCGGCGCCCAGGGGGCGCCCGAAAGAAAGCCCTTCTCGTGGCCGATCTTGCTGCGCAAAGCGCCCAGGGCGTCATTGACGACCTTGGCCTTGTCCGCCCCGAAGAAGATCAGGTCGCCACTGGCAGCGCCCGTGCGGGAGACGATCTCGGCGAGTGCCTTCTCGTGCAGGTTCTTCACGATCGGCGACTGCAGGCCCGCTTCGTTGAGCTGGCTGGCGTCATTGACCTTGATGTAGGCCAGACCGCGGGCGCCGTAGATGCCGACGAACCTGGTGTACTCATCAATCTCGCCCCGAGTCAGGGTGGCGCCGCCCGGAATGCGCAAGGCCGCGACCCGCCCATTGTCCGAATTGGCAGGTCCCGAAAACACCTTGAAGGCCACGTCCTTCACGGCATCGGTGACATCGGTCAGTTCCAGCGTCACGCGCAGGTCGGGCTTGTCCGAGCCGAAGCGGGACATGGCCTCGGCGTAGCTCATGCGTGGGAAAGGGGCGGGCAACTGGACGTCAAGCACCTCGGCGAACACGGTGCGCACCATCTCCTCAACCAGACCGGTAATCTCGCCCTCGTTCAGGAAGGAGGTCTCCAGGTCGATCTGGGTGAACTCCGGCTGCCGGTCGGCACGCAGGTCTTCGTCCCGGAAGCACTTGGTGATCTGGTAGTAGCGGTCGTACCCGGCCACCATCAGCAACTGCTTGAACAGCTGAGGCGACTGGGGCAGGGCGAAGAACTGTCCCGAATGCACGCGGCTGGGCACGAGGTAGTCGCGCGCACCTTCTGGCGTGCTCTTGGTGAGCATCGGCGTTTCCACGTCGATGAAGCCCTGCGCGTCCAGGTAGCGGCGGAAGGCCATCGCCGTGCGATAGCGCAGCATCAGGTTGTTCTGCATCTGCGGGCGCCGCAGGTCGATCACCCGGTGGGTCAGGCGCGTGGTCTCGGACAGATTCTCGTCATCGAGCTGGAAGGGCGGCGTGGCGGAGCTGTTGAGGATCTCGATCTCGTGGCACAGCACCTCGATCTCGCCGGACGTCAGGCCTGCGTTCTCGGTCCCGGCGGGGCGGCGGCGGACCTTGCCCACAATCTGCAGGACGAACTCGTTTCGGATCGATTCGGCAATCTCGAACATTTGCGGCCGGTCCGGATCGCACACCACCTGAACAAGGCCTTCGCGGTCACGCAGGTCGATGAAGATCACGCCGCCGTGGTCTCGCCGGCGGTGGACCCAGCCGCATACGGTGATGGTTTGGTCCAGGTATTGGGTATCGATCAGGCCACAGTAGTTGGTTCGCATTGCAGTGGGGTCCGCGGCGCCATGATGGCGCGGTGAAGAGTTAGCTGGCGGATGGGCTCGGTTCGGCGAGTGCCTTGCCGTTGCGTTTGCCGTTGGGGGCGACGACGCCCATCGAGATGATGTATTTGAGGGCCTCGTCCACGCTCATGTCGAGGGCGACGACATCCTGGCGCGGCAGCATCAGGAAGAAGCCGGAGGTCGGGTTGGGTGTCGTCGGCACATAGACGCTGACATAGTCACCTTCCAGGTGCCGTGCCGGTTCTCCCCCTGGCTTGCCGGTCAGGAACGCGATCGTCCACGCCCCCTGGCGGGGATACTGAACCAGCAAGGCTTGACGGAAGGCCTGGCCACCGCTCGAGAACAGGGTGTCCGAGACCTGCTTGACGCTGTTGTAGATCGACTTCACCACCGGAATCCGCGAGAGCAGTCGCTCCCAGCCGACCACGATCTTCTGGCCGAGCACGTTGGCGCCGATCAGGCCGGTCGCCAGCACGATGCTCAGGGCCAGCACGACCCCGAGGCCCGGGATATGGAACCCGAGCAGCGTATCCGGCCGATACTGGAGCGGAACCAGCAGCAATACCTGGTCGAGGGTACCGACGATCCAGGCGATGACCATCATGGTGATGATCAGCGGAATCCAGATCAGCAGCCCGGTGATGAAGTACTTCTTCATTCAGGCGGTCAGTGGCAGGCGCAGCTGCCGCCGCACGGCGCCGCGGCAGGCGCCTCCGCGGGCTTGGCGGACTCCGCCGGCTTGGCCGGGCAGCCCTTGAAGTCGGTGGCGTACCAGCCGCTGCCCTTGAGCTGGAAGCCGGCGGCACTGAGCAGGCGCTTATAGGACTCGGCACCGCAGCCCGGGCACTGCGTCAGGTGCGCGTCGCTCATCTTCTGAAGATGATCCTTCTGGAAGCCGCAGGCATCGCAGCGATATTCGTAGATCGGCATGATAACCTCCGCAAAATCAAGCGCGTGAGTCTAGCGCATCGCAACACCCACTGAAAGAAAAACAGGTGTTCGCGCCGTCAGATGAGGGCGGATTCTCAGAACTCAAGCGCCGCGGGGAAAATGCCCTATGGCGCGCCCAGGTAAGCGGCGGTGATGGACTCGCCGAAGAACATGGCCAGAAGGCCCGCAGCCGCGAGATAGGGCCCGAACGGGATGGGGGTATTGCGGCCGTGGCGGGTGAACACGATCAGACCGACGCCGACCAGCGCGCCGACGACCGACGACAGGACAATTGTCAGCGGCAGCATCTGCCAGCCCAGCCATGCGCCGATCGCTGCCAGCAGCTTGAAATCCCCGTATCCCATGCCTTCCTTGCCAGTCAGAAGGCGAAATAGCCAGTAAACCGACCACAGGATGAGGTAGCCTGCGACGGCACCGATGACGGCCGAGTGGAGATCGGTAAAACTGCCATTGAGGTTGGCGAGCAGGCCGACCCACAGCAGGGGCAGGGTCAGGCTGTCGGGCAGTAACTGGGTGTCGAAGTCGATGAAAGCCAGGGCCACCATGACCCAGATGAAGAGCATCGCCAGCGGCAGCTGCACAGTCGGGCCGTAGAAGAGTGCAGCCCCCGCGCACAACAGGCCGGACAGCAGTTCGACGCCGGGATAGCGCGGGCTGATGCCGGCCCCGCAGTGGCTGCAGCGGCCGCGCAAGAGCAGGAAGCTGACGATCGGAATGTTCTCGAAAACCGTGATCTGATGCCCGCAATGGGGACAGCGGGAGCGCGGTACGGCGAGATTGAAGCGTTCCGGTGCCGGTGCTGACTCGCCGCGCAGTTCCGCTGCCTGGGATTGCCACTCGCGCTCCATCATGATTGGCAGGCGGTGGATGACCACGTTGAGGAAACTGCCGACGAACAGTCCGACGAGCGTCGCAATGGCCAGGGTCAACGGCAGTTCGGGCATCCGGCTTCGGGCGTGTATGGAATCGGCAGGGACAGTCGCGGGCTCGTCAGACGACCTGACCCAGCTTGAAGATCGGGAGGTACATGGCGACCACGAGACCGCCGATCACTGTGCCGAGGAAGACCATGATGATCGGCTCGAGCAGCTGGGACAGGCCGGCCACAGCGTCATCGACATCGTTCTCGAAAAACTCGGCCACCTTGGCCAGCATCGAGTCGAGCTGACCGGATTCCTCGCCAATCGACACCATCTGAACGCACATCGTCGGAAATACCTTCGCGTTCTGCATGGCCACGGTCAGGCTGGTGCCGGTGCTGACCTCCTGCTGTATCTGCTTTGTGGCGGTCAGGTAGATGTAGTTGCCGGATGCGCCACCGACGGAGTCCAACGCCTCGACCAGCGGCACACCGGCGGCGAACATCGTCGACAGCGTACGCGTCCAGCGGGCAATCGTTGCCTTGCGGATGATCTCGCCGATGACCGGAATCTGAAGGACCATGCGATCGACGGCGATCTGCATCTTCGGGGATCGCTTGTAGCTCCAACTGATCGCGATTACCGCAGCCGCCAGTACCCCGAATATCAAGTACCAGTTGGCAACGAATGCGTCGGACATCGCGATCACAACGAGGGTCGGCGCCGGCAGGTCTGCGCCAAACGACGCGAAGACCTTCTTGAACTCCGGCACGACGAACAACATGATGATCGTCACGACGATCGCCGCGACAACGACAACCGAGATCGGGTAGAACATCGCCGACTTGATCTTGCTCTTGATTGCGAGAATCTTTTCCTTGTAAACCGCAAGTCTGTCTAGCAGTGAATCCAGAATGCCGGCCTGCTCGCCAGCAGCGACGAGGTTGCAGTAGAGCGCATCGAAGTGGACGGGATGTTTGCGGAAGGCCTGCGACAGGCTGGCGCCGGTCTCGACGTCGTTGCGGATGTCGTTGAGCATGCGCCCGAGTGACGGGTTGCCGCAGCCCTTGATGCCGATGTCGAAGGCCTGAAGCAGCGGTACGCCCGACTTCATCATCGTCGCCAGCTGGCGGGTGAACAGGGCGATGTCCTTGTCGGTGATTTTCTTGCCGCGGGAAAGCTTCTGCTTCTTGACCTTGGTGACAAGCACACCCTGCCGGCGCAGCGTGGCCTGCACGACCTTTTCCCCGGCCGCTCGCAACTCGCCGCGGATCATCTTGCCGGACTTGTCTTTGCCTTCCCAGACGTAGAGCTGTTCGGCAGGGGCGTTCGGTCGGCGTACGGTGCGACTACTGGTAGCCATCGCTCATTCCCTCAATCGTTCAATCGTTCGTGGTGGCAAGGACTTCGGCCAGTGACGTGACGCCCTGCTTGACCTTCAGAAGTCCGGATTGCCGCAGGTCCTTGACGCCGTCCTTCTGGGCCTGGGCACCCAGATCCAGGGAGTTGCCGTTGTTCATGATGATTTCCGTCATCGGTTCCGAGATGGGCATGACCTGATAGATCCCCACCCGGCCCTTGTAGCCGCTGCCCTTGCAGCGATCACAGCCGATGGGGCCGAAGGGCTGCCAGGATCCGTCCAGATCCTCGGGCCGGAATCCCGCGTCGAGCAGGACCTGTTCGGGGACGTCCATCGGCTTCTTGCAACTGCACAGTCGGCGCGCAAGCCGCTGGGCGGTAATCAGGATCACCGAAGACGCGATGTTGAACGGCGCGACTCCCATGTTGCGAAGTCGCTCCAGCGTGGTCGGGGCGTCGTTGGTGTGCAGCGTGGAGAGCACGAGGTGACCGGTCTGGGCGGCCTTGATCGAAATCTCGGACGTTTCCAGGTCGCGAATCTCGCCGACCATGATGATGTCCGGATCCTGACGCAGAAAGGACTTCAGTGCGGCGGCAAATGTCAGGCCCGCCTTGTCATTGACGTTGACCTGGTTGATACCGGGCAGGTTGATTTCCGCCGGATCCTCCGCCGTCGAGATATTGACGCCGGCCTTGTTGAGCAGGTTGAGGCAGGTGTACAGGGACACCGTCTTGCCGCTGCCGGTGGGGCCCGTCACGAGAATCATGCCGTAGGGGCGTTCGATCGCGGCGAGCAGAGCCTCTTTCTGCTCCGGCTCGTAACCCAGAGCGTCGATGCCGAGCATCGCCGACGACGGATCGAGAATACGCATGACGATCTTCTCGCCATGGAGCGTGGGGAGGGTCGAAACCCGGAAGTCGATGGCCTTGTTCTTGGACAGCACCAGCTTCATGCGCCCGTCCTGGGGCACGCGCTTCTCCGAGATGTCCAGCCGCGAGATCACCTTGATGCGGGCCGCGATCTTCTCGCGAAGGATCAGTGGCGGCTGGGCAATCTCCCGCAGCACGCCGTCGGTCCGGAAGCGGATTCGATAGTACTTCTCGTACGGCTCGAAGTGGATGTCGGATGCGCCCTCGTTGATCGCGTCGACGAGCATTTTCTGAATGAAGCGCACGACCGGCGCGTCGTCCACCTCCGCCTGCGCGCCGTCGTCTTCGCCCTGGTCCGCCGGTGTCTCCTGACTCAGCAGATCCATGTCGAAGTCTTCGCCGGTCAACTCGCGCAGCGAATCCGAAGCCGACTCACCCTGGGCGTGAATCAGTTCGACCAGCCGGGGCAACTCCACGACCACCGGATCCACCGACTGGCCGGTCTGGAAGCGGATCTCGTCGAGTGCCCGGATGTTGGTCGGGTCGGCCATCGCCACGGTGATGCGGTTGCCCCGTTTGCTGAGGGCGAGCACCTCGTGCTTGTTGACCAGTTTCCTGTCGACGACGTCCTTGGGCAGGTTGGCAGCGTCCAGCGCCGAAACATCCAGCAGGGGATAGCCGAATGTCTCGGCCGAGAACCGAGCGACCTCGAGCGAAGTCATGTGCTTGTTCTCGATCAGATTCGAAACGAACGCGTTCGCCTTGCCGGGTGCAGGCTTGCTGCACTCGACCGCTGCGTCCTCCCCCAGCTTGCCTTGCTGGACGAGGGCGCGGGCAAGACCACTCATCGCGACCTGTGGGTTCGCAGCCATTTCATCCCTTGTCTGACGATCGCGCGCATGGTGCATGCCTCCAGCATGGCTGTAAAGGCGTCACGCGCGACCGAGCGGTTCAATTTTCGTTTCCTGACACCTGCGGCTGAAAGATCCGGACGGTCCGGACCATGCGGTCCTGGGTCTGTACGACCTCGATCGGAATGTCGCCGAACTTGACCGACAGACCGGTCTCCGGAATCTCCTGCAAATATTCGATAAGCAACCCATTGATAGTTTTCGGCCCGTCCACCGGAAGATTGAGCCCCAATTTGCGATTCAGATCGCGAACGCCCTGGCTACCGTCCACCAGCACCGTGCCGTCCTCCCCCCAGGCGACGCGGTCGCCGGAGTCCGGGGTGGACGTGGTGAACTTGCCGATCAGTTCCTCGATGATGTCCTCGAGGGTCACGAGGCCGAGCAGTTCGCCATACTCATCCACGACCAGTCCGAGACGCTGGCGGTTCTCCTGGAAGAAGCGCAGCTGCGAGAAGACCGGCGTATTCGACGGGATGAAATAGGGTTCCTGCAGTACGGCACGGATGTCGTCCAGGTCGAAGTCCGCATCCATGGCCCGGCCGAGCAGGCGCCGCAGGTGGAGGATGCCGACGATGTCGTCCATCTCTTCAGAGAACACCGGCAGCCGCGTGTGGTAGCTGGTGGCGATCTGGTGCTTGATCGCGTCCAGCGGGTCGGCCAGATCGATGCCCTCGATCGAACTGCGCGGCGTCATCACATCCTCGACGGTGATGTCCTCGAGCTCGAACAGGTTGACCAGGATGCTGCGGTGCTTCTGGGGAATGTATTGGCCCGACTCGATGACCAGCGCCCGCAATTCCTCCGGTGCCAGACGGTGCCGCTCCTGTCCCCCATCCGGGCTGAGGCGGATCAGGCGAAGCAGACCGAAGACGAACAGATTGACGAAGCTCACGATGAAGCCGGTCACCTTGAGCAGGAAGGCGAGGACGTAGGATGCGTAGATGGCGAGCCGGTCCGCGTGATTGGCACCAATGACCTTGGGCGTGATCTCGGAGAACACCAGGATCAGGAAAGTCACCAGTACGGTAGCGAGGCCCAGGGCCCATTCCTCTTCGCCGAACAGCTCGATCGTGATGAGGCTGACCAGCATCGCCGCGGCGGCGTTGATCAGGTTGTTGAAGAGCAGGATCACGCCGAGCAGGCGGTCGGTCTTGCCGAGCAGTTCAAGGGCCAGCGCTGCCCCCTTGTGCCCACTGGCGGACTGCGAACGCAGGCGGTAGCGATTGGCCGCCATCATCGCGGTTTCGGCCATGGAGAAGGTCCCTGAGAGCACCAGCAGGATGCCGAGGGCGACCAGCTTGACGGAGAACGGGGTGTCGGTCACCGGCGGGGCGCTCCCTGGAGGATTGATGGCGCCGGGCTGGCAGGGGGCGCGGCGGAACGCCTCATGCGACGCGGTGCAGGACGACTTCCAGCACGAACCGGCTGCCGACGTAGGCAAACATCAGTGCCGCGAAGCCCGCCAGTGTCCATCGCAGCGCCACGCGGCCGCGCCATCCCCAGGCATGCCGACCGAACAGCAGCGCGCCGAACAGCAACCACGAGATGATTGCGAAGACGGTCTTGTGGTCGAAGCGGAAGGCTTTTCCGAACAGGGATTCCGAGAAGGCGACACCCGAGATGAGCGTCAGCGTCAGCAGGACGAAGGCGATGCCGATCAGGCGAAACAGCAGCGCTTCCATGGTCAGCAGCGGGGGCAGGCTGGCGAAGGCACGGGTCAGGCGGGCATTGTGGAGCTGGCGCTCCGCCAGAGCCATCAGCAGGGCATGGAGCGCCGCCAGCGTAAAGAGGCTGTAGGCCAGCATCGCGACGATGAAGTGGGCCCGGAACGCCATCGAGCCGGCGTTGGTGATCTCGTGCTGGCTCGGCCACATCAGGGGCAGCAGGGCGCCGATTGCGGCAGCTGGCATGGCCAGTGTCTGGAGGCCGTCCAGGCGGGTGTAGAGCGTCTCGATCCAGTAGAAGAGTACCGCGAGCCACACCATCATCGAGACGGCCACGCTGAAGCCGAAGCGCATCCGCTCATCCGGAAACAGCTCGGTCTGCAGCGCGAGCCCGTGGCTGAGCAGCGCGATCGCCAGCAGGAGCCGTTCACCCAAGGGATGAGCGGGTTCGGATCGGGGTCGCGGAGCGGCGTTGCGGCTACGCCAGAAGTGGATGCCGAGAGCCGCGTAGAGCGAGGCCGGAAGCAGATGAAGTAGAATGCCGGACATCCTGCGAGTTTAACTCCAACGCCCGAATTCTGCGGATCCCACATTATGCTGGACAACCTCTCACAGCGCCTTGCCGGCGTCGTCAAGAAGCTTCGCGGTCAGGCGCGCCTGACCGAGGAGAATATCCAGGAGGCCTTGCGCGAGGTACGCATGGCCTTACTGGAGGCCGACGTGGCGCTGCCCGTGGTCAAGGACTTCGTCTCGAAGGTCCGGGAAAAGGCCGTCGGCGAGGAGGTGATCGGTTCGCTGACCCCGGGCCAGACCCTCGTCGGGGTCGTGCATCGCGAACTGACCGAACTGATGGGGGGCTCCCATGCTGCCCTCGATCTTGCCACCCAGCCGCCGGCCATCGTGCTGATGGCCGGCCTGCAGGGCGCCGGCAAGACGACCACCACCGGCAAGCTCGGCAAGTTGCTGCGCGAGCGGATGAAGAAAAAGGTGCTGGCGGTCTCGGCAGACGTCTATCGCCCTGCGGCGATCGAACAGCTGAAGACGGTTGCGGCGCAGGCCGGCATGGATTTCTTCCCTTCGTCGGTCGGACAGAAGCCGGTGGACATCGCCAACGCCGCGGTCGACTACGCCCGCAAGCACCACTACGACGTGTTGCTCCTCGACACCGCAGGCCGACTCGCCATCGACGAGCCGATGATGGCGGAGATCCGGGCACTGCACGCGGCGGTCAAGCCGATCGAGACACTCTTCGTGGTGGACGCGATGCTCGGTCAGGATGCCGTCAATACGGCTCGGGCCTTCAACGAAGCGCTTCCCCTGACCGGTGTCGTACTCACCAAGCTCGATGGTGACGCCCGCGGCGGCGCGGCCTTGTCGGTTCGCCACGTAACCGGCAAACCGCTGAAGTTCGCCGGCGTCGGCGAGAAGCTGTCGGGGCTCGAGGAATTCCATCCCGAGCGGATGGCCTCGCGGATCCTTGGTATGGGCGACATCCTGGGCCTCGTCGAGGAGGCCCGGCGTGGCGTCGATGAGGAAAAGGCACGTGAATTCGCCCAGAAGCTGAAGTCCGGCAAGGGGTTTGACCTCAACGATTTCAAGGAGCAGCTGCTGCAGATGCGAAAGATGGGGGGCATCGGCTCATTGCTGGATAAGCTGCCCGCCCAGTTCTCCCAGGCGGCCGGTCAGTTACAGGGCGGCGTCGAGGAGAAGACACTGGGGCGGATCGAGGGCATCATCAATTCCATGACGCCCCTCGAGCGGGCCAAGCCGGACATCCTCAAGGCCTCGCGCAAGCGTCGCATCGCCGCGGGTGCGGGTGTGTCGGTGCAGGAGGTCAATCGACTGCTGAACCAGTTTGGCCAGACCCAGAAGGTCATGAAGCAGTTCTCGAAGGGTGGCATGCAGAAGCTGATGCGGGGCATGAAAGGGATGCTGCCCGGCATGATGCGCTGACGCGCCCGCGCCCGCCGCCTTATGGGGGCAGGGCGCGACGCAGCGGTCCACGAAAAAGGGCGCTCCCCGGGGAGCGCCCTTTGCTTGCGTGGTCGGCCGGCCTACTTGATGCTCGAGCGAAGCCCGGCGGCGTAGTCCGAAACGGCCTGGATTTCTGCGTCGGTCATCTTGATTGCGATGTCCCGCATCATGCGGCTCGGATCGTTCGCCCGATCACCGGAGCGGAAGGCCTTCAGCTGGGTTTCGATGTACTCGGCGAACTGGCCGGAGAGGGCCGGGTACTGGGCCGGCAGACCGGCGCCGGCAGGGCCATGGCAGGCGGCACAGGCGGGGATGCCCTTGTCCTTGTCGCCAGCGCGCCAGAGTTTCTGGCCGGCGGCTACCGTATCGGTGCCGCGTGCCGATTCCGGCTTGAGCGTCTGAGCCGAGAAATGAGCCGCCAGGCCCTTCATGTCGTCGTCGTTCAGCGATGCGACCATGGCGCCCATGATCGGGCTGGCGCGCTGTCCGCTCTTGAAGTCGGCGAGCTGCTTGTACAGATAGGTGGGATGCTGGCCGGCAAGTTTCGGGTTGGCCGCGAGCATGCTGTTCCCGTCGGCCATGTGGCAGCCCGCGCAGATGGTCTCCGCGGTCTGTTTGGCCTTTTCCAGGTCCGGAGCGGCGCCTTCATTCTGGGCCTGAACGCCGCCCGCGGTGAGCAGCAGGGAAAGCAGCAGTGAACGCTTGATCATGGTGTCCTCGAAAGCCGTGATTGGAATTCTCAAACCAGTTATTGTATACCACCGCACAACTTTTTACCCGCTCTACGGACCGTTTGCTGCGCCGAGCGGCACGAGTTCCCCTCCTCATGTCCCTGTTCCAGAATGCGCGCTTCGAGATCTCGGTGGCCAGCCCGGGTGGGTTGCCCGAACCCGACGGCATGGAGGTTGCCTTCGCGGGGCGATCGAACGCCGGTAAATCGAGCGCCATCAATACGCTGGCGGATCATACGCGGCTGGCATTTGTCTCGAAGACCCCCGGGCGGACGCAACTGATCAACTTCTTCCGCCTTCGCCAGGGGGCTGCCCTGGTGGATCTGCCGGGCTATGGCTACGCGGAGGTGCCGGAGAAGGTGCGCCTGCAATGGCAGGGACTGCTTGAACGCTACCTTCGGACCCGGCCCAACCTGGTCGGGCTGGTTCTGATCATGGATGCTCGGCACCCCCTCAAGCCCCTCGACCGACAGATGCTCGACTGGTTTGCACCGACAGGGCGGCCGATCCATGTCCTGCTGACAAAATCCGACAAGCTCACCCGCAGCGAGGCGGCCAGGACCCTGGCTCAGGTGGGGGCGGCGCTGACGCCGTGGGGAACGCAGGTGAGCTGCCAGTTGTTCTCGAGCCTGAAGAAGACCGGTCGCGAAGAGGTGGAGCAGGTGGTGGGAAGCTGGCTCGCCGTGGACGAGACGTCGCCGGCGCCGCTGTAAAAGAAAACCCCCGGCAAAAGGGGAGTTGCCGGGGGTCCAAAGGCCTCGACTGTGTCGAGGCTCCCGCTCAGGGAGGTGAAGCGGGAGACGGCTCAGCACCATCTGCCTGTGAGAGGCGCCGGCGCGAGGGGAAGTTCCAACGTTTTCATTTGGATGCAAAGAGGAAGTATGACCATGAGACCCACACCCGCCTTTCCTTCGGCCCGCATGCGCCGCATGCGCCGCGATGCGTTCTCGCGCCGGCTGATGCAGGAAAATCTGCTGAGTGCCAATGACCTGATCTATCCGGTCTTCGTGCTCGATGGCGCGGGGGCGGAACAGGCGGTGCCGTCGATGCCCGGTGTGTCGCGGGTGTCGATCGACAAGCTGCTGGGCGTCGCCGAGCAGGCGTGCGAACTGGGCGTACCCGCACTTGCCCTGTTCCCGGTCATCGAGGCGGACCGCAAGAGCGACGGCGCCGAGGAAGCCTGGAATCCGGAGGGGCTCGTTCAGCGTACGGTGCAAGCCCTCAAGGCCCGCTTCCCGGAACTGGGCGTGATCACCGACGTGGCCCTCGATCCCTACACCAGCCATGGTCAGGACGGGCTCATCGATCCCGACGATCCGCGCGCCTATGTCCTCAACGACGAAACGCTGGAGGCGCTGGCGAAACAGGCCCTGAGCCACGCCGAGGCCGGTGCCGACGTGGTCGCACCGTCGGACATGATGGACGGGCGGATCGGCCGCATCCGGGCCGAGCTGGACGGGCGCGAGCACATCTACACGCGCATCCTGGCTTACTCGGCCAAGTACGCCTCGAGCTACTACGGCCCGTTCCGCGACGCGGTCGGCTCGGCCGGCAACCTGGGTGCGGGCAATAAGTACACCTACCAGATGGATCCCGCCAACAGCGACGAGGCGATCCGAGAGGTGGCGCTTGATATCGCCGAGGGCGCGGACATGTTCATGGTCAAGCCGGGGATGCCGTACCTCGATATCGTGCGTCGGGTGAAGGCCGAGCTGCAGGTGCCGACCTATGCCTACCAGGTAAGCGGCGAGTACGCGATGCTGAAGGCCGCCGCTGCCCAGGGCTGGCTGTCCGAGGAAGCCTGCATGCTCGAGGGGCTGCTTTGCTTCAAGCGGGCGGGGGCCGACGGCATCCTGACCTACTTCGCGCTCGATGCCGCTCGGGCCCTGAAGGCGGGTTGAGGGGTCTGATCAGCGCGGGGCCAGCGGCCCGAGTGCCCGGGCGGTCGCTTTACCGAGGCCGGTTGCGCTGCCGAGCCGCAGGTCCACGTGGGGCGGGCGGCGCACCTGGCGGCTGATCCATATCGTGCGCATGCCGAGCCGCTTGGCGGGCAGCAGGTTGGCCGCGCTGTCCTCGACCAGAATGCAGCGCTCCGGGCGGACCCCGAGAACGGCGAGGAGGCGGCGAAAGGCGGCCATGCTGGGTTTGGGGTGGTAGCGCATGTCCTCGATCGCGAAGACATCGTCGAAGGCGTCGGCGAGGCCCATCGCTGCCACGACCCGAAGTGCGTAGTCGCGCGGACCGTTGGAGAAGATCACCTTGCGCCCCGGTAGACGCCGCAGCATGCGGCGGATCGGCCGCTCGAATTTCAGCAACGGCCCGATGTCGCCCAGCTGGTGGGTCTCATGCAGGAAGTGGGCCGGGTCGGTGCCGTGGTGCAGGACGAGACCGGTCATCGTCGCGCCGTACCTGTGCCAGTAATGTTCCCGGAGCGCCTGCGCCTCGGCTTCATCCAGGGCCAGGTGGCGCTGGATGTAGGCCGACATCTGTCGGTTGATCGACGGAAAGATCGCGTGGCTGGCGTTGTGCAGGGTGTTGTCGAGGTCGAACAGCCAGACCGGGCCCGGCTTCATCGGGGCGAGCGCTCGGCGAAGCGAACGATGGCGCGGCCCTGCTCGTCGTTGCGCGGGGGCACCTTCCAGGCATGGCCAAACACCAGCTCCAGGGTCAGCGGCAGGCTGCCCTCCCGGCGGCCGGCTTCGATGCGCTCCCGATCAACCTGCCCGCTGCGACGGCCGCGCAGGCCGCGCGGCCGGTCGGCCCGCGCATTGGCGTGGCCGCCGAGCCGGAGATCGGCCAGCAGGCTGTCCACGGTGGCGTAGGTCACCGTGACGACCTGCATGTCCATCACCGGGTCACCGAAGCCCGCCTTCACCAGCACGTCGCCGAGGTCGTGCATGTCGATGAAGCGATGCACCCGGCTCTCCGGCAGCGCCGCGCGTAACTCCTTGAGGGAGTCGGGCCCGAGGGCCGAGAACATCAGCAGGCCATCGACCCGCAGGCAGCGGTGCATCTCGGCCACTGCCGGCGCCGGGTCGTCCAGCCACTGCAGCATCAGGTTCGACCACACCATGTCGAAGCTGGCGCGGGTGAAGGGCAGGGCACGTGCATCGGCGCCCACCAGCTCGGGGCCGCGACCACGGCCGACGAGACGCTTGAGGAGGCCCGCGCCTGGCGGTCGCTGGGCGAGCAGTGGCGGCAGCGCCGCGTCCGCGCCGACGATCCGTGCGCCGGCGAACCGACTGCCGAGTGCGCTTCGGTCCGGGCCGTGTCCGCAGCCCAGGTCGAGAATCGTGGCAGGTTCGAAGCGGATGTAGTCGAAGCGCTCCAGCATGCGGCTGGCCACCTCCCGCGCCACTGCGTCGTAGGCTGGCGCGGTGCCCGCGCGGCGGGCGTAGTGGCGCCTCACCGCATCCGCGTCGATGCGGTAGGGGGCTGGGTCCGCCATCAGGCGCCGTGGAGGCCCAGGCGGGCGAACAGGGCTTCGTCGCGATCGGCGTCCGGGTTGTCGGTAGTGAGCAGGCGTTCGCCGTAGAAGATCGAGTTGGCGCCGGCCATGAAGCACAGGGCCTGCAACTCGTCGCTCATCTCGGCGCGGCCGGCCGAGAGGCGGACAAAGCTGGTCGGCATCGTGATGCGGGCGGCCGCGATCGTGCGGACGAAGTCGAACGGATCGACCTTCTCGGCACCCGCCAGCGGCGTGCCTTCGATCTGCACCAGGCTGTTGATCGGCACCGACTCGGGCGGCGTCTCCATGTTGGCGAGCTCCGCGATCATCGCGGCACGGCCGCGCTGGCCTTCGCCCATGCCGACGATCCCGCCGCTGCACACCTTGATGCCGGCGGTGCGGACCTTGTCCAGGGTCTCGAGCCGATCGAGCAGGGTGTGGGTGCCGATCACCTTCGGGTAGTTCTCGGGCGAGGTGTCGATGTTGTGGTTGTAGTAGTCCAGGCCGGCGTCCTTGAGCTTCTCCGCCTGGCCTTCCTTGAGCATGCCGAGGGTGACGCAGGTTTCGAGGCCGAGCTTCTTGACCTCCCGCACCATATCCAGAACCGGATCCAGGTCCTTCTCTTTCGGCCCGCGCCAGGCCGCGCCCATGCAGAAGCGGGTGGCCCCCTTGTCCCTGGCCGCACGGGCGTTGGCGACAACCTCGTCAATGGGCATGACCGGCTCGCGGTCCACGCCCGAGTCCCGCCGGGCAGACTGGGAGCAGTAGCCGCAGTCCTCGGAGCAGCCGCCGGTCTTGATCGAAAGGAGGGTGGAACGCTGGATGGCGTTCGGGTCAAAATGCTCGCGGTGCACCTGCTGGGCGCGGAACAGAAGGTCGTTGAAGGGCAGGTCGAAGAGCGCCTGGATGGCCTCGACGGACCAGCGCGAGTCGCCGGCGGGCGGGCGGGCTGGCTGGTGGAGGGTGATGGATGCCTCAGTCGAATTCATGGTGTATCGCCTTTCAAAGACTGCCGTAATTCAAAATTACCAATGGTCCCGGATTGAGCAAGCCCTTGTCAAACCTGAGTTCTCGAACGGTCGGCCGGATGCGCGAAGGGCGCGATGCCGTGTTGCGCGCCGAGTGCTTCCTGTGTGGCCGCGAACACGGGGGCGGGGCCGTCTGCGAGGCGTGTTCCGCCGATCTTCCGTGGTGGGACTCGTCCCACGCTTGCCCGCGTTGCGCACTCCCGGTGGCATCGGCTGGCGAGTGCGGCGCCTGCCTGCGGGTGCCTCCCCCCATCGAGCGCTGCCATGCGCTGTTCGACTATGCTTTTCCGGTCCCGCAGCTGGTTCAGGGCCTGAAGTATGGTCAGGCCCTCGAACTCGCGCCCTGGCTCGGCTTGCGACTCTGCGATCGACTCCCGGTCGAAGCCAGCTGGGACGCCGTCATTCCGGTACCTCTTCACCCCGCCCGGCTGCGGGAGCGTGGCTTCAACCAGGCGGTCGAACTGGCGCGTCCGCTGGCCCGGACCCGCGCAGCACCCCTGGCCGGCGACGAGCTTCTTCGTGTACGTGCCACGCCTGCCCAGGCGGGTCTGAGTGCCCGGGTGCGTCGGGGCAATCTCCGCGGTGCGTTCCAGGCTGCCGGGCGCCTGCCATGGCGGCATGTGCTGGTGGTTGATGACGTGATGACGACGGGCGCTACCCTGATGGCGCTGGCCGACGCCTTGAAGGCGGCGGGGGTGGCCAGGGTGGATGCCGTGGTCGTCGCCCGCACGCCGGCGCCGTGAGCGGAGCGCCTCGGGCCACCATTCGGTAGGATGCCGCGCATGTTCCATATCGTTCTACACCGTCCCGAGATCCCGCCGAACACGGGCAACGTGATCCGCCTCGCGGCGAATGTCGGCGCCCACTTGCATCTGATCCGGCCCCTGGGCTTTTCCCTCGACGACCGGTCGCTGGCGCGGGCAGGTCTCGACTACCACGACCTGGCCCGCGTGACGGTCCATGACGATCTCGAGAGCTGCCTGTCTGGCCTGTCCGGTTGCCGTGCCTTCGCGCTTAGCACGCGTGGGCGGGTTCGGTTCGACACGGTCCCTGCCCGGGCCGGGGATGTGTTCGTGTTCGGGTCGGAGACCGCCGGGCTGCCGGAGCCGGTGCTGGCCGCCTTCCCCGAAGCGCATCGGCTAAGGCTCCCCATGGTGCCGGGCAATCGCAGCCTGAACCTCTCCAATACGGTGGCGGTGGTTGTGTTCGAGGCCTGGCGGCAACTGGATTTCGCGGGCGCCTGAGGCGACCCCGCAAGCCCCACAGGGCGTCATTCGCTGCGGGGATCGCGGGCGAGCAGCTCGCTCACTGCGCCTCGTGCGTCGAGGCCCTCGAAGAGAATCGCGTGCACGGCCTCGCAGATGGGCATCTCGATGGCGTGCCGGGCTGCCAGGCGGCCGACGACGCGAGCCGTGTTGACCCCTTCAGCGACATGCCCCAGGTCCTCGAGGATCTGCTCGAGGCTCTTGCCTTCAGCCAGCGCGAGCCCGACGCGACGGTTGCGCGACAGATCACCCGTGCAGGTCAGGATCAGGTCGCCCATGCCGGCGAGGCCCATGAAGGTCTCGGGCTGCGCGCCGAGGGCCACGCCAAGGCGGGACATCTCGGCCAGGCCGCGCGTGATCAGGGCTGCGCGCGCATTGAGACCGAAGCCCATGCCGTCCGAAATGCCGGCCGCGACCGCCATGACGTTCTTGACTGCGCCCCCGACCTCGGCGCCGACCACGTCGCTGTTGGCATAGAGACGCAGGGTGGGGCGGTGCAACTCGTGAATCCAGTGCTCGGCGAATCCTTCCCGGCTGGACGCGAGCGTGATGGCCGTGGGCATGTGACGGGCGACTTCGGCCGCGAAGCTCGGGCCGGTCAGGGCCCCGCAGGGGGCATCATCGCCGAGTTCCTCGCGAACGATCTCATGGGGAAGATGGGCCGTCTCGGCCTCGAAGCCCTTGCACGCCCAGAGGGTCGGGGTACCGGGCGCAAGCTGCTTGAGGCCCCGCACCGCGTCGCGAAGGCCCGCCAGCGGCGTGACGATCAGGTGGAGGTCGGCGCCGATCGCGGCCTCCTCGAAGGTGCTCGTCACCCGCAGCGAGGCCGGCAATGGAACGCCTGGGAGGTAGCGACGGTTCTCGCCGTCTGTCAGCAACTCCCGGGCTTCGCTGTCGCGCCAGGACCAGAGCGTGACGTCGTGGTCGTCACAGTAGGCGAGCGCCAGCGCGGTGCCCCAGGCGCCGGCGCCGAATACGCCGATCTTCATGGGCTACAGCCCCCAGACTTCGATGGCCCGGGCGTAGCCGGCATCGCCGTCCGGATGGCGAACCTGAATCCAGCCAAAGCGGGGCGCCTCGACCAACTCGAGCACGACGTCCTTGACGGCCTCGAACCTGGCCGGCGCGTCATTTGCCGGCTCGGTTCGCACGACCAGACGCGGCACGCTGACGAGGACCGTCCGGCGATCGGCGAGGAGCCGTCGCTCGACCCAGTTGATGGCCCCCGTCACGTCGCGGACCTTGAGCCACTGATCAAGGCCGACGATGACCTCCAGTGGGGTACCCGGGCGGATGATCGAGACCTTGCGGCCGCGTTCGGACGGCGAGTCATAGCTGATCGCGGGCGCCGCGGCCGACTTGAACTCGGCCGCGGCAACCGGCAACGCGATGGCCGCGAGCAGCGCCGCGGCGAATCGGGCGCGCCGCATCACTGGACCGGCGTCTCCGCAGCCGGTTCGGCGCTGGCCTGGCCAGCCTGCTGCTGGCGGGCCTGGTAGAGGGCCTCGAAGTTCACCGGCGTCAGCAGCACGGGCTGGAAGCCGGCGCGGGTCACGGCGTCGGAGACCGTCTCGCGGGCGTACGGGAACAGGATGTTGGCGCAACCGATCATCATGATGGGCTCGAGGTCACCTTCCGGCACGTTGCGGATCTGGAAGATGCCGCCCTGGGCCACTTCGACCAGGAAGACCGTCTTGTCCTCCGCCAGCTTGGCCGACACCGTCACCGTCAGGACCACCTCGTAGATGCCCTCGCCAACCTGCTTGCCGTCAGTGCGCAGTTGCACGTTGATCTGGGGGTTTTCGCGCTCCAGATACACGGCCGGTGCGTTCGGCACCTCGACGGAGAGATCCTTGACGTAGAGTTTTTCGATCGTGAATACGGGCTGGTTGTTTTCGGCCATGAGTCCTACCTGCTGATGAGTGATGGGAAGTGGGGCGCTCAGGTGGCGTCCCCGGAAAGCAGCGGATCCAGTCCGCCGGCGTGGTCGAGTTCGTGGAGGTCGTCGCAGCCACCGATGTGGCGGTCGCCGATAAAGATCTGGGGTACCGTGCGCCGGCCAGAGAGGGACATCATCTCCTCGCGACGTGCAGGGTCGAGATCGACGCGGATCTTCTCGATGTCGACCCCCTTGCGGCGCAACAGGCTTTCGGCCCGGATGCAGAAGGGGCAGGTGCCGGTTGCGTACATCCTGACATGGGCGCTCATCGCTTCTTCTTCCCCTTGGCCAGGGGGTGGCCGGCGCGTTCCCAGGCGCCGATACCGCCGGCCAGGTTGAACACAGTCGTCGCGCCGGCCTTGCGCAGCGTCCCCATGGCGGCAGTCGAGCGGGCGCCGGTCGCGCAGCACAGGATCAGGGGCTGGCCGGATTTAAGGAGTTCGCCGCTGCGCTTCTCGAGATCGCCGAGGGGGATGTTGCGCGCGTTCGGGATGTGCCCCTTGACGTATTCGTCGGCGGTGCGCACGTCCACGACGACCGCGTCCTCCCGGTTGATCTTGAGGGTGGCCTCCACCGGATTCAGTTCGTCAGGGCTCTTGCCCTTGATCATCTGGAACAGCAGCATGCTGCCGCTGGCAACGGCCAGGGCGGCCCAGTGCCAGTTTTGCTGAAGGAATTCCAATCGGTGCTCCGTCGGGTTGCTAGTGTCTGTCGGCGGGTACGCCGCAGAATACCTCGCGCATCAGGACGATCAGTTGCAGGGTGCGCTGGTCGCCGACGCGATAGTAGACACGGTTGGCGTCCTTGCGGGTCAACAGCACGCCCTTGTCCCGCAGGATTGCGAGATGCTGGGAGATATTGCTCTGCGAGGTGCCGACCGCTTCGACGATCTCCTGCACGCAGGCTTCCGCATCGCCGACGACGCAGAGGATCTTCAGGCGGAGCGGATGCGAGATCGCCTTGAGCGCACGGGCAGCGGTCTCGATGTGCTCCTGCTTGTCGATCAGGTCGATGATGGCCTTTGAATTCACGATGCGTTTCGCCGCGGGTGCAGGGTCGAATACTATAAAATATCACTTTTCCGCCCGGGACGCGCTTGGCCTCGTGAGGTCGCAGAACACCGGAGCGGCCCGATTTTCAAACCCTCCTGAATCATCCCCTATGTACAAGATCGTTCTTCTCCGCCACGGCGAATCCACCTGGAACAAGGAAAACCGATTCACCGGCTGGACCGACGTGGATCTGACCGAGACCGGCGTGACCGAGGCCCGCGCCGCCGGCCAGTTGCTGCGCAACGAGGGCTTCGCCTTCGACCTCGCTTTCACCTCGGTGCTGAAGCGGGCCAACAAGACCCTGAACATCGTGCTCGAGGAGCTCGACGCCCTGTGGATGCCGGTCGAGCATTCGTGGCGGCTCAACGAGCGCCACTATGGTGCGCTGCAGGGGCTCAACAAGGCCGAGACGGCCGCCAAGTTCGGTGACGAGCAGGTCCTGGTCTGGCGGCGTTCCTATGACACCCCGCCGCCAGCGCTCGACGCCGGCGACGAGCGGATCACCGACCGGGATCCTCGCTACGCGTCGCTGCCGCGAAGCGCCTTTCCGCGCACCGAGTGCCTCAAGGATACGGTGGCCCGCGTCGTCCCTTACTGGGAGACGGTCATCGTGCCGCAGATCCTGTCAGGTCGCCGCCTGCTGGTCGCCGCCCACGGCAACAGCCTGCGTGCACTGATCAAATATCTGGACGGCGTCTCCGATCAGGACATCGTCGGCCTCAACATCCCGACCGCGCAGCCCCTGGTCTATGAACTGGACGAGAACGTCCGGCCGATCAAGAGTTACTACCTCGCTGACGCGGATACCATCAAGGCGGCCCAGGCGGCGGTGGCCGGCCAGGGCAAGGCACGCTGATCGCGCCGGTGCAGCGTTCCTGCAGGCGCCCCGCCGCTCTGGCCGCGGGGCGTTTTTTCATGGCATGCCTCCGCCTGCTGGCAGGTGTTGCCCTGGCCACAATGGCGCCGCTCGTGGGCGCCGAGGATATCGTCCGTTCGCGGGCTGAGCTGGAGGCTCTGCAGGGGCGCATCACCGCACTCCAGCGCTCCCTGGGCAGCGACGAGAAGCGCCACAAGGCGCTCGAGGACGATCTCGCCAAGGCGGGCCGCGCGTTGTCCGCAGCGGGTCGCCGCGTGCGGGAGACCCGGGGCCAGCTCGAGACGGTGACCCGGGAGCTGGCCCGTTTCGAGGCCGACCGTACCGAGCTCGCCACGCGCATCGAGCACCGGCGGGCTCGGCTCGCGCAGTGGCTGCGGGATTACTACGAGCGGGGCGGCGACGCGCGACTGGCGGATTTCCTGGCCAGCCGGAGCCCGAATCAGGTCGCCCGCGACAGCGTCTATCTGCAGCGTATCGGCGCCGCCAACCTGTCCCTGATCGACGCACAGCGGGACGACATCGCAGCGCTGTCCGAGGTGGCGGAGCGCATCGATGCGCAGCGGGACCGCCTGCTGGCGGTCGAGGCCCGTCAGGAGCAGGAGCGGCGCGAACTGGCCAAGCGGCGAGCCGACTACCGCCGTCAGTCAGCGGCCCTTGCGTCTCGGGTGGCGGAGCAGAAGCGCGAGGTGGCCAGCCTGCGCGTCGATGAGCAGCGCCTGGGCAAGCTGATCGAGGGGCTCGAGCGACTGGCGCAGGAGGAGGCTCGCCGTGCAGAGGCAGAATCCGACGCTTCGTCGCCTGTCACGGAACCGCCGCGACCGGAACAGGGTCAATCGTCGCGGGAGCCCGTGGTGGCGATGATCGATGAGCCGGTGAGCAGTTCACGCCAACGGACCGCCTTCCCCAAGCTCAAGGGCCGGCTCGGTGCGCCGGTCGCCGGCGAGATGATCGGGCGCTTCGGCGAGCCGAGAGTCGATGGCGGCGCGTTGTGGAAAGGTGTTTTCATCCGCGCGGAAGAAGGCGCCGAGGTGCGGGCGGTGGCCGCCGGCGAAGTGGTTTTCGCCGACTGGTTGCGGGGATTCGGCAATCTGGTGATCGTCGATCACGGCAAAGGTTACCTGACCATTTACGGCAACAACGACATCGTCGTCGTTCGTCTGGGGCAGCAGGTTATCGCCGGGGAAGCGATCGCTGGCGTCGGCGTGGACGGGGGCACCGGAGAATCGGGTTTATACTTTGAAATCCGCCATCGTGGAGAGCCGGTGGATCCTCTCAAGTGGGTCCGCAGGTAGGGATGGCGAAGTCCTGAAGCTGGGTAGCCGCGAGGCCGCCGAAAGACACTGGAGCTTACATGGGTAGCAGGCTGCAAAAGATCGGATTGGTCATGACTGGCGTGTGCGCCGGCGTGCTGATCAGTCTCAACCTGACGGCACAGGCCGAGCGCGCAACGTCGTTGCCGCTGCCCGTGGAGGAACTGCGTGCGTTTGCCGACGTCTTCAACGCGGTCAAGCAGGGCTACGTCGAGCCCGTCGAGGACAAGAAGCTCATCACCCAGGCCATCAGCGGCATGTTGTCGGGCCTGGACCCGCACTCCGCCTATCTGGATGCGGATGCCTTCAAGGACCTGCAGGTCGGCACCCAGGGTGAGTTCGGCGGTCTGGGCATCGAGGTCGGGATGGAGGATGGCTTCGTCAAGGTGATCTCACCCATTGAGGACACCCCGGCGTTCCGTGCAGGCGTCAAGGCGGGCGACCTGATCGTCAAGCTCGACGACACGCCGGTCAAGGGCATGACCCTCTCCGATGCGGTCAAGCGCATGCGCGGTAAGCCGAACACCGAGATCATCCTGACCATTGCCCGCAAGGGCGAGACCAAGCCGGTCATCGTTACGATCGTGCGCGAGGTCATCAAGGTCCAGAGCGTGAAGTCCAAGATGGTCGAACCGGGCTACGGCTATGTCCGCGTCGTCCAGTTCCAGGAAAACACCGGCCGCTACCTGGTGGAACACCTGGGCCGGCTGTACAAGGAGACGCCGCTCAAGGGCCTGGTGCTGGACCTGCGCAACGATCCGGGTGGCCTGCTGCATGGTGCCGTCGGTGTCTCGGCGGCCTTCCTGCAGTCGGGTGCGCTGGTGGTTTCCACCGACGGTCGCACCGAGGACGCCAAGCGCAAGTACAACGCCAGCCCCGACGACTACCTGCGCGGTACCAGCAACGACTTCCTTCGGAGCCTTCCCGAGGGCGTCAAGGACGTGCCGATGATCGTCCTCGTCAATGGCGGCTCGGCGTCAGCCTCGGAAATCGTGGCGGGCGCGCTGCAGGATCACAAACGCGCCATCGTGATGGGCACCCAGACCTTCGGCAAGGGCTCGGTGCAGACCATCCTGCCGCTCAACAACAGCTCCGCGATCAAGCTGACTACGGCGCGATACTACACGCCGAGCGGGCGTTCGATCCAGGCGACCGGCATCGTGCCCGACATCCTCGTCGAGGAGTCGCCGGGTGCCCAGGCGGCGCAGCGGGTACGCGAAGTCGATCTGGTGGGGCACCTCGAGAACGATCGGGAGGAAAAGGCGGGCGAGCCGGCCAAGGCCGACGCGGCCAAGGGTGAGGGCGAGGGCGCGGACAAATCTGAAGATCACGGCGGTCCTGTCCGCTTCGAGATGGCGGGCAAGGACGACTACCAGCTCGCCCAGGCGATCAATCTTCTCAAGGGCCTGCAGATCATCCAGAATAGTCGCCTGTAGGAACGGGACGGGGGCGCAGGCATGCGGCGCGAGACGGCTTACAAGCTTGCCGGGCGGCGGCACGGCGAGCATCACGGCGCGGCGGTTTCGGGTCTCCACAAGGAACGGGAGATCCGCTTCCGGCCCCTGCCGCCCAACCAGGTGGAACAGGCCTGCTCGGCGCTGAGGGCATTGCGCGGTCTGGTGGCGAGGCCAGCCGAGCGGTCCGACACGATTTGTGTGGAGTACTCGATCCTTGAGTATTCGCTGGAATCTCTCGAACTGGCTCTCACCGACGCCGGCTTCCATCTCGACAATTCCCTCATGACCAAGCTGCTGCGTGCCTTCATCTACTTCTCCGAAGACACGCAGATCCACAACCTCCGTTCGCCGGAGCGGTTGCTGAAGCAGTCGAACGAGGTTTACATCAAGGTGTACGACCACCATCCCCACGGTGATCGAGACGACACGCCGGTCGAACTGCGCGAGTACAAGTAGGCGGGGTCAGTCCGGCATTGCAGCGAGGATCACGCGCAGGTCGGAGCCGATCTGGCGGACATCCGTGAGTTGCCAGCGGCCGGCCTCCTGCAGGTTGGCAAAGGCGGGCAGTTCGAGCCCGGCGCGTGCCAGGTGGCCCAGCAGCATTGGCGCCTGGTAGACCACCAGTTCATCGACGCAGCCTGCCGCCACCAACGCGCCGTTCAGGGTCGCGCCAGCCTCGCTCAGGACTTCGTTGATGCCCAGGTCTGCGAGGCTGCGCAGCATGGACCACAGGTCCACCCGCCGGCCGCTTTCGTCCGGTAGGCAGATGACCTCGGCGCCCCGCGCCTGCAGGGCGGCGATGCGTTCCGGTGTACCCTCAGCGCAGTAGACCAGCGTTCGGCCGGCCTCGAGCACCCGGGCCGCCGGAGGCGTGCGGAGCTGGCTGTCGACCACGACGCGAATGGGCTGGCGGTAGGTTCTGACGGCGCGCACGGTGAGTTGAGGGTCGTCGGCCAGCACCGTGCCAACGCCGGTCAGAACCGCACAGCTGCGCGCCCGCCAGCGGTGGCCGTCGGCCCGGGCCTCGGTGCCCGTGATCCACTGGCTCTGGCCGTTGGCGAGAGCCGTCCGACCATCCAGACTGGTCGCCAGCTTGACGCGAAGCCAGGGGCGTCCGCGCCGCATGCGCGACACGAAGCCGCAGTTGAGCGCCTCGGCCTGGGATTCGAGCAGTCCGCACGCGGTATCGATCCCGGCCTCGGACAAGCGGGCGAGCCCTCGGCCCGAAACCGCGGGGTTGGGGTCCTGCATGGCCGCGACGACGCGGCGCACGCCAGCGGCAATCAGGGCGTCGGTGCAGGGCGGCGTGCGGCCATGGTGCGCACAGGGCTCAAGCGAGACATACGCGGTCGCGCCTTCGGCCAGGCGTCCTGCACCCTGCAGGGCATGGACCTCCGCGTGGGCCTCGCCGGCCCGCTCGTGCCAGCCGCGCCCGACGAGCTCGTGGTCCCGCACGATGACGCAGCCAACGCGCGGGTTGGGGCTGGTGCTCAGCAGCCCGCGCTCGGCCAGGCGCAGGGCCTCGCTCATCCAGCGGTGGTCGGCGGAGGAGAAAGCGGCCATCGTGCCGCTCAGGTCTTCGAGGCGCGGGCGCGGCCCCGGGTGACCTCCCGGATTGCCTCGGAAAAGCCTTCCACGTCCTCGAAATTGCGATAGACCGACGCGAAGCGCACGTAGGCGACCTTGTCGAGCTTGCGCAATTCGCGCATGACCAGCTCACCGAGCTTCTCGCTGGGAATCTCCCGCTCGCCGAGGGTCAGGAGGCGCTCCTCGATACGCGCGATCGCCTCGTCGACGCTCTCGGCCATGACCGGGCGCTTGCGCAGGGCCAGCTTCATGCTGCCGAGGAGCTTGTTGCGGTCGAACTCGGTGCGGCTGCCGTTGCGCTTGATGACGACGGGCAGCTTGAGGTCGATGCGCTCGTAGGTCGTGAATCGCTTGTCGCAGGCCAGGCAGCGACGGCGACGGCGGACGGTATCGGCGTCCTCGTTCTCCCGGGTATCGGTGACCTGGGTGGAGGGATCGCCGCAGAAAGGGCACTTCATGTCGCGGTGGGACGCGACGCGGCGCCGGCCGGTGGACCCGGTGGCGCCGCGCGCGACATCAGGCGCCGTAGACCGGGAAGCGCCCGCACAGCGCTGCCGCCTGCTCGCGCACCCGGGCGATGACCGCTTCGTCGTGGGGTGCGTCGAGGACGTCGGCGATCATGTGCGCCACCTTCTCGGCCTCGATTTCGGTGAAGCCGCGGGTCGTCATCGCCGGCGTGCCGACGCGGATGCCGGACGTGACAAAAGGCTTCTCCGGGTCGTTCGGAATGGCATTCTTGTTGACCGTGATGTGAGCCTTGCCGAGCACGGCCTCGGCTTCCTTTCCGGTGATCTGCTTGGCCCGCAGGTCCACCAGAAAGACGTGGCTTTCGGTGCGGCCCGAGACGATCCGCAGGCCGCGCTCCTCGCCGAGCACACGCGCCATGACCCGCGCGTTGGCGATGACCTGCTCCTGATAGTGCTTGAACTCCGGCGCCTGGGCCTCCTTGAAGGCCACGGCCTTGGCGGCGATGACGTGCATCAGCGGGCCGCCCTGCAGGCCGGGGAAGATGGCGGAGTTGATCGCCTTCTCGTGCTCGGCCTTCATCAGGATGATGCCGCCGCGTGGGCCGCGCAGGGTCTTGTGGGTGGTCGAGGTGACCACGTCGGCGTGAGGCACCGGATTCGGATAGTAGCCGGCCGCGATCAGGCCGTC
>JAGRGD010000060.1 GCA_020445665.1 Rhodocyclaceae bacterium
ACAGACGGCGCGGACACCGAGGCAGCTCTGTCGGAAGAGGAAGCCGATGCCCAGGGCCGCGAGCGTGTGCTTGATGGCGTCGAAGACGACCTCACCACCCAGGACATCGAACCCGGTGCCCGCACCGAAGACGGAGAATGGCTGAGCGCCCTTATGGCACGGGCCGAGGCGCTGGTGGGCAGCAAGAAAGACCCCAAACTCAAGCGCCTCATCGAACACCTCAAGGAACTCACCGATGCCGGCTTCCAGCCCGTGGTGTTCTGCCGCTACATCGCCACGGCCCATTACGTGGCCGAGCAGCTGCGCGGCGTTTTCAAGGACCACACCATCGCCGCCGTGACCGGCGAATTCGCGCCCTCCGAGCGAGAAGTGGCGGTCGAAGCCATGGGCGAGTCCGAGCAGCGCATCCTGGTGGCCACCGACTGCCTGTCCGAAGGTATCAACCTGCAGAACCTGTTCACTGCCGTCGTGCACTACGACCTGTCGTGGAACCCGACCCGCCACGAGCAGCGCGAAGGCCGTGTCGACCGCTTCGGCCAGAAGGCGCCTGAAGTGCGCAGTACCATGCTCTTCGGTCAGGACAACCCGGTCGATGGCGCCGTGCTGCAGGTCATCCTGCGCAAGGCCGAGAGCATCAAGAAAGAGCTTGGCGTTCTTGTGCCCATGCCCGACGACGAAGGCAAGCTCACCCAGGCGCTGGTCGGCGCCGTGCTGCTGCGCAAGGGTTCATCACCTAACAAGGTGCCCCAGCTGGGGCTGGATTTTGGCGACCCGGAACAGGCCATCGATACTGCCTGGACCTCGGCCCGGGACAAGGCCTCGAAAAACCGCACCCTTTTCGCACAGCGCCGATTGAAACCCGAAGACGTGCTGCCCGAATGGCAACGCACGCTGGCCGTGCTGGGTGGCGAGGACGATGTCGAGCGCTTCGTGAAACGCGCTGCCCAGCAACTGGGCGCACCGCTCGAAGAAGTGAGCAAGGCGGGCGGTAAACACTGGAAGCTGCACGCCGACAGCCTGCCTGCCGCCGTCCGGGAGCGCATGGAAGGCGAGAACCTGTCCGGCACAGTTCGCATCGACTTCCACCAACCCGCCGCGCAAAGGGCGCAGTTCATCCATCGTACACACCCCCTGGTCACCACCCTGGCCGATTACCTGCTTGAGCGGGCCCTGGACGAGGCAAACAGCGACGAGGGTTCGGCGCTGGAAATCGTCGCCCGCGCCGGCGCCATCTTTACCGGTGCGGTGACCACGAAGACCATCGTGGTGCTCACTCGCTTGCGCCACCAGCTCACCGTCACGCACCGGGGGCAATCCCGCCTGCTGCTGTGTGAAGAAACCCAGGCGATTGGCTTTGCCACGGGCGCTGAAGATTCGCCGATGGGCGACGCGGATGCGCGTGCCCTCATGGCCGCCGAGCCCCTGCGGAACATGCCGCCGCCGCTCAAGCAACAGCACATCCAGCGAGCGCTCGACCAGCTGCCCGCGCTTGATGAACAACTCGAGGCGCTGGCACGGAGTCGTGCCCAGCAACTGCTCGAAGACCACCGCCGCGTTCGCGAGGCGGCCGGGGCGCGCGGCGAATACCGCGGCACGCCCAGCCTGCCGGTCGACATCATGGGCGTCTACGTCCTCATCCCGGCCTGATGCCACAGCACTGGAATTCATAACAACATGGCACGCCGAAGCAACCAGGAACTCGCCTTTAACGCCTTGTCCATCGAAGGGGCCTTGCTGGCGCCGGACTTTCTGAACAAGGTCGCCCACCTCGAGGCCGCCGAGCAGTCCGAGGCTGATTACGACATCCCCCGTGGCCTCAAGCTGCGCGACGAAATCGGCCGCTACTGGAAAATTGGCCAAAACCTCTGGAAGGACTTCTCCGCCAAACGAGAACGCACCGACCTCGATACGCACCAGGTGACGGCGCGCGACTTTCTCGAACCCTTCTGCAGGCAGGTGCTCGGCTTTGCCGACCTGCGGTCGGTCGGGCAGGTCACCCTCGATGAGCGCATCTTCCCGATTGGGTTCACAGCCGGCGAGGGGCGCATCCCCCTCGTGTTCGCCGCCCACGACCAAGGGCTCGACAAGCCCAGCAGCCATCACGGCGATGGCGTCCGCCGCCGCTCGCCTTTCCTGCTCGCGCAGGAATACCTCAACGCCAGTGGTGAATGCCTGTGGGCGGTGGTCAGCAACGGGTTCAAGCTGCGCATCCTGCGCGACAATGCCAGCCTGACCCGCCCGGCCTATATCGAGGCCGACCTCGAAGCCATCTTCACCGAAGGCCTCTACCCCGATTTCACCGCCCTGTGGCTGCTCGCCCATGCCAGCCGCTTCGGCAAGGTCGGCACCGAACCCACCGACTGCGCCCTGGAGCGCTGGCGCAACACCGCGCAGGAAGACGGCATCCGCGCCCGAGACCGACTGCGCGTCGGCGTTACCGAAGCGTTGCGCGCCCTGGGCACGGGCTTTCTCGCCCACAAGGACAACGCCGAGCTGCGCCGTCGCATCGAGGCAGGCGAACTGAGCACCCGGGCCTACTTTGAGCAGCTGCTGCGCCTCATCTATCGCTTCATCTTCCTGGCCACCATCGAAGACCGAGAGCTCGTCTTCGCGCCCGATGCCACGCCCGAGGCCCGCGAGCGCTACTTGGCCGGCTACAGCCTCACCCGCCTGCGCCAACTCGCTGCCCGCCGCCGCAGCTACGACCGCCATGCAGACCTGTGGCAGGTGCTCACCATCACCTTCGGTGGCCTCGGCAAGGGTCAGCCCGTGCTCGGCCTGCCGGCCCTCGGCGGTCTGTTCAACGCCGCCCAATGCCCGGACCTCGAAGCCGCCCAACTCGAAAACCAGGCGCTGCTCTCCGCGCTCTTCAGCCTGTGCTTCTTCCGCGACGGGGCCGCGCTCTCGCGGGTGAACTACCGGGACATGGATTCCGAAGAACTCGGCAGCGTGTATGAGAGCCTGCTGGAGCTGGTGCCCCAGCTTACGCTCACTGGCGGCGTACGTACCTTCGGCTTCATCGGTGATGAGGAAGAGGGCAGTACCAAAGGCAA
>JAGRGD010000061.1 GCA_020445665.1 Rhodocyclaceae bacterium
CCGAGATGGCCTACTTCGAGTGCCTGCACGAGCTCAAGCTGATCGTCGACCTGATGTACGAGGGCGGCATCGCCAACATGAACTACTCGATCTCGAACAACGCCGAGTACGGCGAGTACGTGACCGGCCCCGAGGTCATCAACGAGGAGTCGCGCTACGCCATGCGCGAGGCGCTCAAGCGCATCCAGACCGGCGAGTACGCCAAGATGTTCATCCTCGAGGGCCGCACCAACTACCCGTCGATGACGGCCCGTCGCCGCCTGACCGCCGCCCACCCGATCGAGACGGTCGGCGAGCAGCTGCGCGAGATGATGCCGTGGATCAAGAAGAACAAGCTGGTGGACCAGTCCAAGAACTGATCGACCGCCTTGCCTTCCTGGCCGCTGGCGCCCGACGGCGCTGGCGGCCTTTTCCGTTCACGACCGGGCAGCGGCATCCTGCAGGGCACGCCACGGCCGCGACGGGCTGTCACGGGGGCTGGAGTACAATCGGGTCTCTGCAGCGACTGCTCCCGACGTGCCCGACCCTATGCCACGCACCCCGCTGATGAATCCCGAACGCCGCCGCCGCGGCATCTACCTGCTGCCCAACCTGTTCACCACGGCGGCCCTGTTTGCGGGCTTCTACGCCATTGTCCAGGCCATGAACCTGCGCTTCGAGGCCGCCGCGGTGGCGATCTTCATCGCGATGGTACTCGACGGCCTGGATGGCCGTGTCGCCCGCCTGACCCGCACCCAGAGCGAGTTCGGCGCCCAGTACGACAGCCTCTCCGACATGGTGTCCTTCGGTGCCGCGCCGGCACTGGTGGCCTACGAGTGGGCGCTCAAGGACATGGGCAAGATCGGCTGGATCGCGGCCTTCATCTACTGTGCCGGCGCCGCACTGCGACTGGCGCGCTTCAACACCAACATCGATGTCGTCGACAAGCGCTTCTTCCAGGGCATGCCCAGTCCCGCTGCCGCCGCCCTGGTCGCCGGCATGGTCTGGGTCGCCATCGATAACGGCTTCGCCGGCCACGACCTGCGCTGGTTTGCGGGTGCACTGACGATCTTCGCCGGCCTGACCATGGTCTCCAACGTGCCCTACTACAGCGGCAAGGAGATCAACCTGCGCCGCAGCGTGCCCTTCTTCGTCATCCTCGGCGTGATGCTCGCCTTCGCCCTGGTCTCGATCGACCCGGCGCTGGTGCTGTTCATCCTGTTCCTCGGCTACGCCCTGTCCGGCTACGTCCTGCTGCTGAGCCGGCGCCGGCGCAAGCCGTCGGCCGAAGACTCGCCAACCCCGACTGACGACGCCTGAGTCCGGTTGCCGCCCTCCGGGTGGTGACATATAGTCAGATTCCCAATCGTGGCGCCCGCCCGGCCGATCCGTGCGCGGACGCATCCCCATGGAGCCGCGCATGAAAGACGCCCTGATCATCTTCGACACCACGCTGCGCGACGGCGAGCAGAGCCCCGGCGCGTCCATGACGCGCGAAGAGAAACTGCGCATCGCCCGCCAGCTCGAGAAGATGCGGGTGGATGTGATCGAGGCGGGCTTCGCCGCGGCCTCCAACGGCGACTTCGAGGCGGTTCGCGGCATCGCCGAGGTGGTCCGCGAGTCCACCGTCTGCTCGCTGGCGCGGGCCAACGAGAAGGACATCGGGCGGGCCGGCGAGGCCATCCGCCCCGCTGCCCGGGGGCGGGTCCACACCTTCATCGCGACCAGCCCGATCCACATGGAGAAGAAGCTGCGCATGTCGCCCGACCAGGTGGTCGAGCAGGCGGTCAAGGCGATCGGCTGGGCGCGTCAGTACACCGATGACGTCGAATTCTCGGCCGAAGACGCCGGCCGCTCCGAGCTCGACTTCCTGTGCCGGATCTTCGAGGCGGTGATCGACGCCGGCGCCAGGACCATCAACGTACCCGATACGGTCGGCTACAACGTGCCCGACCAGTTCGCCAACACCATCCGCCAGTTGCTGGAGCGCGTTCCCAACGCCGACAAGGTGGTGTGGTCGGTGCACTGCCACAACGACCTGGGCCTCGCCGTCTCGAACTCCCTCGCCGCGGTCCTGGCCGGCGCCCGACAGGTGGAGTGCACCATCAACGGCCTCGGCGAACGCGCCGGCAATGCCTCCCTCGAGGAGGTCGTGATGGCCGTGCGCACCCGCGGCGACATCTTCCCGGTGACGTCAAATATCGACACCACCCAGATCGTTCCCGCCTCCAAGCTCGTTTCCCAGATCACCGGCTACCCGGTCCAGCCCAACAAGGCCATCGTCGGCGCCAACGCGTTCGCCCACGAGTCCGGCATTCACCAGGATGGCGTGCTCAAGCACCGGGAGACCTACGAGATCATGCGCGCCGAAGACGTGGGCTGGGGCGCCAACAAGCTGGTGCTGGGCAAGCACTCGGGCCGCAACGCCTTCCGCGCGCGGCTGCAGGATCTCGGCATTTCGGTCAGCTCCGAAGAGCAGCTCAATGCGGCCTTCGCCCGCTTCAAGGAGCTGGCCGACAAGAAGCACGAGATCTTCGACGAGGATCTCCAGGCTCTGATGTCGGACGACTCCCTGACCCCCGACATCGAGCACTTCCGCCTGCTCTCCTCTCGCTTCCACTCCGAGACCGGCGAAACGCCCCAGGCCGAGGTGACCCTGTCGGTGGGAGGTGCCGAGCACCAGGCGCAATCCAGCGGGTCGGGTCCCGTCGATGCCGCCTTCAAGGCGATCGAGACGGTCGCCCGGAGCGGCACTGAGCTGCTACTGTACTCCGTCAATGCGATCACCACCGGAACCGACGCCCAGGGCGAGGTGACCGTCCGGCTGGCGCGCGACGGCAAGGTGGTCAATGGCCAGGGGGCCGACACCGACATCATCGTCGCCTCGGCCAAGGCCTATCTAAATGCGCTGAACAAGCTGCACGGCAAGTTCGAGAAGGTGAATCCTCAGGTCGGGCCGTGAGTACCCGGCCTCGCCGGACCGGCACGCCATGCGCAATGGCGGTCAGCGAGCTGGTCAAATTGCCCATCGACTGGCGTCGGGGAAAGGATCCCCGCTTCATCCAGATCGTCGCCAGCCTGGCGGGGGGTTCGAACATCCGCCAGGCCATCCGGGTGCTGGTCTGCGGGTGCGGCAGGAGTTACCTGCTCGACGACGGCGGACACCGCATCAGCGCGGCCTTCGACCACTATCAGCGCACCGGCGAAGACCTGCAGTTGCCCGTCGAAAGACTGGTGGCTGACTTTCCCTGATGTGCCCTGAAGTCGGACTTCACGCCGTCCGTGAAGGGGCGCTGTTGCGCGCGTAGAGCACCACACTGACGAACAGCAGGCCGGACAGGATCGCCTCGATGAGGGCGAGGGTTCCGCCCACACCCGGGTCACCCGCGCGCACCACCCCCTCGGTCAGGTAGAGCAGGATGAACATCGAGGTCCATTGGTAGGTATAGCGCCGGCCACGCAGGATGCCGAACAGGGGCAACAGCAGCAGCGCCCCCTTCAGCACCATCCACGAGCCGCCCGGTCGCACCGGCGCAAGCCACATCTCCCAACTGACGCACAGCACGATCAGGGCCACGAGCAGGGTAGCCGACAGCGTGGACAGGGTCTTCAGGGACGGCATCATGACAGCCGCCTCACGGTCTCGGCCAGCCGCCGCCCGAGGGCTCTGGCGAGCACAGCCTCCTCGTCGGCGAGGCGTGGATCGCCATCGCGGCCTGCCACATGACTGGCGCCATACGGTGTCCCGCCCGAGCGCGTGGCCGACAGGCAGGGCTCGGTATAGGGCAGACCGAGCAGCAGCATGCCATGGTGCAGAAGCGGGAGCATCATCGACAGCAGGGTGCTCTCCTGGCCACCGTGGAGGCTGGCCGTCGAGGTAAACACGCAGGCCGGCTTGCCCGCCAGCGCACCGGCATGCCAGGCGGCTGCCGTGCCATCGAGAAAGTACTTCATCGGCGCCGCCATGTTGCCGAAACGGGTCGGGCTGCCCAGGGCGAGGCCGGCGCATTCTTCAAGGTCGCGCATCTCGACATAGGGCGGGCCGTCGGACGGCACCTCGGCCTCGGTGGCCTCGCATGCGGCGGACACCCGGGGCACGGTGCGGACGCGGGCGGCCATGCCCGCCACGGCATCGATGCCGATGGCGATCTGCTCCGCGAGGGCCGCCACGGATCCGCGATGGCTGTAATAGAGGACGAGGATTTCCTGCATGGTCCGGGCGCTTGGATAGAATCGCGGATTATAGCCACTGCCGGTCGTCACCCATGCCCCAGCCCGAGGCCGAGTCCGTCCTGCTCGCCTACCTGCGAGCCTTCGGGACCAAGTTCCGGGATCGCCTGATCGCCTCCCGCTGCCCCCAGGTGGCCGCGAGCCTGGCGTTCACGACCCTGCTGGCCCTCGTCCCGCTGCTGACGGTCGGCCTGATCCTTTTCGCGAGCCTGCCCGGCTTTGCGGACATTGCCGAGTCGCTGCAGACCTTCCTGATGCAGAACCTGCTACCGGCCACCGCCGGCAAGATCATCGCAACCTACGCGGTTCAGTTCACCCAGAAGGCAACCAACCTCACCCTGATCGGCACCAGCATCGTGATCGTCACGGCGGTCATGCTGGTGCTGACCATCGACAAGGCCTTCAACCAGATCTGGGCAGTGGCCCACCGGCGCCCCCTGATCGCCCGCCTTTCGATGTACTGGGTCGGTCTGACGGTCGGCCCGATGGTGCTGGCGGTGGCCGTCGCGCTGCTCGGTCAGATCGCCAGCCTGACCCTCGGTCTCATCGGGCAGAGCGACCACTGGTTCCACACCGCCTTTGCCAGGGGCACCGCAGGCGGGCTCCTTGCCGCGCTGTTCACCCTCCTCTACATGGCCCTGCCCAACCGCCCGGTCAGGTTTCGCCACGCCCTCGTCGGAGGACTGCTCGCGGCCCTGCTGCTGTCACTGGTGCAGCGCCTGTTCGCCCTGTATCTGGCGCAGTTCCCGACCTACACCCTGATTTACGGCACCTTTGCCGCGCTACCGACCTTCCTTCTGTGGCTCTACCTGTCCTGGCTGGTGGTCCTGGTCTGCGCAGTGGCGGTAGCGGTCCTGCCCGAGACTTCCCTGCGCGGCCACAGCCGCGGCCCCTTCGCCGGCGACCATATCCTCGGTGCGCTGAAGCTGCTTGATCAACTCGATGCCGCCCAGCGCGATGGCAACACACCCGACATCGAGGCACTCGCTCGCGCTACCGGGCTCGGCCTGGCCCGCACCGCAGATCTGCTTGAACTGCTGCTGAGAGCCGGCTGGGTGGTCACGTCCGATACCGGCCAATGGCTGCTGTCGATCCGTTGCGATGCGCTGCCGCTTGGCGAAGTCCTGCGCAAGCTCGGCGTGTCGCCGGAGGGGCTGACACAGGATCGCGACCCCCTCGGCATCGCCCTGGCGGATCGGCTGGCCCGCCTGCATGGCCCGATGGACGAGCCGATCTCGGCCCTGCTGGCCGATGGCCGACGCGGCGGGCCAGCGCCCACCCCGGGCTAGATCGGGTAGGGGTCGACCTCGAACTGAAACAGCTCGATAGCCTCGGTCTGCATGTCGAGGCTGAGCAGGCGCCCCTGGGCCACATACAGGCGCTCCCCCTCGTGAACGAGCATGAAGCGTCGGGCGGCATAGGTTCCGGCCGGGGCAAGCACGGCCTGGTGGCGCCGCACCGCCTCCAGCGGCGGCAGCACCAGCGCATGGGCCGGCTTTTTCGACGAGGGGCCATTGCGGAAAGCCACGCGCACCGGGATCGCCGCCTGCGCCACCAGCTGGAGGCCGAGTTCCACCTGCTCAGGCTGCTCGCTGCGAATCCAGCGAACCACGCAGACGGACCAGGGCGCATCGGGGGTGCGTCGCAGCGCAATGGCCATCCCTGCGGAAAGGCTGCCCCCCGTCCCGGCGACCCGCATGATCGCGAAACCGCTCGGGCTCTCGTTCTGGACCACCCACTCCAGCGGTGGACTGGACGCGCGCTCACCGCGGACCAGACGGTCCCAGATCGCATCGAGGCCGGTGCATACCTGCACCTGATACTCACTGCGCCGTCTTGGCTGCGAACGTCGGGGCGGCATCGCCCAGCGTTCGCGCAGCCGCCGCATCAGAGCTTCGTCCGTGGAAACAACGTCCGGACTTTCGACCGCGCCATCCTCAACCCCTCCATCCCCCGGGCGGTGGAGGCGGTCGCTGACCGCCCGGGCCAGAGACGTGGCCGAGAAATACACCAGATCGTCGAGGGGGGGCGGGTCACGTCGAACGATCGCCACCGGGGGGGCGTCCTGCGCCACGTCGACCCAGAACCAGCCCTGTCCCGGCAGCGCGCCATGACCGTTGACCAGATCACCCGCGTCGGCAAAGGCACTGACGAGGCCGAACACCTGGACCAGTTCCCCCGCCGCAAAACTCTCGGGCTGGATCGTGGACAGGGCGAGCAGTCGCTTGTACGCCCGGACGCCGGCATCGCACCCGTCCTCTCGGGCCTTCAGGTAGAGACCGTGGGCCGAGAGCCAGAAGCCCTGGGGTGGCAGGATGCCCGAGACGCAGCAGGTCTCGAAGGAATCGACCAGCAGGTTGAGCCCTTCTTCCAGCACTTCGCCATTGCCACGGAAACCATATAGATAGGGTGAGCGGAGGCTCTGCATGATGCGCAGGTGCTGGCGTGCGCAATCGGATTGCGCGTCCACCATCTCCCGTGATTCGGTGTAGCAGTCGCGGGGCAGCGGCAACTGGGTCGAGACCAGGCGCGCGCGCAGTGGCAGCGCCAGTTCGGTAAGACGGCGACCGACACCGGCGAGATCGCCCATGTCACTCTCCCCTATCCCGAACCGGGCCACCCGCGCCCGCAACCGCACGACCTCAGCGACTTCCGGGTCCAGTGCCGGTTCGGTGAGGGCCTGGGCCGCCTCCGACTGCTCCGCCATCACGCGCTATCCAATCCTAGAATTCCGCCAACCCTAGCTTGTATACCATTCGTCGGTGAGGTGCCAAGTCCAGCGCAGCGACGACGACACGAAGCTTGCCCGGCCATGGCGAATCACGTATATTGGCGCGTTTTTCCAGAAACCCGATTCAGGATTTTTCCATGGTCGTCATCCGCCTTGCCCGCAGCGGCGCCAAAAAGCGCCCCTTCTACAACATCGTTGCCGCCGACTCGCGCGACCGTCGCGACGGCCGCTTCATCGAGCGCGTGGGGTATTACAACCCGGTGGCCTCCGGTAGTGAGAACGGCCTCAACGTCAACATCGAGCGCCTGAACTACTGGACCTCGAACGGCGCCAAGATGTCGCCGACCGTTCAGCGCCTGGTCAAGACTGCCGCCAAGGCTGCCGCCTGACAGGCATGATGGTTCTGGGGCGGATTGTCGCCCCGTTCGGCATCCAGGGGTGGGTCAAGATCCATCCCTTCGGCGACGACCCCATCGCCTGGCGGCGAATGAAGCACTGGTGGGTCAGCGCCGACGACAGTGTCGAAGACGGCGCCTGGCGCCAGCTCCGGCTGAAGGCGTGCCGTCAGCACGGCAACAGCCTCGTCGCCAGCTTTGAGGAAGTACCGGACCGCACGGCTGCGGAGCAACTTGGCAAGCTCTTCATCGGCGCGCCACGCGAGGCCATGCCGGAGCCGGGTCACGACGAATACTACTGGGGCGACCTGATCGGCCTTGAGGTGAGAAACCCGGCCGGCGAGGTGCTCGGAAAGGTCGCGGGCCTGATCGAAACCGGCGCCCACGACGTGTTGCAGTTGCAGGATGGCGAGACGGAACGACTGATTCCGTTTGTCGCGGCCTACGTCAGCGAGGTGGATCTCGCCGCGGGCCGGATCCTGGTGGATTGGGAACTGGATTGGTAGCCACCGCGGGGCTGCGCCGCTACGACGCGATCACGCTGTTTCCCGAGATGTTCGCAGCCCTCACCGGCAGCGGCATCACGCGCAGGGCCGCAGAGCGCAAGCTCTTTGACCTGCAGTGCTGGAACCCGCGGGATTTCGCGAGCGACCGGCACCGGACGGTGGATGATCGCCCCTATGGTGGCGGTCCGGGGATGGTGATGCTGGCAGAGCCGCTGGCGCGCGCGATCGATGCTGCGCAAACGGCCCAGTCGGCCGTTGCGGGCCAGCCCGGGCGGGTCGTCTGTCTGTCGCCCCAGGGGGCGCCGCTGACGCACCGCAAGGTGATGGAGCTGGCGGAGCGGCCCGCGCTGGTGTTGCTGTGCGGGCGCTATGAAGGGATCGACCAGCGTCTGCTCGACCGCTGCGTCGACGAGGAAATATCGCTCGGCGACTTTGTGCTGTCGGGTGGTGAGTTGCCCGCGATGGTGCTGCTGGACGCGATCATCCGGCAACTGCCCGGCGCGCTGGGCGATGCCGATTCGGCGATCGAGGATTCGTTCGTCGATGGCTTGCTCGACTGTCCGCACTACACGCGGCCGGAAGAGTACGAAGGACAACGGGTGCCGGCAGTCCTGCTGTCCGGCAACCATGCCGAGATCCGGCGCTGGCGCCGGGCCCGCTCGCTGGCATTGACCCGCGCGCGCCGCCCCGACCTGCTGGCGGCGGCCCGTCTCGGCCCAGAGGACCAGCGCCTGCTCGACAGCCTCGGGCAGGACGATGGAAGCGCCCCGGACAGATGATCCGGGGCAGCACACAAACGGTGGTATCAGGTGGCGACCTGCTCTGCCCCAAGGCCAATGGCCACAGACAGGAGTAACGACGCGATGAATCTGATTGAGCAACTCGAGCAGGAAGAAATGGCCCGCGTTTCCGAGGGCAAGACCATCCCCGCTTTCGCGCCCGGTGACACCGTCATCGTGCAGGTGAAGGTCGTCGAAGGCACCCGCGAGCGACTCCAGGCCTACGAAGGCGTGGTGATCTCGAAGCGCAACCGCGGCCTGAATTCGTCCTTCATCGTTCGCAAGATTTCCTCCGGTGAGGGTGTTGAGCGGACCTTCCAGACCTACTCGCCGCTGGTGGCCAGCATCGAGGTGAAGCGCCGCGGCGACGTCCGTCGCGCCAAGCTCTACTATCTGCGCCAGCGTTCGGGCAAGTCGGCTCGAATCAAGGAAAAGCTGGACTACAAGGCGGCCGCCGCCAAGAAGGCTGCCCAGCAGGCCCAGCAGGGCTGATCCCGACCGACCCGGGAAAAAGACGGGGCGCCACGCGGCGCCCCGTTTTCCGTTCACGAGCCGGGCGGCCCGGAGGCGCCTGTCAGCGACGCTCGAACCACCACAGCATCGTCCCTGCGGCACACAGGAACAACAGGCTCGGGGTCAGCGCGGCCACCACCGGTGGCCAGGCATTGATCACGCCGAGGTTCGAGAAGAGCCCGTTCAGCAGGTGGAAGGCAACGCCCAGCATGACGCCGAGGAAGACCTTGAGGCTGACCCCGCCCATCCGGTCGTGGGTGTAGGCGAACGGCAGGGCCAGCGCCAGCATCACCAGTGCGGCGAGGGGATAGGCGAGCTTCTTCCACAGGGCGATTTCATAACGCTCGGACTTCTGGCCGTTGTCCCGCAGGTGCGAGACATACTTGTAGAGGGTGCGGACCGACATGCGCTCCGGCACCACCATCAGCACGCTCAGGACTTCCGGCGTCAGCTCCGACTGCCAGTAGATTTCGTCGAGCGCCTCCACCTCAGTGGCGTCACCGAGGAAGCGCGTGCGCGCCACCTCGGTCAGCCGCCAGCCCTTGGCGCCGGCGAAAGCCCCCTGGCGGGCATCCGAGATGGACACAAGGGCGTACTGGTCGTCGAACTCGTAGAGCCGGACATGCTCCAGGCTGCGATCCGGCTTGAGCACACCCACATTGACGAAGAGCTTCCCGTCCCGCACCCACAGGCCACTCGCGAGATCCTGCGAGACGGCCGAGCGGGTCGCGATCAGGCGCCACTGCTGGGCGGCCCGCTCGGCCGGCGGCGCGATGAATTCGCCGAAGACGAAGGTCAGCGCCACGAAGACCGAGCCGATGCTGCCCAGGAGCGCCAGCGCCCGGGCGGTGGACAGGCCCGAGGCCCGCATCACGGTGATCTCGGAATTGCGTGCCAGGTTGGTCAGCGCATAGAGCGAACCGATCAGCACCGCGATGGGGATCAGCTCGTACACCCGGCCCGGCAGGATCAGCGCCACGTAGATCATCGCGTGATAGAGCTCGTAGCCCCCGTCCCGGCCGACGTTATCGAGTTCGTTGAGCAGGTCGAAGAAGGCGAACAGGCCGAGGAAGGCCAGCAGCACGCCGAAAGTCGCGACGTAGATCTGGCGGGCGAGGTAGCGGGTCAGGATGTTCATGTCGCGCGGCTCCGCCAGATCCGCAGCAGGGACAGCCGGCGACCGAAGAGGACAAGCAGCAGCAGCACCATCACCGCATGCGGCGCCCACAGGCCGGTCGCGAAGCCGAGCTTGCCGGCCTTGATCCAGGCCTGGCAGATGGACAGGGTGTTGGTGTAGATCAGGTACAGCAGGATTGCCGCGATCAGGTTGTTGGTGCGGCCGGCGCGCGGATTGACGAAGCTCATCGGGATCGCCAGCAAGGCCAGCAGCAGCGCCGCCACCGGCGTGCCGATGCGCGCCGCCAGTTCACTGCGATAGGCCGGGATCGGCGTCTCCATCAACTGCGCGACGCTCAGCATGCGCGGCTTCTGGGGCAGTTCGGAGGCTTCCGGAGCGCGGATGCGCACCGCGTAACTCTCGAACTCCATGACCCGGTAATCTGCGGTGCCGGGACGTCCTTCGTAGCGCCGGCCCTTCTCGAGGACCACGAAGCGGGCGCCATCGGCGTCCGTGCGCAGATAGCCCTCCTTCGACACCATCACACCCAGCCGACCGTGCTGCATGGTGCTGACGAAGACGTTCTTGACGCGACCGTCCTCCCCCGCCCCGGTCTCGACGAAGAACACCCGCTGCCCGCCGGCCGACTCGCGGAACACGCCGGGCGCGACCCGCGCCGCATCGTCCCGGTTGTTCGAGCGCTCCCGGAACTCGACCGTTTTCAGTTGCGCCCACGGCGCCACCACCAGCGTCGTCCCGGCGATCACCACCACCAGCGGCAGCGCGAAACGCAGCACCGGCCGCACCCAGGCCGTGAGCGGCACCCCCGAGGCAAACCACACCACCATCTCGGAATCCCGATAGCTGCGCGACAGGGTCGTCAGGATCGCGATGAACAGGGTCAGGGTCAGGACGATCGGCAGCTGGGCGATCGAGCCGAAGCCGATCATCGCCAGCACCACGTCGGATGCCAGACGCCCGCCCGCCGCCTGACCGAGCAGGCGGATCAGGACGGTGGAGATCAGGATCGCGAAGAGGGCGACGAAGACACCGGCGGCGGTGTGGGCGAATTCGCGCTGGGCGGCGCGCAGGAAGATCATTGCGCGGGTCTGGGGTTGGGCTGACGGGGGGGTGATTTTGACGCCATCTGATCATCCGTCCATAATCGCCGGAGCTTGATTTGGCGCGTATTTCCTAGGAGCAGCGAGTGGAATTTACCATAAAGACCGGGGCCCCCGAGAAGCAGAAGACCGCCTGCCTGGTGGTCGGCGTGCAGGCCGGCAAGACGCGCGGCGACGCCTTCGCGGCGCTCGATGCAGCCAGTGACGGCGCCCTCGCCAGGATCCTCGCGCGCGGCGACCTCGACGACAAGGCCGGCGCCACCCTGATGCTCCACGCCCCCGCCGGCCTGCCCTGCGAGCGCCTCCTTCTGGTCAGCCTCGGTGACGCCGAGGCGCTGACCGACAAGGCCTGGCGTGATGTCGTCGCCTCGGTCGCGCGCGTCGCCACCGGTGCCGGCTTCAAGGACATCACCGTCGCCCTTTCCGGCATCGCCGTCGCCGAGCGGGATCTCGCCTGGTGCCTGCGCCAGCTGGGTCGACTGATCGAGGCTGCGGCCTACCGCTTCGACGCGCCGCGGGCCAAGAAGGACAGCAAGGCGGCCAAGGGGGTCGGCGAGGTCCGCGTGCTGCTGGCCAAGCGCCCCACCGAGGCCGAAAAGACCGCCCTGGCCCAGGGCGTCGCAACCGCCGAAGGCATGGCCCTGACCCGCGACCTGGGCAACCTGCCCGGCAACGTGTGCACCCCCACCTACCTGGCCGACACGGCGAAGAAGCTCGGCAAGGCCGAGAAGCTCAAGGTCGAGGTGCTCGACCGGGCCCAGATGGAAAAGCTGGGCATGGGCTCCCTGCTGTCGGTGGCCAAGGGCTCGATCGAGCCACCCAAGCTGATCGTCATGCACTACAAGGGCGGCAAGGCAAAGGACAAGCCGGTGGTGCTGGTGGGCAAGGGCATCACCTTCGACACCGGCGGCATCTCGCTCAAGCCCGGCGCCGAGATGGACGAGATGAAGTTCGACATGTGCGGCGCGGCCACCGTCTTCGGCACCCTCAAGGCCGTCGCGC